>NZ_PDHT01000011.1:0-179127 GCF_002917135.1 Methylobacterium sp. V23
TGTCCATCGGACTGCGCCGATGGGCCCATGCGTTCTGATCAGTGAGGCTTGGTATTACACCGTATGGCATCTGTGGATTTGGCCTGGTTCAAGGCGCGCCCGGTGCCTCGAAGACTGGAGCTTCGCATTGACGACGTCCCCCGAGAAGCCGAAGACTTATGGTCCCAAGACCCCCGTCAGCGGCCGCGGTCCGTCGGGCGTCATCGATCAGCACCACGATATCTTCTTCGCCGCCGTCGAAACGACGCGCATGCCGATGATCGTCACGGATCCGCATCAGGCGGACAATCCGATCATCTTCGTCAATCGCGCCTTCGAGCGCATGACCGGCTACACCCGGGACGAGCTGATCGGCACGAATTGCCGCTTCCTGCAGGGCGCGGAGACGGACCGCGAGGTGGTGAGCGACCTGCGCCTGGCCATCCAGGAACAGCGGGAATTCTCGACCGAGATCATCAACTACCGCAAGGACGGCTCCTCGTTCTGGAACGCCCTGTTCGTGTCCCCGGTGTTCAACCGGTCCGGCGAACTCGTCTACTTCTTCGGCTCGCAGCTCGACGTCTCCCGGCGACGCGATGCCGAAGAGTCCCTGCATCAGGCGCAGAAGATGGAGAGCCTGGGCCAGCTCACCGGCGGCATCGCGCATGACTTCAACAACCTGCTGCAGGTGATCTCCGGACATAACGAGGTCATGCTCGCGCTGGTCGACCATCCCGATATCGATGTCGGACGCCTGCGCCGGGCCGGTGAGGCGGTCCGCGATGCGTCCGAGCGGGCGGCCAAGCTGACCCACCAGCTTCTCGCCTTCTCGCGCAAGCAGCGGCTCGAGGGGCGACTGCTCAACCTGAACGGCCTCGTCCAGAGCATGAGCGAGATGGCCGAGCGGACCTTGGGAGACCACGTCACCCTGCGCCAGGACCTCCTGCCCGAGCTCTGGAATACCCGCATCGACCCGACCCAGGCCGAGGTGGCCCTGCTCAACGTGATGCTGAACGCGTGCGACGCGATGCCGGGCGGGGGCACCGTCACGGTGAAGACGGAGAACCTCCTCGTCGAGGACGAGGACGCCGCCCTGTTCAAGACGGTCGGACCGGGGGCCTACGTGGTGGTCTCCGTCACCGACACCGGGAGCGGCATGCCGCCCGAGATCCTGAAGCGCGTGATGGAGCCGTTCTTCACCACCAAGGGCGAGGGCAAGGGCACCGGTCTCGGACTCGCGATGGTCTACGGCTTCGCCAAGCAATCGGGCGGCTCGGTGAAGGTCTACTCCGAAGTCGGGCACGGCACGACGGTGCGCCTGCTGTTCCCGGCGAGCGACCAGAAGATCGAGGAGGAGCGCAAGGCCTCGCAGCGGTCCGCGGACCGGCACGGAACCGAGACGGTGCTGGTCGTGGACGACCGGGTGGACGTGGCCGAGACCGCCAGCATCATCCTGGAGGATTTCGGCTACAAGGTCATCGTGGCCGACGGCCCCCGGGCTGCCATCGAGATCCTCGACGGCGAGCGACGGATCGACCTCCTGTTCACCGACCTCATCATACCGGGGGGCATGAACGGCGTCATGCTGGCCCGCGCCGCGCGCGAGCGTCAGCCCCGGATCAAGGTGCTGCTGACCACGGGCTACGCGGAGGCGTCCCTGGAGCGCACTGATGCGGGCGGCACCGAGTTCGAAATCATCAACAAGCCCTACAAGCGCCTGGAACTCGCGCGGCGCGTGCGACGCGTCATCGACGGTCCCACCGGGGTCGGCTGAGGCAAGGATCGGGACGGCGCCCGCCGACCGCAAGCTCGGCCTCCTGGCCCGGCGGCTGTCTGGATCGCGCGATTTGGCGAAGGTGGCTCCAGATCCGGCGCAGGGTGGCTGGACCTCTCTCCCGCGCCGCAGCGCCGGCCGAGCCGCCCTCAAGGCCGGGCCGCTGACGGCCTGTACCCTCTCGCGCAAGACTGACCCTGGGATCCTTTTGCCCGGATAAGATGAAGGTCCAGACGCAGCGTCCTGCAGCAACGGGGGCCGCGGCAGGAGAATCGCCGTGCCGCGGCAAGGGACTGTAAGCCGGCCTCTGCGGTCGCCTCGGTGGCTCCCTCACGACGTTGTGATCCCGGTGGCCTCGGACCCCGCGATCCGGCCGACCTGTATATTGGCGCAGCAACGCCTCAATCGCCGGCGTGTCCGTCCATGACATGAACCGCTGATGTCTCATGATCAGCCCGTGTCATTCGCCAGTCTTGCTCTCAAATCCCAGTCGATCTGTGTGTTCGAGCGTTCGCCCAGCGTTCTTTCCGGATGCTGTCCTTCTTTTTCGTGGACGCATTATGCGAGGAATGCTGTTCGGAACTATCCAGTTCGATCCAAGGACCGTTCCTCAACATCGTTCGCGGGGTGATTTCCGGAACGACCGTCCCAAGTCAGTTCTCCGCCGTCTAAGTAGTTTTTCTTCGGCAGAATGACTGCTGAACCAGCCGACCTACGCAGCTTAAATGCGGATCGGCCGCCTCCGGCCTCTTGGCTTTGGGTTAAGCTTCTATTAAAGCTCCCGCTACAGCGCGAGGCGCACTTGCTGCGGAGAGTCGTTCTCTCTCGAACGCAGTATTCCGTAGCCCGTGCCGTATAAGGATCTTGGGAAGGAAATTTGGGTATAGCTTTCGGATACTCCGCCCGCGGCACCGATGGTAACGATACACTGGTCGCCTCGGAGACCCTGAACAGTTGTCTTGAAGGCGGTGCTGGCGATGACACCTACTATGTGTATCACCGCGAGGATAAAATCGTCGAGTTCAACGGCGAGGGCGGCGGTATCGACAACGTCCACTCGACCGTGACCTGGGCGCTCGGCGTCAATCTCAAGAACTTCTACCTCGAAGGGTCGGCCAACATCGGCGGCGCCGGCAATGACGGCGACAATATCCTCGTCGGTAACAGCGGCATGAACAGCCTGCGTGGCGGTGCCGGCAGCGACACGATCGATGGTGGCGCTGGCGACGACGTGATCTCCGGTGGGTCCGGTCATGATTTCCTGACCGGTGGAGCGGGTGCGGACAAGTTCATCTTCGATGCGTCCCTGACGTCCGGTAACACGGACAACATCACCGACTTCCAGGTCGGCATCGACAAGATCGTCCTCGACAGCTCGATCTTCGGCGTCTTCAACAACAGCACGCCGATCTACAACGGCTATGCTCAGCTCGTGGACGGGACCGGAGTGGACAATCACTTCGTTCTGCGCCCCGGCAGCGAGGCCTCCCAGAAGGGCGCACCGACGATCAACTATGACAGCACGAGCGGAAACATCTCCTTCGATGCGGATGGGACCGCTGGGGCCGGCAAGGCAGTTGTCTTCGCGCATCTCGACACGAAGCCCGTCGAGCTCCATGCGGACGATTTCCTGGTCTACACCGCCCCGCTCTATGCCTGAGCTGGCGGTCGCCGGGTAACATGGCCGGCAGACCCGTCCGCGGACTGGTCGGCGGTTGATCGTCGACGGCCGTCGTCCCCGCTGGGGGGCGGCGGCTGTTTCTCGTTGCGAGGCCCCCGCGATCAGATTTGGCCAGACATGTCTCGGGGGCCCGCCGGGTCGCGCCCTAGCGCGACACGCGAAGCTGGACAGAAGATTTAAGCTCGGACGACGCGCTCTTCATGGCTGCACCGTGCGCCTCGGACTCGCCCCGGCATCGGGGCGAACCGTCATACGGCTCGGTGGGGTTCAGCAGGCTCGCGCAATGCGGCCTCAGCCCCATTCGTGGTCCGGAAGCGCTCCGATCGAATTGGGCGGGCCCGGCTTGGACCACCGATTCAGCGTGCACCGTCACGAAGGCGATCTCCGCCGAGCCGCCAATCGCCGGCGTGAGGCCTCCTCGCCGCATCGGCCGCCCTGGCGGACAGGGTCCGTCCTTGCGACCCGTGATCGCGAGATGGACGCGGCGGCGACCGGATCAGCCCCCTCGCAGGGCCGGCTCCCGCTCGCGAGCACGCCCTCCACACCCCGCGCGCGTCAGCCTGCAACCCGATGCGTGAAGCCAGCGAACACGCCGCAGGTCACGACGACGGCAAAATTCCGCGGCCGACAGCCCGTTCGTCCTTCAGCCCCAAGCGCTCAGTCGAGCCGGCTGGGGACCACGGCTATCCAGGACGCGGTGCTGTCCCGGCCCGCGGGACAGACGCGCTGGAGTGACCCTCGGATCCCGATCCTGGGAACCGCTGCCCGTATGGCGCAGCTCGGCAGGATCTCAGCCCCTCTGCGCCGCGGACTGCTTTTTCCGCTCTGCGTTATCCCGAAACGAGCAGTGCACGTGGGGCCTGCTGGACGACGATCACGCGGAATCTTGCCCGAGCTGCCGATCCTGGCTGCCAACATGCGAAGTACACCGTCCTCCGAACCGGGCGTTCCAGCGGGCTTTTTCGCTGCCCGCATAGCTCCGATGAGAATGGCTGAGATCACTTCGTGATGGCCCCAACCTCTCGGATCAGGATTACTCAGACAACACGGTGGAGTTCAGGGTCCGTCGAAGCCAATCCGCACGGATCTCGACTCTCAGCGGCCCGCCATCAATGGCTTGTCATCGTCCCGGGCGGAACCCTCAGAAACGACAAAGGCGGCCCGAAGGCCGCCTTTTGCAGACCACTACTCCGATCTATGAGTAATGGTGGGCGCGACAGGGATCGAACCTGTGACCCCTACCATGTCAAGTTTGTTCCCCTCCCCCAACTGCCTCTAATCATTGACGGTTGCCTCGCGTCCCCCTCCGTAAAATCGCGTCTTGTTCCGGCTGCGTTCACGGGGAACAGGCGCGGCGAACCCAAGAGCACTACCTACGCCTTCCTCCGGGCCACGAGGCTGATCGGCTCGTCGTCGTCGAGCTCCAGCGCGGCGGCGCCCCGGCTCAGGGCCTCGGGCGAGAACTTCGCGTAAATCTCGCGGGTCACCTTCGGGTTAGAGTGGCCCAGGAAGCTCGCGATCTCTTCCATCGGGACGCCCGCCTCGGCCTGCCGCACTGCCGCCGAGTGGCGCAGCATGTGAGGGTGGACGTGGGGCAGGCCCGCGTTCTTCGCGGCCGTGGCCAGCCCCTTCTTCACCGAACCGACCCGCTCGCCGTTCCATTCGATCACGAAATCGGAGCGGGCGCCCCGCTGCTGCTCTAGGAGCCGCAGGCGCAGGGTCCGAGTCAGCGGCACTACCGCCCTTCCCTTGTGCGCGACCTTGATGTCCGGATCCTCCAGGTCGATCTTGCCGCGATCAAAATGCACGCGATCCCAGGTCAGTCCCAGGATCGCTGCGGCGCGGCCAGCCGTGCCGTAGGCCACATGCACGAACAGCGCGAGATGCGGCGCCTTGCAGGCCTCGGCGAGTTGCCGGACCTGTTGCGCGGACAGGTGCTTGTCCACGTTGCGCTTCGGGAGGGTCGGGCGCTCGATCGCCGGCGCGTGGGCGATGTGCTTGTGCTTCTCGGCCCATTTCAGGACCATGCGGATGCGGCCGAGCTCGGTGACGATCGTCCCGTCCTTGATCCCATTCGGGTGCCGCTTGGTGCGCAGGCCCCGCCGCTCCGCGATGTAGGCCCGGCAGTCGGCGATCGTGATGGCCTCGGCCGCCATCTCTCCAAAACGGGGCGCCAGGGCCTTCCACTCGTGCCGCATGATCTCGACCACCGGGCGCCCCGCCTTGTCGATCCTGTAAGCCTCCCACAGCTCCGCGACCGTGGTGCCGGTCGGCCTCAGGGCTTCGGCGTAGACGGCTGGCGCACGGCTGCGAGCCTCAGCCTCGACACTGGTGCCGAGGCGGAACCGGCGGCGCTTCCCGTCCTTCCAGAACGTGAGGACGCATTCGCCTTCGGGGTAGCTGGCCGACTTGAGCCGTCCGATGTCGTAAAGCTGGCCTTGATCGCGCATTCCGCTTCCTCGACGGCAGAGAGGGGAATCCGCAAGAGCTTCCCGCCGAGGCGAAAGTGCCCGAGCTCGCCCCGGTTGACCATGTTCCTGACGTGCTGTTCCGAGCAGCCCCAGCGGGCCGCGACCTGCTTAGGGATGAGGATGTCCTCACGCACGAGCGCCCCTCCCCTGGTTACGGTGGCGGATGGCCTCGGCCCGGCGGGCGAGCGCGAGTCCCTTGAGGCGTCCGATGGGGATGGTGCGCAGCGGCGAGGGCCGGCCGCTGAGCGCGCCGATCGCGTCGTCGCGGTAGGCGTAGGCCTCGGCCTCGGTGAAGCCGGCGGCCTGCAGGTCCTCGACGGTGCAGCCCTCGGACAGGCCGTAGATCCGCTCGCGCATGGTCTCGGCCATGCGGAGGATGCGCTCGCGGCGGTCGCGAGCAGTGCGGGCGGCGTGGAGCAGGGACGGGGCGGTCATGCGTCAAACCCCTGGACGCCGTGCACCATGCGCTGGAGCGGGCTCGGTTGCGTGCCCTCTGGCGCGATCGCGATGTTGGCTTCGAGGCCGTCGATGCTGACCCGGGCCCCTTGCAGGTCCAGGCCTGGCTCCAGGCCGAGGAACTGGAACGGCGCGCCGCATGCGGTGCAACTGATCCGGATCTCGGCCATGAAGCGGCCGCTGTCTTCCAGCCGGGCGACCCTGACAGCCGCGGCGAAGTTCTCGTGCTTGCAGGCGGTCATGCTGCGGCTCCGATGTCGAGGGCGGCGATGTTGGCGCGGTGGACGGTGAAGCTGACGGCGGCGACCCACGGGTTCGCCTCCCATGCGCCGGGCCCGTTGATGTCTTCCCAGAGCATCCGGAAGGCGACGCGCGGATCGCCGAACAGGCCGTGAGGGGTCCCGGGGTCCCACATGCGTTGTCCGGCGCATGTGTCCGGCTTCAAGCCTTCCACGACAGCGTCGGCCTCGCTGATGTCCTGCAGCCGCTCGACGCGGACGTCAGTGACCACCAGCGTCAGGCGCGAAGCCCAGCGCGGCATGTGGATTGATGGCAGGACCTTGGTTGCGAACCGCTCAACGTCAGGGCCCTCGTCGTGCCCTGGCCCGGTGAGGTCCGCGACCTGCATGTGCTCGGACGGCCGCCAATCAGGAGGGAAAGACGGGTCCCAGTTATCGCCGCAGCCACCCCCGCCGTAACACCTGAACCACTCGTCCTCGCTCCAATTGGCCTCTCCGACCCTGCCGTCGTTGTAGCGTCCGCCCGCAAAGCGATGGTTCTCGCGGACCCAAAGCCGGTCGCCAACCGCGTAGGGCATGGGCAGAGCAGCGAGACACCCGGTATCCCGGCAGATGACCTCCGGCTCCCCGGATGCTCCGAACTCGATATGGCTCGGATCGGTGCTCGCCCATTTCGGTAGCTTCAGGATGCGCCGGGTCTGCGTCTTCCGGCCGTCGAGCAGGGCGCGCACCATCGGCGCGCTGAAGATGATGGGGCGGTCAGTCACGCTGCTACTCCCTGGCTGGTCGCTTGGGTCGGCCGCTCGCCACGCTCGGCGAGGGCCTCGAGGTCGGGGATCATCTCGGCGGCGACTTCGTCCATGGAGTATTGCCAGCCGGGCAACAGATCATGGTGGTAGGCGCCGCTCATCAGCGAGAAGCCGGGAAGGCCGGCCCATGTCCGCAGCACTGCACCGCGACGCGGGCTGCCGAAATCGAGGAAGGCCGTCGACGCCTCGCCCATGAGTGACGGATCCGAGAGGGCCGCGCGCAGGACCACGGCGGCGATCGCCGCGGCGCCGCGCTCGGCCTCGGTCGGCTCCGGCAGAGGCGTCGGGGCCTTCGCCTTCCGTTCCTTCTTCGGCTTGGCCGGCCGGTCGCCGACCTGGGCCCACTTCCGCACGTCGAGGTACGTGACGCGGTTCAGGGCGGCGTAAGCCTCCCGGCACTGCTCGACCGTGAACATGCCGGTGTGGCAGGCCTCCTCCGTGAGCCCCATGCGGTTCGCCAAGAAGCGGTAGACGCGCGCCCGGGCGGCCCGCTGGATCTGCTTGCGCGCGGCGTCGCTCTCGGGCCGGTACGCGCCGCAGTCGGGCGCACCCTTCCAAAGCGGATCGATCCGGTTGCGATGCAGGAGCATCCGGGCTTCGCGTAGGCCGGCGTCGGCCGGGAAACCGAGCGGGGTCTCGGTACCGGGATGGCACCCGACATAGGTGTCCTCGCAGATTGTGCAGGCCCAGATGGGCTTGTCCGCGAGGTCGGGCCGGTGCGGGTAGATCTCGGCGCCGTCGGTGAGGCGGGCTGCGGTATCGCAGGCGGGGCAGATGGGGGCCGTGGTCATGCTGCCTCCGAGCGAGCTTCGCGGCGGGCGAGTGTCATCAGCCGACCGCGCACCGAATTGGCGCGACGGCCGAGGGCTTTGCCGATCTCGGTGTCGCCTTTGCCCTGAGCTTCCAAAGCGAGGAGGCGAGCGTCCTCCTCGGCGGTGAAGCGGCGCACGACGCCGTTCTTGCGCTGCACGACCATCGGGCCGAGCACTGTTGTCGGGAGGGGTTTCGCGTTCGGCTTGTCGGCGCCGAGCGCGAGGCAGGTCCAGTAGACGTTCGAGGCAGAGCACCCGAAGGCCTGCGCGATGGTTTCGAGCGTCTCGCCCGCCTCGCGGCGGTTCGCCATCTGCTCGCGCTGTTCGTCGGTGAAGCGGCGGCCAGGCATCACGCGGCCTCGCTGTGCTGGTCGGGCTCGCCGTCGTCGCGCGAGTCCGCGTCGGCGGCGATGTCGATGAGCTCGGCCTGGATCTCGTCGAGGGCGCGATCGGCGCGAGGGTCGAGAGTGCGACGGAAGTCCACGAGGGAGACGTGGCCCTTCTTCGCGGCCTCACGCGCCGCGGTGAACAAGCGGTCTCGGTTGGACGGCTTGGTAGCGTCAGCGGGTGCCGTGAGCCGACGCTGCTCCGGCTCGTCCTTCATCGCCGGCGCAGCGAGTTGCGGAGCAGGTTTCGGCGCATAGGCACCGCAGGCCCAGCGAGCGAGCGCGGCCCCGTGCTCCTCGTCGATCCGGTCGCCGTGCTTGAAGATCTCCTGGTGCGCGCCCTCCATCTTCCACGACTTCGGGTCGTTCAGGTCGATGTAGCCCTTCCGCTCCGACTCCAGCCGGAACGAGACGGTGACCTCGAAGGGGAACTGCTTGTTCGTGATGGCCTTGAAGATCGTCTTGTTCGGAGGGACGAAGCTCTCTTCGCCCCGGATCGAGAAGATGATCGGGATGCGCCGCTGCAGGAACGAGTAGACCATGGCCTTGTGGGCCATCTTCGGCTTGATCCAGGACGTGCCCTTCGCCGAGTCCTTGCTGCCCATCCGCTCGAACTCGGCCGCCTGCCAGTCGAGCACACCGCCCAAGCCTGCCCACTCCATCGAGAAGCTGTCGATCACCAGGGCATCGTAGCCGGCGTCCTCCGCGGCCTTCGCGGCGGCAGCGAACCGCTCGGGACGGAAGGGCGGGTCCATGACGCTCGCATCGAAGGCGAAGTCAGCCTTCAGGTGGAGCGTGCGACCGCCCTCGGTGTCGAGGACTGCCACCTTGCCAGTCGGCCCGGCGATACCGCGCGCGAGGCGCATCGCCGAGAATGTCTTGCCGGAATTCGTACCCCCGGTGAGGGACACGAACAGGCCGGCGCGCTCCTTGAAGCGCTCTGCAGGGATGAAGGTGAAGCTCACGCCGCATCCTCCCAATCAAGGGGACGGAACGGGCTGCTGTTGAGGTCGAAGTTCTGGACCTCCTGCGCGAGTTCGAGCTCCTCGCGCTCCAGCCAGCGCTTCTGGGCCCATTCCGGGTACTCGACGCGGACGATCTGCGTCGGGTAGCTGGCCCAGGTCCCGCTCTTCATCGCCTTGTTCCAGCGGGTGAGCGCGAGCACGACCTTGTGGGCGCCGACGTGAAGGCCTGCAGCGTCGGCCTCGGCGACGCACACGCCGTGCGGTGCGTCGTTCTCGATGAAGATCCACCGGAAGGCGATGCGGCCTTGCAGGTGCGGGAACAGAAGCCCCAGAACGTGGATGTAGAAGGCGGCCTGAACCTCCATCCCCATCTGCTCGACGCGGCGGCCGAGCGTCTGGGGCGCGGCCGACGTGTCTCCAGTCTTCACGTCGTAGATGATTGCGTGATCGGCGTGGATCTCGACGCGGTCCATCATGATGCGGAGCCAGGCGCCGGACACGTCGCGGGCGATGGCGACGACTTCGGCGGGGGCGCCCTGGAAGCCCTCACAGCCGGGGATGCGGGCCAGCCGGATCTTCACCTGATCGGCCAGGGTCTCGGCCTTCTCCATGCTGTCGCGAAGGACCGGTGCCTGCCCGTTGCGGTAAGCTTCCGCTCTCGCCTCCTTCGCGAGCTTCGTGCGGTAGTCCGGTGCGTCGATGATCACGAGTTCCGCGCCGTGCCCCAGGATCAGCTTATGGGCCGCGGTCCCGATCTCCATCGTACGCGTCGGATCGCGCTCGTCGTCCGGCGCCTTGCCCAGTCGCGGATGCTCGACCCAGGCGTGCTCCGGGCTCTGGGTGATGAGCACCTTCGCGATCGACGACGACAGCGACGGCTCCACGCATGGATCTGCATGATAAGCCTTCGCGGCCATGTGATAGAGACCCGGCACATCAATCGGGCCGGTGATGTAATCAACGATTTTCATGAAAGCCTCGCAAATTCACCGTAAGACGCAACTGCCATCGCGCAGTACTCCGCGTAGGCATCCTCAGGCTTCTTGTGGTACTTGCCGCAGATCTGCTTGCCGCGAACAAAGAGAGTTGCGCGGTAGAGACCAGAGAAGGCGTGGTAGCTCACGCCTTTGTAGCCAGAGCGGTTCGTTGCCCGCTTCTTGGTATTGGCGATGTTCTGCGCCCGCGTAGCAGGGCGAAGATTGTTGATCGCGTTGTTCGCTCGATTCAGGTCGCGATGGTCGAGATCGCTGTCCGGAAGGTCGCTGTGAACGTAGAGCCACGCGAGCCGGTGCGATTTAAACGCCCGCTTGTTGAGGCGAATGACTTCGTAGCCGTCGCCGTCGAGACCGCCCGCCCTGGTACCAAGGAGCTTTCCGCCTCGCGACTGGCGCCACGTGAAGATGCCGGTCACAGGGTCGTAGATCAGCACCTGAAGGACAAAATCCCGGGTGATGACGGAGCGGCCGCTCGCCGTCGTCATGGCTGCTACTCCGCAGCCTGCGCGGACGCCGAGGCGATCGCGCCATCCTCGATCACGATCCCGACCGTGCTGCCGACGCCAACCCGCTCGATCCAGACCTGATAGTCGGCCGCGTCCGCCATCTCGGCGAGGATCCGCATGGCCTCCTCGTCGAGGAGCGAGCCGTCCTGAACGCGGATCACCCGGAGCTTCGGGTTGGCCGCGATGGCGATGGCGACGGACGTGCGCAGCTGCTCGGCGCTCGACGCCTGGTCGAACGGGACCTCGTTCAGCAGGATCTCGTCGTCGCCGAACCCGATGCCGGGCACGGGCAGGTCGGCCCTGGCAATGGCCGCGCGCTTCTCAGCGGCGCGGTCGTCGATCGCCTTGGTGAGCGCGGCGGCCTCGGCCTCGGCGTCCTTCACCTGAGCCTCGATCCGGTCGCGTTGCTCACGCTGGGTGACGGCGGCATTGATCCGGCCCGCGTCGGCGATCCGCTGGCGGAGGGCGGAAACGTCGACCATCTCCGGCAGCGGCTGCGCGGTCTTCATCTCCAGCACCTTGCTGGCGACCACGTCGGCGATGCCGTCGGCCTGGCTGATCAGCTGAGCCGCCTGCGCGCGGAGGCGCTCCTCCTCGCCCTGCATCCGCTGGATGTCGGCGGCCCAGTTCTCTCGGTTGACCCGACGGCGCTCGGTGAGGGCGTTGCGCTCGCCAGCCTCCTGCATTTCCGCGACGAGGGCTGCGTCGTCGATGCGCTCGGCCGGTGTGTCGGCCGGGACCTCGATGCTGACGGCCTGAGACCGCAGGGTGCGGATCGTGCGGTTGACCTCGGTCCGCCGGTCAAAATCGATTTTACTGGCCTTCTCGATCGCGGCGAAGTCGACGCCGGGCACGAAGCGCTTGAGGGTTTCGAGCTGCGCCTTGCCGTCCATGCGGGTGAAGGCGAGCGGATCGAACGTCAGAGCGCCGAGGAGCCCGTCGAGCATCCGCTGCGGAGACTGGTACCGGGCACCCTCCCCGTTCTCGACGATGAGGTTCGTGGTGTGGCTGCCGTCCTCGCGCTGGCGGAAGGTGCGGATCACCTTCAACTCGCCGAGGTCAACGCTGATGCGCGCCTCTTCTTGGCCCTTCCGGATCGGCTTGGCCTGGATGTTCGTGGTGCCGGACAGGGCCCACCAGATGGCGTCGAGCACGCTGCTCTTGCCGGCGCCGTTTCGCCCGCTGATTTCCACGATGTTGCCTTGGGGCGTGATCGTGACGGCTCGGAGCCGCTTCACGTTCTCGGCCTGTAGTTCGATGATCTTCATGGCGGCGGTCACTCGGCGGCTTGAGGAAGGGCGGGGTTCTCGGCCGCGTGGCGGGCGGCGGCCTCGTTGATCTCGACGACGAGGGCCTGGGCGAACCGGAGGCGCTCGGCGGGATCGTTGAGGGGTTCGGCGACGCCGGCGACGGTCCGGCCGTCCCGGTCCTCCAGGATCGCGTAGGTGCCGAGCCGGACGCGGTAGGGCGCGCGGTCGAAGGCGAAGGGGCTGGCGCTCATGGTCAGGCGATCATCCAGGAGCGAAGGCCGATGACCGCGCGGCGAGCGCCGGCGTGCAGCAGGATGTTGAGGTCGTCGATCAGCTCCAGGAGCCCGACGATTACCGCGAGGGCGAACCAGACCGGGCCCGCGAGGCACCAGCGCAGGACGCGCTTCGGCGAGGGGGCGGGGCCAGCACCAACCGGAACGAGGTTCCCGAGGGCAACGATGCAGCCAAGGAGGAAGGGGCCGGCGAAGATGGCGAGGCAGGCGAGTTGAGCGTCCGACACGGTAGGGCTCGCAGGGATGGAAGAGATGGGCCGGGCCGCCCGGCGTGAGCGGCCCGGTGGGCGGCTCAGGCGGCAGCGCTCTCGGGCGCTACCTCGACGAAGGCCTCGAACATCCAGCTCTCGACCCAGTGGGTGGCGATCTCGCCGTGGTCGCAGTCGCAGGTGCTGGCCACGCGCATGTCGCGCCGGGCGCCGAAGTCGGAGCGGTTCGCGTCTCCGTGGAGGGTCGGAACCCGGTTCGCGACCGGAGCAGGGTCGACCTCAAGCACGATGTGCGGCCGCCCCGCCTGCTTGATCGGGCTGTCTGCGCGCGGCGTGACCAGATCGCCCGCCTTGAACGGGTTGTGACCGCTGAAGCGCTCGGAGGCGGCTCGCAGGGTCGCGATGTCATCGGAGACCGGCCGCTTGGGGCGGTTAATCGTCCTCGTGTTGTCTTTCAGGGCCTCACCGAGGATGCTCCCCAGGATCATGGATTCGATACCGCGTGACATGGTGCTCTCGTGTTGGAGCGCGGTGCGCTCGGGGGTGAAGGCGGGAGGGCGACGCTCAGGCGGCGTCGCGGAGGCCCTGGGCGCCCGGATGCGGCGCGGTCAGGAAGGCGCAGAGCTCGGTCAGGCTCTCGAACTCGTAGGTCCAGCGCTCGAAGGGCGCGGGTAGCGCAGCGCGCGTCTCGAACCGCATGGCGTCGGCGGTGAGCAGCCACTCGCCAGTCTCGACGTCACGGTAGACGAAGCCGACGTAATCGCCGTCGATCCGGACGTGGAAGCTCTGAGCCGGGAAGTCCGTGGAGACGAGGAGGATGGCCATCACAGGTCTCCGTCCCAGTCGTCTTCGCCGCCGTCGAAGTCGAAGTTCTCCAGGACCTCGCTCTCGATCGCCTCTTGCTGCTCGGTCGTCAGGAGCGAGAGGACGTCGGCGCCGGTGATGTCGAAGGCGGCTTCAAGGGTGATCTCGGCTGGCTCTCCGGGATCCGAGTCCTCCGGCAAGCAGAAGGTGCGGGCGGGCGCGCCGTAGCTGTCGATGGTGAAGTCGACGTCGAGCATGCGCTCGCGGGTCGAGTCCCGCGGGTCGTGGGCTTCGTAGGAGGCCATCAGCGAGCGCTCGTGTAGCGGCCGGCCAGGGCCAGCGGCGTCGTGATGTTGTGCTCGGCGGCGGCGGCCATCCGGCGCTCTGCGTGGGCGCGGCCGGCTTCGGCAGCGATCGCGAGGCCCGCCTTCATAGCCGGGCTGTCCTCGGCCACGGGGCGCGGGGCCCGGCGCGGCTTCTTGCGGTCCATGCGGGCGGCCCACTCGGCAGCCGTCTCACGGGGCTTGGCCTGCGCCTGCTGCTGCTGGCACGGCTGCGGGACCATGTAGGCCGGCGCCGGAGCGACCCGAGCCTGCAGTGCCTCAAGCGCGAAAAGCTTCTCCGCTGCTCCGAGCCGGCCGAACGACGCCATGACGTGGTCGGCCAGTTCGTCGGTGGAGCACATGCCGGCGAACGACATGATGTCCTGGTTCGCGAAGGTCGGGCCGTTCTGGATCGTCGCGAGGACGCCGAGGAGCGCCGAGCGAGAGAGGGGGATGTTGGGGAGGGTGGTCACCGGGGCGGCTCCATCGGCGGGCGATGGAGTGAAGATAACCAGGGTATTCTTACCCCGTCAAGCCATGTGGAGGATATTTACCCCGGCATGGGTGATTTATCTATCCACACTCGTCCACAGGGCAGCTTTCCATGTTCTTGTTTTGTACCATTGGATCAGCTCCCATGAGGCAACCAGTTCTGGAGGACGCGATGGCGGGCAAGGATCTCTACGGTGTGCAGGCGTTCATTCTCGACCGGCTCGGCAAGCTGATCCAGGGGCGGTTCTGGACCTGCAAGAATGCAGATGAGGCGCGGAAGCTAGCCGAGGGGCGCGTCAACGGCGGCTATGCAACAGGCGCGGCAGCTTTCTATCGGACGGGCGCCGGAGAGTTCGATGAGGGTGAAGCCGTAACGATCGCAACTTACGGCCAGGTACCTGCGGGCATTGTGGACGCTCTACCGTTCTAATTTCTGACATCCTGCCTCTTGTGCTAGCGGTCGTTAGCATGCACTTATGCTAGCGAACGCTAGCAGTGGGGTCAGGTATGGCAGAGCAGCATAGACAAGCGGCGAAGGCGCGAGCGCTCGCGCAGACGCCCGAGCAGCGGAAGGCAGCCGCAGCAGCCGGTGCTGCAGCACGATGGGCAAAGGCGGAGCCAGATAGGGCGGAGTTGCCGCAAGCGGAGTTCGGTGACGATGCTCGCCCGATATCGATCGGCGACATCCGAATCCCCTGTTACGTTCTGGACGACGAAAGACGGGTTTTGACCTTCGGGGGCATGCAAGATGCTCTTAGCATGGCTAAGGGCGGCAGTATGGTTCCGGGGATGAATCGTTTCGAACTTTTTGTCTCGCGCGAGCGCATAAAGCCTTTTATCAGCAGTGAGTTGCTTGATCGAATCCGCAACCCAATCGTATTTTTATCGCCGAGCGGCAAGCGCTCTTATGGGTACGAGGCGGAAGTCCTTGTCGAGATCTGCGAAGCCGTCCTAACTGCTCGCGCATCTCCGGCGGGGCTGCAGGTACAGCAACAACAAATAGCTCATCAGTGTGAGCTAATCATGAGAGGGCTTGCGCGAGTCGGCATTGTCGCCCTTGTTGATGAGGCAACAGGATATCAAATATATCGCAAGCGCGATGCTCTAGCTAAGATCCTCGAAGCGTACATATCCAAAGAATTGCTGCCTTGGGCGCAAAGATTTCCACTGGAATTCTATGAAGGTATCTACAGGCTTCATAAGTGGGATGATCTTGATCCTGCAAGCAGAGCAAAGCCTGGCTACGTAGGTATGCTAACGAATGCCCTGGTTTACGAAAGACTTCCTGATGGCGTAATGCAGCAACTTAAATCACAAAATCCTGTGCAATCTAGTACCGGCAAGCGTAGGTTCAAACATCATCAGTTTTTGACCGATGACATCGGCAATCCACATTTAGAAAAACATTTAGCTAAAGTAATTGGCCTTATGCAGGCGTCAGACAGTTGGCTGGAATTTAAAAAATTGTTCAGAAAGGTCTTCAAGGTTGACGAAGACGAGGTGCCCCGTGGACGAGGTTCTATGAGAATTTGACGATCAATCAAAGGCGCTTTGAGATGGTATAGATCCCGATAGCGCTTTTGACTTGTCAGGCGCGCCTTCGCCGCTGAATAGGCCGGTGCACCCATGTCACAAGGGCGATGATCGAAACCTCGATCCGCCCGTCCTCGTCCTCAATCATGGATTCCAGGGCGGTCGGCCCCTGAGGGATGATGATCGGCTTTTGCCAGCGTGGATCATCTGAGTCGGGCCAGAGCTCCACATGGTTGCCCTGCTTCATGTAGCGCTTCGCGGTGCGTTGCCGGAGCAGCCCCGCGTTCCGACGCATCTCAACGACGACCAGGTCGTCCTCGGCTGGCTTGTAGCGGATGGCGATGGCATCGACACAAGCGAGGATGTCGCCGTCGATCGCTATGCGATTTAGCGACGAGCCACGAACGACGAGGCCGTATTGGTGTTCGCGCCGCCAGCGACTGTCTGGCTTTACTGGCACAGGATCGTAGGCGGGTACGTCAACGTGATCATCAGCCTCTAGCCATCGACCGGCTGCTACCTCGCCTTTGACAGGTAACGAGTCGTCTTCCTGCTCCGCTGTCTCTTCCTGCGCCTTCACAATGTCGCCTGAGACGCCATAGGCGAGCCACGCTGGATCAGCGCCAAGCGACTCGGCTAGCTTCTGCATCGTATCGAGCTTCGGAAACTGCTTGGGATTCGCCAACAGATCCTTGAGGGCTGTCTCGCTAAGCCCAGCATCCAGTGCGGCCTTGCGCACAGACTTACCTGTCGCCTCAAGGCGTTCTTGGATGCGGCTGACGAAGGGTCTTTCCATGGCGGGTATTATTACCCGCCTCTCGGCGTACCCTGAGGGGTATGTAGACCCTTGACCGGTGGGGTAAACATACCCTACTTCTAGGCCCATGACGGGCATTTCTTCACTCCTGGCAGTCGCGGACGCATACGGCGACGTGTGTTCGGTCCCGCAGTCGACAGTCTCCAAGCGGGCGCTGCAGGACAGTGCCCGTCTGGCTCAGTTGCGCAGTGGATCGTGCGACATCGGGGTGAAGCGCTTAGCGCGCACCCTGCAGTGGTTTTCGGACAACTGGCCTCTCTCGCGTGATGCTGACTGGCCGGCTGACGTCCAGCGCCCCGCGAAGTCGGTCGTACCGTCCGAGGCGAGCGCCGCGTGAGCGCCGCCCATCTCCTGCCGGTGAGCAAGTGGTTGTGGCTCGGGCTCCAAACCCGAAACCCGCAGGTTCGACTCCTGCCACCGGTGCCAGTTTCCCATCGCGCGGGGCTGAACCCGCCGATCGCGCCCGCTCTTCCTCACGGCTCCCACCGGAGCGGGCGCGCGTATTCCCGAGATCGCGCCCGTCGAGCTCTTGCTGCTCCGGTGCGTGAGCGTGCGGGCTGGTCCGACCCTCCCGGGGGATCGGCCCGCACGTCCCTGAATTCGCGTGATCGTCGTGGCCGCCAAGCTGTCGATCCCGCGTCTGTACTGCGTACTTCCCTCAACCTCCCGCACTTTGTCGCCCCTGTTGCTTCGATCTTCTTGAAGCACGGAGGACTGACCGAATGCGGTCAAAGTCGGGAGACGGTCGCGTGATGATCACGGCCGAACAGGCACTCGAACGCGCACGCTCGCCTCTGGCCGCTCTGGTGGCCGAACGCGAGCGCAGCGCGGGGTCACGGATGCGGGCCTACGGACTCGTCGGCGCGCCGCTCGGGCGCTCGGCGACTTGGGTCCGCAAAGTCCTCGGGCGGGCACCGGACGTCACGGTCGGACTGCACGACGCCCTCAACATCGCGACGCTCTACGCCCGCGTCTGCGCCCGCATCGAGGCCGCGGCCGACAAGGTCGAGGCCGGCAACAACGCCCTCCGTGAGGATCTCCATGCGGCTCTTCTTTCGGGCGCTGCGGCGCCTCCGTCTCGCGCTCCTGGAGCGGCTCACGCTGAAGCATCAGCTCCGCGCCGTCCAGGGCGACCGTCCGTACCGGCACTTGCCCCTGCGCATGCTCGATCGCGTGCGCCGCGGGTGCCGGCGGATCTGACCGACCTGCCGCTGTGGCAGGCCGCCCACCAGGAGGAGTGACCATGGTCGACGGGACAGAGCAGGCGCTGGCGTTCGCGGACAGCACCGCGCGCCCTTTCACGCCCACGCACGTCAGCCACAAGCAGGTCGAGGCGTACCCGCTGGTGCGGTTGGACCTCGACCCGAGCGACGAGCGCGGTCTGATCGCGATCGTCGACGATGGCGGGGCGCTCATTCCGATCAAGGTCCCGGCCGACATCACCGCGCGTGGTGTGCCCCAGGCCGGCAGCATGCTGGTCCGGTACGCACCCGATAAGGCGCACCCGGAGGGCTACCTCTCGTTCTCGCCTCGGGGCGCCTTCGATGCCGGCAATACTTCGCTCGGTCAGGCCGTGCGGGATCTCGCATTCGGTCAAGCAATCGCCGCGCTGAAGGCCGGCAGCCGCGTCGCGCGCGAAGGCTGGAACGGCAAGGGCATGTGGCTCTCGCTGAGCGGTCCCCTGCCCGGCCGGGAGATCGCCTTCGAGAACTTCTGGTCCTCGAACAACAGCGAGTTCGCGCGCCAGAACGGCGGCTCCGCGACCGTGCTGCCCTGCATCACCATGAAGACCGCCACCGGCGAGATCCTCATGGGCTGGCTCGCGTCCCAGACGGACATGCTCGCCGAGGACTGGTGCGTCGTCTGACGCCCGCCTGAGCGCTCCCCTTCACACCCTGCTTTACACTGGAGAACGCCCGTGTCCGCTTTCACGAAGAAGCCCGTCACCATCGAAGCCGTGCAGTTCCGCCTCGGCGAGATCCCCGGCGACGCCATGATCCACGAGGGGATCGTCGCCGGCCGCCTCGTGTTCGTCGAGGACGGCAGCTGCCAGATCACTACGACCGAAGGCACGATGACGGCGCGGGATGGCGACTGGATCATCCGCGGCGTCGAGGGCGAGTTCTACCCCTGCCGGGACTCGGTCTTCCAGGCGACCTACACCATCGCCTCACGCTCGGCGGATAGCAGCGGTGATCCGGCGCTCAGCCGCAACGAGGCCGACGCGATCGTCGAGAAATCGACGGCCCCGCGCGTCACGCTGGATGCGATCAAGGCCAAGATCGGTGACGTCGAGTACTTCCGCTCCGGCGTGCTGACGATCTGCATCATCACCATGCGGAACGGCTTCACCTTCGTCGGGAAGTCCGCCTGCGCCTCGCCTGAGAACTACGACCAGGCCGCCGGCGAGCGCTACGCCTACGACGACGCGGTCCGGCAGATTTGGGCCTTCGAGGCGTACCTGCTGCGCGAGACGCTCTCGGCCGTCGCCGCCTCGCTGCGCGGCCAGGACAATGCCGTCGAGGCCCCCAGCGCGTCCCAGGACCTGCGCTCCCGCGGCGAGCCCCGCGTCCCGCCGGCCGCCTAACCCCCGAAACAACACCGCCCGGAACCCTGCGCGGCAAGCAGGGTCCGGGCGGCATCGAGATCGGGCGTGGTGCCCGTGTGTGGAGAGAGACGATGGAAGCCACAAATACAGTCGAGATGCAAGCCGAGACCCTGTCTGGCGACATCCGCGATCAGTTCCTCGACGTGCTTCGAGGCTTAGACGAACCCTGGACCAAGCTTAGCGAACATCAGCAAAAGCGCGCCATCTCCAACATCGAGAAGCTCTCGCGCGACGTGGTCCGCGGGTCCGTCGACATCGTCGCCCAGACCGGCTTCGTGCACATGCTGGTTACCACGGGCGAGTGGACCGTGAAGGACGGCATCAAGCTCAAGGTCAACGCATCCGGCTCAGTCGAGGACATCACCAAGCTGGCCGAGCATGGCGGAGGTTCGGCCATCCTCGTGTTCGCCGATGCCGCCGCCTATTTCGGCCAGCGCGCCGAGGCCAAGGCCGACAAGGATCAGCCCGACCTCCCGATCGACGAGGACGGCGTCTTCCAACAGGAGACCGAGCTTAAGCTGAACGAGCTCAACCCCAACCCCGACGAGGGGGAGGCAGAGGGCGACGAGGCCGATGCCGATCAAGCGGAGACCGCAGGCGGCAGGCCTCGTCGGCGCCGTCGCACCGCTGCCGGCGACGACGCTCCGCCTGCGCCGGCCATGCCGGCCGACACGACCCGCACCGCTGTCGACGCCTGACCGGGAGCGCGAGCGGTGCCAGATCCCATCATCATCCGCCTGCCCGGCCCGCCCATGGGCAAGGGACGGCACCGGTCGCGCGTTGTCGTGGCGGCCGGTAAGGCGCCGCGTGCGCAGCAATACGCCGATCCGAAGACGCAATCCTACGAGGGCGCGCTGCGCATGGTGGCGAGTGCTGCCATGCGGGGGCGCGCCCCGCTCGCTGGCCCCCTGTCCGTGGCGGTCTACGCCTACATGCCGATCCCGAAGAGCTTCTCGAAGAAGAAGCGCGCCGAGGCCCTGGCCGGCCTCGTCCGGCCCGAGGTCAAGCCGGACTGGGACAACATCGCGAAGTGCTCCGACGCCTTCAACGGCATCGTCTGGGGCGACGACGCCTCCGTGGTCGAGGGCTTCGTCCGCAAGGCCTACGCCGAGATCCCTGCCCTGGTGTTCCGCATTGAGCCGGCCGCGCCGCTTGCCCAGGACCTCGCGTCATGACGGTGCGCATCCACGTCGGCGACGTCCGCGAGCAGCTGCGCGCCATGCCGGACGCCTACTTCGACAGCGTGGTGACCTCGCCCCCGTACTGGGGCCTGCGCGACTATGGCGTCGCGGGGCAGATCGGCCTTGAGCCGACGCTCGGCGAGCACCTTGCCGTCATGGTCGAGGTTTTCCGGGAGGTCCGCCGGGTGCTCAAGCCCCGCGGCACGCTCTGGCTGAACTACGGCGACTGCTACGCCGCGCACCCCAACGGACGGGCCGCTGCGGACGTGGTCGGCGACGACCGCACCTTCCGTGACAAGCCGTTCTCGACGGTCGGGCCGGTGCTTGAGCAGGGGCACTCAACCTCGCGCGGACAGAGGGGCGACGTCTTCCGCACCCGCTCGGCTCTACCGCCATCGGGGCGCGTGGTTGCCGGCGGGTACCTGAAACCGAAGGACCTCTGCATGATCCCGAACCGGCTGGCGATCGCCCTCCAGGACGATGGCTGGTGGGTCCGCTCCGAGATCATCTGGCACAAGCCGAACCCCATGCCCGAGTCGGTCTACGACCGGCCGACATCGGCGCATGAAAAGGTGTGGCTGCTCACCAAGGGCGAGGACTACTTCTACAACCACGAGGCCATCCGCGAGCCCGTCACGGGTGGGGCCCATGTGCGCGCAGCGGCTCGCGGCACCGATACCGGCGTGGGCTGGGGTCGCCTCGACAAGCTCGACCCCGATCAAGCGGACCGCGGGCGGAACCGCATCAAGCGACCCGGCCCGAACAGCCGGCAGAATGTTGATCGCACCCCGGTGTCCCGAAAGCTGGCGCAGCCGGGGAGCGGCACGAAGAACAACTCGAGCATGGACGCGGCTCTGGCCACGCTCAGCCTCTCCCCGCTCGAAACACGCAACGCCCGCAACGTCTGGACGATCGCGCCAAAGGCTTACCGCGAGGCGCATTTCGCGACCTTCCCGCCGGCCCTGGCCGAGCGCTGCATCAAGGCCGGCGTCCCGGCGCAGGCCTGCGCGTTCTGCGGCCACGCGCTGCCCCAGCCGAAGTGTGGGGGGCTCTGCGCCGGCCTGCCGGCGGTGCCCGGCCGCGTCCTCGACCCGTTCGGCGGTGCTGGGACGGTCGGGCTCGTCGCTGACGCGCTCGGCCTCGACGCCACGCTGATCGAACTGAATCCGGAATACGCGGAGATGTCCGCGCGCCGGATCGGAGCCGCTGCGATCATCGTCGGCGCGCCCGTCCCTGCCCTCCAGGCGGCGGAGTAGCGCGATGAATGTGATCGACCTTCAATCCGTTCGGGATGCCCGGGAACAAGCTGCGTTCGAGGCCTACGTGTCGGCCAAAGCGGTTGCGGATGAAACGCTGCGCATCCTCGACATGGCTGCGGCCGTGAAGGCCTGGAACGCCTTCGTGGAGCTGACATGCCCGACGGCGCGTGAGCAGGAAGGGCTCCTCGGATGACCGAGCTCTTCGATCCCGCAGACGCCTATGGCGCCGTCGTCCCGTTCACGCCCCGCGCGCCGAAGCCCACGCTCCCGGCCGTCAGCGTCGAGACCGAGGCCGCCCTGATCGGCTGCGTGCTCTGGCAGCCTCAGGTCTTCCCGCTGATCCAGCACCTCATCGCGCCCGAGCACTTCTTCGAGCAGACCCACGGTGCGGTGTGGGAGATCATCATGGCGGTCGCTGCCGCCGGTGACACGCCGAACCTGCTGAAGGTGAAGGCAGCGGCCGGGCCGAAGCTCATGGCCTGCGACCTCGGCGGCCAGACTGCGATGGAGTACCTGACGCGCCTCGCGTCGGACGGCTGCACGCCCGCCACGGCCGAGGAGTATGCCCGGACGATCCAACAGTACTGGCAGCTGCGCGAGCTGGCGATCGCCACCGTCGACGTGCGCGAGGGCGCCGGCTTCGTGCCCGGCCCGGCGCTGGAGCGCATCTACGCCCGGGTCGACGAGGTCCGCGCGTCGTTCGTGTCCCGCAAGAGCATGTCGGCGACGCTGGAGCAGGCTGGCGACGACCTGGTCGCGTCAATCCAGGCTGATCTTCAGGGAGAGGGCCGGAAGCTCCCGAGCTCGGGCCTAGCCCAGTTCGACCGGGAGATCGGTGGAGCCCCCCAGCCCGCGACCCTGATCACGGTCGCGGCCCGGACCTCGATGGGCAAGTCGGTGCTCGGCGTCGAGGTTGCAGCCTCCATGGCGGATCAGGGGTTCGCCTCGATCTACCATTCGCTGGAAATGTCCCGCCGGCAGGTCGCGGCCCGTGTCGCGGCGAGCGAGCTGGAGCGGCGCGGTGTCCGGATGCCGTTCGAGCAGATCCTGCGCCGCGGCGGGCTGAATCAGCGCCAGGCCGAGATCGTGGCCGGCACGCTCTACGAGCAGCGCGCCCAGCCCATGACGATCGAGGACGGCGGCGGGCGCACCATCGGCGACATCGCAGCCTCCTCGGACCGGCTGGCGAACCACTACGCCCGCAAGGGCATCCCGCTCGGCTGCGTGGTGATCGACCACGCCCACATTGTGAAGGCGTCGCGGGCCTACCGTCGCGAGGACGAGGGCCTGAAGGAAGTCGCGGACGGCGCCCTGGCGCTCGCCAAGCACCTCGATTGCCCTGTGTTCCTGTTGGCGCAGTGCAACCGCAACACTGAGGGGCGTGAGGACAAGCGCCCGCAGCTCGCCGACATCCGCGGGGCCGGCGCCTTCGAGGAGAACTCGGACGCCGTCGTCTTCCTCTACCGGGCCTCCTACTACATCGAACGGTCCCAGGCCTTCCGCGACGGCGACCCGACCGCGCAGGACGACTTCGAGCGCGTGCGGCACGACCTCGAACTGATCATCGACAAGAACCGGGCCGGCCGCGCGAACCAGGTCGTGCGCGCCTGGATAGACCCGGCCCTCAACGCGATCCGCAACAGGCAGCAGCCATGACCGTGCAGCCCCTCGTTCCTGCGCACGTCGACCTGCGCGATTTCCCCTTCATGCCGCTTGAGGTCTCACGCCTGCGGGACTCCTCCATCGTGGATGAGATCACCGGAGACGAGTTCCGGGCGGCCATTCTGCTCTGGTGCGCCTCGTGGCACCAGGTCCCGGCTGGTTCGCTCCCGAAGGAAGCCCGGCAGCTCTCGAAGTTCGCGGGCTACGGCCGGGTCGTGGCCGAGTGGGACAAGGTCTCGGCCGGCGCCCTCTACGGCTGGGTCGAGTGCTCCGACGGGCGGCTCTACCACCCCGTGATAGCCGAGAAGGCTATCGAGGCCTGGGAGAAGAAGCAGGAGTTCGCCACGCGCGAGTCTCAGCGCAAGGAGCAGGCAGCCAAGGCGGCCGGTGCGCGCTGGGGCAAGAAGGATCCCGCACCAGAGACGCCTCCGGAGGGGGATGACCCAAGCTCGGGGGGCAAGAATGCCCGAGCAATGCCCGAGCAATGCGCGAGCATGCCGGGAGCATTGCCGAAAGGGAATAGACAGGGACAGGGACAGGGAGAAGGAACCGCGCATCGGCGCGGGCAGCCGCCGGCCCAAGGCACGGACGAACTCGGACCTTGGTTACGATCCCTCGTCGGCCAGGAACCGGTGCTAGTCGCCCAGGACATCCACGTCATCGAACGGCTGCTCGCCGAGGATTCGACGCGGGCCGACGTCGAGGCCGGGATCGCGGCGGCCATGGCGACGAAGGATTTCCGGCCCCGCCGATGGCAGCAGCTCGTCGGCTGGATCAAGGGCGCGACCAAGGATCGGCTCGAAGGGGTCGCCAAGGCCGGGCCGCGATCCGTCGCCAAGCCGCCGGCGACGCCGGAGCAGGACCGGCGGAATCGGCTCGCCAAGGCCACGGCCTATTTCCGGGGCGAGTGGCGACAGGGCTGGCCCGACGAGTTCCTGCCCGGCCATCCAGCCTGCACCACCCCGCCAGACGTGATCGCCGAGGCTCGGGCCGTCGCCGAGCGGGATCTGCCGGATGCGAGGAGCGCTGCGTGAGCATTGCTGCCGCATTGCCCCAGGATGCCGAGCGCATCGTCGAGCATTGGCGTGCCGGCGTCCTGTCGGTGCCGCCGCACTATCCGCCCTGCCAGGGCATGACCGCTGCGGGTTGGCCGGATGTCCACGCTGGGATGATCGAGTTCCTCGACACCTGGGGCGTCGAGGCGGTTCACCTCGGGTTCGGCACTCGGGCGCTATTCGGCGTCCATCGGCTCGCTGCCGCGTTCCGCGTGGATGCCACCGGCGCCCTGGTGAACGTCAACCACATGCCGGTGGCGTCGATCGAGCCCGGTATCATCCGGTTCACGAACGGCCTCGTGAACCGCGGCATGACCAACCCGGCCGATTCCATCTCCCTCTGGGAGTTCGTGAGGAGTGCCCGCGCGCGTGCTGGCTGAAAGCCCGTTCCGTCTTGAAGGCCCCGATCCACCGACCTATCCGCCCCGCTTCAGCCATCGACAGGCCGTGGCCTGGATCATCTCAGGGCTGACCGACAAGCCCGCCCACCCGGACTTCGGCATGTCGCCGCTGGACACCCGGATGCGCCGCCTCGTGGAGCGTGAGATCCCGGACCGGGAACACCGCGAGCAGCTGAAGGCCTGGTGCCGGGCACAGATGGACGAAGGCGCGTTCCGCGAGTCCTGCCGGCTGCGGGGTTGGAACCGGACCTCCGCGCTCCGCCACGTTGACCTCGCGCTCGCCCATTTGTTCCTGGTCATGATCCACCAGCGTGGCGACGTGACATAACCCGAACGAGGACCCTGCCTGGTAATACTCAGAAGCGGGATCAGGGTGCACAACTTAGGATTCAGGCTGGGCAGCAGATGGCGATCTGTTAACCTGCTGTTTACCACGTTCCCACGTTCATACCGAACTCAACTGCGGGTTAAGCTCGACCGCTAAATATGATGTGCATGGAACTCGATCGGCAGCATACGGCGATGCCACGGCGCACTCGATATCGCACTCCAAGCGATATGCGTACGATCGGCTTGCCTACATTGCTTGAGCAGGTCCACCGCCCAGCCCTCGAACCCAAGCAACTCGATTTTCTAAGTTCCGCAAAACAGTCTGGCATCGCGACTATCTACTATTCTGGCGACCTTGGCGTTCTTAACCAACGTGCTGTCTCAATCGTAGGAACGCGCGAAGTCAGTGATGAAGGGCGTCGACGGGCTCGGAAGCTGGCCCGCGAGTTGGTCGCTGCTGGGGTGACTGTCGTCAGTGGGCTGGCGAAGGGGGTAGATACGGCTGCCTTGTCAGCAGCTCTTGAGGTTGGTGGGCGGACCGCCGCCGTGATCGGTACCCCCCTCGACAAGGCTTACCCCGCAGAGAACGCCTCTCTCCAGGAGCAGATCTACGGCGAGCACTTGTTGCTGACCCCGTTCGCGATCGGCGAGGCTACCTTTCGAGGCAATTTCCCCAAACGCAATCGAGTCATGGCTGCTGTTTCTGATGCTACCGTGATCGTTGAAGCTTCCGACACGTCTGGGACACTACATCAGGCGGCAGAATGCGGGCGCTTGGGCCGGTGGCTGTTCATCATGCGTTCCGTCGCTGATGATCAGTCGTTGTCCTGGCCTCGGAAATTCATCGACAAGCCGAAGGTAGCTGTTATCTCTTCAACACAGGAAATTCTCGACGCCATAGAAAAATGACAGCCCTCCAGGTTCACACGTGCTGCCAGTACCTCACCGCCGGCGGCGACTGGAGGAATATAGACCACAACGCGAGAGTGATCATAAAAGCTGTCAAAGGCGAAGATTTCAACGGCTACTTCGATGCTAAGATTGGCGGAAAAACGACCCGGTTGAGTTCTGCTAATAAAGATGTTGGCCTGCAAATCGCTGGCGAGGTCGTAGCCAGCAAGCTTGTCGAGCTGATCCAAGCGCCCGTGACCCTAGTTCCTATCCCAAATAGCGCTGCCTGGATCGGTGGCGACCATAATTTTAGAACACTCCTACTTGCGAATACCATAGCTCATCATTCGGCCGGCAAAGCCATTGCATTGCCAGCCTTACTTTGGTTGACCGCCAAGGAAAAGCAGCATCAGCAGGGCGGCTACCGGCATGCAAACCACTTCACGGAAAAGTTGGCGATTGTTGCCGCGCCTGAGACCCCTGTCGTGCTTATCGACGACGTCATCACGTCCGGCTCGCAGATGCTTGCCGCAACGTACATCCTTCGCAATGCCGGCATAGAAGTTTTGTTCGGGATGGCAGTTGGAAAGACGACGGCCGTTCAAACTCCCAATGCACTGCAGTGGGTGGAAGAGAAGATCGAACAGATGATTATATGATGTGCGGCTCTTGTGCTCGTTCAACCGATCTTGACATCTGTGCCAACCCCGCCCGATCCGCGATTTAGGCCCGGCGATCCAGATCGGTCCTGCACAGGGGCACCACCGTGACCGCGTCGGCCAAAAAGTCCGCCAGCACCACCCGCACCGCCAAGACCCGCGCCACCAGCGCCCGCCGCCGTCCGGTCAGCCTCGCGCCAGTCATGGCACGCGATACCGAGATCCAGGTCGGTACCGCCTCGGTTCGCGATCCCTACGACCCCTCGACCTTCATCAGCACCACGGTCAACCGCAAGGTCGACCTCCTCGCCACCGAGCGCAGCGCCGGCCGGATCACCGAGGCCCAATTCCTCGTCGGCCGCACCTTGCAGATGCTCTGGGAGAAGCAACTCGGCGTCCGCTCGGGCGGGACCTGGGACAGCACCACGTCGAACGCAGGCTCAAACCAACTCGCCGTCTCCCACGCCTTCACCATCGAGGACGTCCGGATGCTCGGCCGGATCGAGACGGCCCGCCTCGTGAAGGCCTCCAACGAGCGCGCAGCTCGTGTGATCGGCGAGGCCGGCGTCCACTTCCTCCGGGCGATCCTCGCCGAGGGCCACAGCTTCAAGAGCTACGCCGAAGCCCGAGGCCGCGCCGCCGACTGGCGCGCCATCTCCGACATCACCCGGCGCTTCCGCTGGCTCCTCGAAGAGCTGACCGAGGCGCAGCACACCGCACGGGCCCCAGGCGCGGCTCCGATCCGGGACGGGTACGCTGCTCAGGCCGACGATCTGGCCGACCGCCTGCTCCGGTCTGCTGCCCTTGCAGCTGCGCAGGAGTCCGACGCCGCTGCGATTTAGACAAGCATCCCGGGTCAGTTTGCGATTTTGCGCAAGTTGGCATGGTCGCTGATGCCCGTTGCGCCTCACGGGCAAAACGCGTAGGAAACCTAAGTCGCACGACACGCGCCCGGGGCTCACAGCCGCCGGGCGTTTGCATGTCTGGACCCCTTCCCCAGCTTCAGCGTTGCCAGAGCGTGACGCGGACGGGCCTCCCTGACATGATCGGCACCCGATGATGACGGATCGCGAACGCGCCGAGCAGGTCGCCGACCTGCTTCGCATGGCCGACCGGCTCCGGGTCCCGGGCCATCGCCACACCGTCGACATGGTCATCGAGTCCCAGGACGAGATCCGCGCCGGGCTCCGCCGGCTCTACCGCGACCTGACCGGCCACGAGCTGCCCCGCGAACCCGCGCCGCGCCGCTCGGTCCTCGCCTCGTTCAGCCCCGGATCGATCGCCGGCACCCGCGCCACCGTGGCGTTCCGGGGTCGGCCTCGGGTGCTCGCCGCGCGGGCCTGATCGGCTCCGAAACGCAGCAATATCCGAATTACCAAGACTATTCGGATTTTGTATCAAACGAAGCCGGCATCGTCCGAAATAGCTGAGCGTTTTGAGGGGCTTAGTTATGCTGGCTGGCTCCAAGCGCACGTCCCGCATTCGGGCCAGAATAAAAACCCAGGAGGCCGAGAAGGCGGTCATCGCCACTCGGGCGGTAGCCTACCTCCGGGTCTCAACCGACGAGCAAGCGGCCAACGGTTTCGGCCTCGAAACACAGGAACGCGCTCTCCGCGCCTTCGCCGAAAGCCAAGCCTACGAGCTGGTCGAGTTGGTGACAGATGCCGGTGTTTCCGGCGCGACGAAGCCGAATGAACGTCCTGGGTTCAGTCGGGTGTTCGAGCTGGCGGAGGCCAAGGCCTTCTCCATCCTGCTCGTCTACAAGTTCGACCGGCTCGCCCGCGAGATCCGGTACGCGGTCACCACGGTGGCCGACCTCGCCGAGCAACACGACATCGGCATCCGGTCGGTGACGGAGCCGATCGACACCGCGACCCCGATGGGCCGCACGGTCTTCGCGATCCTCGCCGGCATGGCCGAGAGTGAGCGCTTCACGATCCGCGACCGCACCGCCGGCGGGAAGCTCTCGAAGGCTGGTCGCGGCGGCTTCGCGGGAGGCCGGGCGCCTTACGGCTATGAGACGGACAAGGCCGGGCACCTGGTCATCGTCCCGGATCAGGCGGTCGTGGTCCGCAGGATCTTCCGCGAGCGTGGCCCGGCACACCGGACGAAGCGCACGCTCCAAGCCATCGCCGACGGCCTCAACGCCGATCGCATCCCTTCACCCACGGGCAAGACGTGGACGGCCGGCGGCGTCGGCTACCTCCTCGACAACCCGAAATACCGCGGCGCGGTCGAATACCTGTTCTCGTGGACGGGGGTCGAACAGCACGTCCTGCAGCCAGGCGCACACGCCGCGATCATCGGCTGAACGAAGGTCCCGACATGCGCGCTCTCCTCAAGTTCATGATGTTCTTCTCGGGCATCACGCGCATCGCTGTGTCGGTGACTGGCCTGAGCCTGATCTGGAACGGTCGGTTCGTGGAGGGAGCTGCCCTGGTCGCCGCTGCGGCACTCTGCCGGATCAGCCTTGATCTGAGCATGCACCGCGTCGGCCTCCGTACCACCAGCGACATGGCCCTCGTGGATCGGATCATCGCCGACGTCCGGAAGGCATGACCGCCCGGCCCGACTGGACGCTCGCCCAGGCCGTCCAGGCCCAGCGCGATCTCAAGCGCGACCCGGCCGCTGCCGCCTACTGGATCCTGATCAAGGCCCGCCGCGAGGCGGAGGCTCGGAAGGCGCGGATCGCATGAACGCCGTCACGCTTTCCCGGCGCCTCGCCGGCCTCGCCCTCACGGTCAGCCAGGGCCGGCCCACCGCCGCGCACTGGGTCGCCGCCATGGCCCTCGCCGCCCAGGCCCATCCGGTCCCGGGCCACATCCGCGAGATCGTGTTCACCGCCGGCCGCGCGAGCGTCCGCCTTCACCCGCTCAAGGCCACAGCATGAAATCCGCCGACGCACGCTCGCCCGTCGCCGCCCTCAAGGCGCGCGTCACCGAGATCGACCACGCCGTGTTCGACAAGGGTCGCCTACCCACCGTCGCCGAGTGGAGCGAGGTCGCCGAGATGGTCGGCAAGCTCGACCTGCCGGCGGGCGAGGTGCTGGCGCTGCCTGCTCCGGCGCGGCCTGACAACCTGATCCGTGTCGACTTCAAGCGGAGGGTCCGCCTGTGACGTACCTCGCCCTGCTCCGCCGCCTCGTCGGCAAGCCTGCGACCATCCCGCCTGTGACGACGACCGTCGTCCACCGCGGCGAGACCATCCTCTCGAACGGGACTGGACGCTGACATGACTGGATTTCTCCTCGGCATGGCTGGCGCGGCTGTCCTCGTGGTGGCGGTGGCCGCCGCACTGGCGGTCGGCTTCCTCGTGCTCATGGCCTTCGCGGAAGGGTTCAAGCACTGATGCTGGCCGCCGCCATCCTGATGCTGACTGCGCCTGCCGCCCCGCCGGTGCCGCCGTCGCCTCCGAAGCTGCCGCCCTTCCTGATCATTCTGCCGGACGAGCCCCGCCTCCATGCGACGCGTCGGCCGACCTCGCCAACGGTGCACTGATGGATCGCGCGATCATCCTCCTGGTCTGCCTCGTCCTGCTGATCGGCGTGCCGTACAGCTCGGCCGACGCCGAGACCATCGGCTACCGCGTCGAGGCGCAGGCCTGCGCCGGCACCGTCTGCCGTCAGCTCGCGCCGTCGCCCCGCACCTGGGCCGGCCTCTACGCCTGCCAGACTCGCGCCGCGAACCTGGAGCGGTTCGGCCTGCCGGGTGACGCCCGCGCGATCCGCGCCCGTTGCGCCGCCGTCGTCGGCATGCCGCGCGCCTGATGCTAATCCGGCCGCGCCCGCCCGAGGACCTGATCGGCGCCGAGGGCGCTGTCACCGAGACCCCGGTACGCCCCGCGCCCGACCTGCTCGACTGGATGCGCGCGACATTCATCGATGAGGACGCGCTGTTGCTGAACGAGGATCACGCCCACCTGCGCGAGGCGCGGCTTGGCGTGCTCTGGTGTGCCGTCCCGAACGCCCGCCAGGGCAACGCGGTGGTCGGCATGTGCGAGACGACCGCCTTCATGGGCAACCGCTGGGCCAAGGCGCGCTTCGAGCAGCAGGTCACCGGGTGGTTCGGCACGATGCCGCACTTCCTGCTGACCTTCGACGCCGAGTACGCCGCCCAGTGCGACGATGCCACGTTCTGCAGCCTGGTGGAGCACGAGCTCTACCACGCTGGCCAGGAGCGCGACCCCTACGGCGCCCCGAAGTTCCGGAAGGATGGATCTCCGGCCTTCACGATCCGCGGCCACGACGTCGAGGAGTTCGTCGGCGTGGTGGCGCGGTACGGCACCGGCGCGGCGGCGGGCCAGACCGCTGCCCTGGTCGCGGCGGCCAACCGGGCCCCGATCATCTGCGAGGCGGAGATCGCCGGCGCCTGCGGGACCTGCGGGCGCTCCTTGACCGGAGCCTGACGGAACCATGTCCGAAGCTGTCCTGTCCGACGCGGTGAAAACCTTCATCGTTCAGAGCCTTGCGTGCTGGGACTCGCCCTCGACCGTCGCGAAGGCCGTCAAGGATCAGTTCGGCGAGACGATCACGCGCCAGGCCGTCCAGTACTACGACCCGACGAAGGTGGCCGGCGCCGGCCTCTCCGAGGAATGGCGCGCACTGTTCGCCAGCACCCGGGAGGCCTTCCTCGACGATCAGGCGAGCATCGGCGTCGCCCATCGCGTCACCCGCCTGCGTCGCCTGGAAGGCCTGATCGACAAGGCCGAGGGCCAGGGCAACGTCGCGCTCGCGGCGCAGCTGCTGGCTCAGGTCGCCAAGGAAGTCGGCGACGTGTTCACGAACCGGCAGCGGATTGATGCAAGCCACACCGTCCGCAGCCACGAAGACGCTCTCGGGGATCTTGAGTGAGCGCGAGCTCGCGATCCGGCAGAAGCTGAAATCCGACTTCGAGCACTACGCGCCGCGGTGCCTGCGCATCCGGACCAAGTCGGGCAAGATCGTCCCGTTCACGCTGAACAAGGCGCAGCGCTACATCCACGCCCGGCTGCAGGAGCAGCTGCTCAGCACGGGCAGCGTCCGGGCCCTGATCCTGAAGGGCCGGCAGCAGGGCGCCTCGACCTACATTGGCGGCCGGTTCTTCTGGCGTACCAGCCACAACCGCGGCGTCCGAACCTTCATCCTGACCCACCAGGAGGACTCGACCGCGGCGCTGTTCGAGATGGTGTCGCGCTACCACGAGCACTGTCCGTCGCTGGTGCGGCCCTCCGCAGGGGCGGCCAACGCCAAGGAGCTGCTCTTCGACCGCCTCGACAGCGGGTACAAGGTCGGCACGGCGGGCTCGAAGGCGGTCGGGCGCGGCAACACGCTCCAGTTCTTCCACGGCTCCGAGGTCGGGTTCTGGCCGCACGCGCACAGCCACGCGTCGGGCATCCTTCAGGCCATCGCGGACGAGCCCGGCACCGAGGTGATCCTCGAAAGCACGGCCAACGGGGTCGGGAACTACTTCCACCAGCAATGGCGGAAGGCGGAGCGGGGCGAGTCCGAGTTTCAGCCGATCTTCGTCCCGTGGTTCTGGGATGACGGCTACCGGAAAGCTCCGCCCCCGGATTTCGCGCTCTCCGCCGATCCGGACGAGCAGGGCGAGTCCGAGATCGACTACGCCGAGGCGCACGGCCTCGACCACGAGCAGATGTTCTGGCGCCGCCGCAAGATCGCGGACCTCGGCGAGTCCCTGTTCCGGCAGGAATACCCCGCCACGGCGGCCGAGGCTTTCCAGATGGCGAACACCAACGGGCTGATCAGCGCCAAGCTGGTCATGGCCGCCCGCAAGCGCACCGTGGAGCCCTCGGGCCCCCTCGTGTTCGGCTACGATCCGGCCCACCAGGGCGGCGATCGCCATGCGCTGGCCAAGCGCCGCGGACGCAAGGTCCTCTGGGCCGGCGGCAAGCCGGGCATGTCGATCCCGGAAAGCGCGAACTACGTCGCGGGCCACATCGACCGGGACAACCCGGTGAAGTGCTTCATCGACGTGACGGGCGGCTACGGCGCCGGCGTCTACGACATCCTGGTCGAGCGCGGCTACGGCTCGCCCGGCCGGGGCATCGTTGTCCCGGTCAACTTCGGCGGCGCCCCGATCCAGGATGAGCGCTACTCGCCCACCACCGGCGAGAAGCTGCCAGGCCCGCTTAACCGGCGCGCCGAGATCTGGCTCAACTCGCTCGAATGGCTTGAGGACCCGGCCGGCGTCGACCTGCCGGACGAGGACGAGATCCAGGCCGACGCCTGCTCCACCGGCTACGGCCACAACTCGCGCGGCCAGGTGCAGCTCTGGTCGAAGGAAAAGATGCGCGGCATGGGCATCCCCTCGCCTGACCTCTGGGATGCCGTCGCGCTGACCTTCGCCGAGCCCGTGGTCGACGCCGCTCCGCTCGTGATCAAGACCGGCGCCCGTCGCGCCGGCGGTTGGATGGGTGCCTGATGGCCGCGAAGCAACCACGTCGCCCCGCCAAGCCGTCGTCGGCGAAGCCCGAGCCGAAGGAGGCTCCGGCGATCGACAAGGTGATCGAGGTCGCCATGAAGCGCTGGCTTCGGGCGGACGACGCCGACAAGGTGAACCGCGACAAGGCCTACGAGGACCTGGAGTTCGTCGAGGTCGAGGGCGCGCAGTGGACCAAGGAGGCGAAGCTCGCCCGCGAGGGCCGGCCCTGCCTGGAGTTCGACCGCCTCGGCACGTCCATCCTGCAGATCACCGGCGACATCCGGCAGATGCGGCCCGCGATCAAGGTCGTGCCGGTCGACAGCCGCGGCGACGTGAAGACGGCCGACACCATCGCCGGCATGGTCCGGTACATCGAGAACCGCTCCGACGCGCCTGCGGCCTACTTCGCGGCGGCGGACCACCAGGTCACCGCCGGCATCGGCCACTGGAAGGTGATGACGGAATACGGCTCGGACTCGACGTTCGAGCAGGAGATCCGCATCGCCCCGATCCCGGACGGCATCGGCGTGCGCTGGGACCCGGACGCGATCCTGCCGACCCGCGAAGACGCCAAGTTCTGCTTCGTGCCGGTGGACCTGACCCGCGACGTGTTCGAGGAGACCTACCCGGACAAGGTCGCGGCGGAGATCGGCGACAGCCGCCTGTCCGACCTCGGCCTGAACGAGTGGGCCACGACCGACGTTGTGCGCACGGCCGAGTACTACACCAAGACCCCGGTGCAGAAGACGCTCGCCCTGATGCCGAACGGCGAGATCCTCGACCTGACCGACGAGGACGACGACGAGTACGACGAGAAGCTGGCGCGGGCCAACGCGGCCGGCGCCCGCATCGAGAAGCGCCCGGGTCACAAGGTCGAGCGCTACGTCATCAGCGCGACCGAGATCCTGGAAGGGCCCGACCTGATCCCGGGCCGGTTCATCCCGATCGTGCCGGTGATCGGCATCGAGACCGTCATCGGGAAGCTGCGCACGCGCCGCGGCGTGGTCCGCAAGGCGAAGGACGCGCAGCGCGCCTACAACTATGCCCGCTCGACCCAGACCGAGGTCGTGGCGCTCCAGCCCAAGGCCGGCTTCGTTGGTACGGTGGAGCAGTTCAGGGGCTACGAGCACATCTGGTCGACGGCCAACACCGAGGCCCACCCGTTCCTGCCGTACAACCCGGACCCGAAGACCCAGGTCGCGCCACAGCGTCAGACCCCGCCCGTCGCCTCCGCCGGCCTCGCCGAGCTGACCCGCGAGTCCGCCGAGGACATCAAGGCGGTGACCGGCATCTACGACGCCTCGCTGGGTGCTCGCTCGAACGAGACCTCGGGCAAGGCGATCCGCGCCCGCCAGCAGGAGGGCGACGTCGGGTCCTACGTCTACATCGTGAACTTCAGCCGGGCGATCCGGCACACCGGCGCGATCGTCACCAGCATGATCCCCTTCATCTACGACACGGCGCGCACGCTCCGGATCGTGGGCGAGGACGGCAAGGTCGACCTCGTCGACATCAACAAGCCGGAGGGCGTCGCGCTCGACGGCGAGGCCGAGACCACCCGGAACGACGTCACGGTCGGGGCCTATGACGTCGCCATGGAGATGGGGGCCTCGTACACGACCCGGCGCGAGGCCGCGCTCGACGGCATGATCTCCCTCGTCCAGGCCGCGCCCGACGTCGCTCCGCTGGTGCTCGACCTCCTGGCCAAGGCTCAGGATTGGCCGATGGCGGACAAGATCGCCAAGCGCATCCGCACCATGCTGCCGCCCCAGATCCAGGCCGAGGAAGCGCAGGAGAGTGGCGAGCCTCCACCGCCACCTGTGCCGCCCTCGCCCGAGCAGCAGGCTGCGATGCAGGCTCAGCAGCGGCAGGAGCAACTAGAAGCGGCCAAGCACCAGCTCGAAGGCGCCAAGATCGAAGTGGAGCACCAGAAGCTCCAGGCCGAAATGGCGAAGATCCAGGGCGAGGTCCAGAAAGCCGTGCTCGAGCACGAGGCCCGCATCGCCGAGGCCAACCGCCCGGCGGAGGGCGCTGCCGGCGCACCGGTCGAGGATCCGCGTGTCGACGCCATCGCCGGCGCGCTCCAGCACCTGTCCGACCTCGTCTCGATGCTGATGGAAGAGATGACCCCACCGGCCGAGGCACAGGCACCCGATCCTGCTGCGCAGAGCGGCCCGCCAGGGCTGCCGGACCTGATACCGGGCCAGCTGCCCGCCGAACCAATCGAGGCGCCTCAGGGCGCCTTTTCTTTTGACCCGAGCGCGATGGGTCAGCCCGCCGCTCCGATGATGAGCTGATCGCCATGGAACGCGCCTTTCGAGCGGTCCCGAATGGGACCATCCGCCTGACAGCCGTCACGGTCGCCGGTGCGGCCGGCTATGCCGTCGGCTCGTCCTGGATGGTCCCAGGCACGGGCGATATGTGGCGCTGCCGCTCCGCTGCCGTCGGCGCCGCGCGGTGGGTCAAGATCGATGTTGCCGACCACCCTGGCTACAACGTCGGCAGGTTCTTCACGCCGTTCGGGCAAGGCGCTCCGGTCGCCGGCATCACACAGCTCGTCGGCACGATGTATCTCAGCTACGGGGTCATCAAAGAGCGCATCACAGTCTCGCAACTACAGGCGCGCGTCACGACGCTGTCGGCTGGCGGTAATATTCAGCTCGCCATCTACAACTCAGACCCATCGACGCGGCGTGTCTCAACGCTGGTGGCGAAGACCGGAAACCTCTCTACAACGGCGACCGGCGCCGTTGCCGGAGCGTTCACCGGCGGAGACGTGACGCTGGAGCCGGGCGGCTACTGGTTCGCCTGCATGGTCGACAATGCTGTCTGCGTCTTGCTCGGTAACGGCACGACCTCGTTCAACCACCTGTCGTTCTATGGCTCGACCAACGGGCTTGGAGCCTCGCAGGCGGCGCAGCCCGCCGGCGTCCTGATCAGCGGACAGACGTTCGGCACATGGCCGGATGACGTCACGGCGCTCAACCACTCCGAGGCGACCAGCCGCGTGTCAGCGATGGCCTTCCTCGTGGCGAGCGTTCCGTAAGCTTCACGGGCGGCGCTTCAGCGCACAACCCCGCCCACCATCGCATCCCGGCCGAACGGAGACAGCCATGCCCACTGAGAAGTATACGACCGCCCGCAAGATCACGCCTGGTCAGCTCGTCCGCTCCGGTCGCGGTGTGATCATGTCCTGCAAGGTTGAAGGCGTCGTGACGCTCATCATGCAGGATGGCTCGCTCCTCGAAACCTACTGTTTCCAGGGCACCTCGCCGCTCGACGACATCGGTGTCGTCGGCGTGGACGGCCCGAGCACGACTGCCACGGTGACGGTCAGCGTCGTCGACTGAGATCGCCCCGCCTCCCTGACCTGCCCGGCCCGCCCTAACACGGCGGGCTTTTTCGTGCCCGAAGGATACCGCCGTTATGGGTTTCAGTTCGCCGCCGGTGAAGCCGTCGCAGCTTCAGCCGTTCCCACCCCTCCCGCGGCTTCTGCGCCCGACGCTCATCCCGGCGCTGCACCTCACGCAGTTGGCGGCGGCGATTGCGAGCAATGCGGCATCGGCCAGCGGTGGTACGCCGACGATCACGTTCTGCGGTGACAGCACCAGCACAAAGAACGCGAATAACGCGGTCGCTCAATCCGAAAACCTGTTCGGTCAATTCATGCGACGTATCCGGGAGGATTATCCGGGCGTCTCCATCCGCTTCAACGATCGCGGCATTGGCGGCTCGACGTGGAACGACCTTAAGGGCATCCCGAACTTCGCGGGCGGGATCACTCCGCCGTCTTGGTACACTGTGCCGTCGCAGCCGTGGCTACAGACCTACGTCAAGCCGAACGCTGGGATTGGAAATCCTGGACCTGACGTTCTCGTGATCCCCATGGGCACCAACGATAGCTATTTTATTGCTCTTTCTAACATCCGCACCGTTCTGGATATTATCGCTAATACGTCAACCTTCCCGATCACGCCCGACATCATCTTTGTTACGCCCCATGGACGCACTCCGAACAATGGGGATCTGTCGCAGAATGGTTATCAGATGGCGTCCGGGCTTATGCGGTCCATTGGCATCGCTGGGCCGACCTCTACTGGATCGACGCTGTTCACGAAGCGGATCGGCGTTATTGATCTAGGCCGCATGGATGCAATGTCGCGTCTCGGGTTCGATCCGTGCGTGCAGTATCTCACGCGAAAGATGACGGCGCAATCTGGCATTACTGCGTTCCCGTTCGCGTTCGCGCAGTGTGATGGCGACTTCGACTTACAGCTAACCTTTCCTGCCCAAGCGTCAACACTGTTCGGCTCAAGCAATGCGATCACGATTTCGGCCGGCCCGTCAACGGCAGGAGGCAGCGAGCTTTGTAGGGTTCGATTTTCCCTCAATCCCACAAACATTATTGCTCAATACCTTTATGGCCCCTATCAGTCGACAGTATCGGCGAATGCGCCGATCGGTACTGGCAACGTAACCTTCCGCGTTTCGTGCAAGCAATCCCATCTTATCGTTGAGGCAAACGGGGTCATTCTCCTCGATCAGCTCGTCGCGCGTCCTGGGGGCTATTTTCAGCCCACCCTAGCCATGACAGTGCCGCCGACTGGCGCCTCTATGACAGTGGACGCCTACTCGGCCGGGAGCTGCATCGCGACGCAAAAGACCCTCACGGATGCGCAGATGTGGGGCGGCCAGATTATCGGCGGGAATGGGAGCCCGATCGACGGCAACGCGATCAATCACGAAAGCAGCTACGGCGCTGCTCTCACCATAGCTGCTGCCCTTGAGGCCGTTCGATTTGTCTAAAGCTGGCATCGCTGCTCGGCTCTAAGCACATCGGCCGGGCCGCTTTCATAGCGCCCGGCCCAACTCGTTTCAGGACAACCCTTCACCCCAGGCCGCCCCTCACCGGGCGGCTTTTTCTTTGCGCTCACAAACGCGCACACCCCGGAGACCTGACATGATCAAGACCACGCCGCTCCCGGCGCGCTACGGCGCAGACATCACCGCTCCGAAGCCGGGCTATGTGCCCGTGCTCATCGAGCACTTCGCCAAGCATGTCGACCAGAACCGCTACAACAAGCCCACCAAGACGGGCGCCTTCGACACGACGTTCTTCTGGGGTGCGCGCACGCTCGGCACCAACGGCGAGCAGCAGTTCTACATCGACCGCGACATGGAGTTCGCTGACGGCCTGAAGCCAGGCCTCAGCCCTTTCGGGCGCTGCTCGAAGGACAAGGGCGTGACCATCACGGCGTGCGCGACGCCCGACAGCATCAAGCACAAGGTCGCGATGCCCTACGTCTCGGGCCTGCTCACGACCTATCACTCGTTCGCCTTCACCTATGGCTACGTCGAGATCCGCGCCAAGCTGCCGAAGGGGGCCGGCCTCTGGCCCGCGCTGTGGCTCTTGAACCGCGCGACGGGATCTAAGGGCGGCGAGATCGACATTATCGAGACGCTCGGCCAGCAGCCCGACTACTTCATGTCCACCCTGCATTGGGACAGCAACGGCGACGGCACGGTCGACGGTAAGCACCTCCTGGTGCGCACGAAGACGAACGACCTCTCGGCCGACTACCAGACCTATGGGCTCGACTGGAACGAGCACGAGATCGCCGTCTACCTCAATGGGGTGAAGCTCGGCAGCGTGGCGACGCCCGAGGCGTTCAAGGCGCCGATGTACCTCCTCATGAACCTCGCCGTGGGCGGATGGGCCGGCAAGCCCGATCCGGCCGCTTTCCCGGCCGAGATGGCGATCGAGTACGTGCGCGTCTGGCAGGATCGCAAGGCGCAGCGGAACTACAAGGGCGCCGAGCTCGCCGCGAATGGCGCTTTGCCCACTAAATAGCTGGCTGGGCCGACCGATCCCCTACCGCTACTTCGGCAAGCTCATTTCCAAGTTCCTGAAGTGCCATCCTTTAGGTTGAATGGGTATCAGAACTCTCCGGAAAGAGGCAGCCGAGGTGGCGGAACACCCCGAAAAATCTAATGTTACTGGCGCGCGTTGGTCAGCAGGATTTTAGATCAAGGAACTACTAGTAAGTAACTACATGGGTAAATCGACCACCGGCAATCGCATTACCCAGCTGATCCGTAAGTTCGACTGGAAAACAGCCAGTGAATGTTTTCAATGCTATCTCGCGAAAGGCGGTTTTATCAGAATCAGTGCCTTGTAGCTGAGCGTAGGTTACCGCCGTTTGACCAAATAGGCTTCCATCGCGTCGGACACTATATTTTATTCTGAGTGATGAACCCTTTGAACCTACTGGCGCGTCAGGGATGCGTGAGCAGGCTACTAACGCTTGATGAAGTTCGTTCAAGGTATTGATAGGCTTACCCTGAGCGCTCGTAATCCACGAACAAAACAGTAAAATCGGAATAAACCTCCTGCTCATCTTGTAACCTCCATTTGATGAGATCAACACCAGACGGCCGTCATGACCGCCCTCTTATTGAATAGTATTATTGCACTCGCAAACGGCCGAGCTGCCGACCAAAGATCAACCGCTGATCCATCCTTCTCCTGGACGGGATTACCGATGCGCTCGCCACGCCAAATTCATGTGGCTTGAGCGTAATCGGTCTATGAGGCCAGATGAGTATACAGCCACCATGTCGATGCGAGGATAGTCCCGCACCAAGCGACGGTAGCGACAAAGCCGAGAAGCAATCCAGCAAGGATCATCCACTCTCGCCAGTCGCGGGTGTCTCGCAACTGAACAGCATCTGTCTCGATACGCATCAATCCGACCTACCGCGCTTGTTCTGAAATTTCTCAGTGCAAGCTGCCGGCCGCTTGGTAGCGCTTGACCTCACGGGCATTCTGCGCGCAATAGCTACCTGTCGCGAGACGCGTGGGCCGCATCGGCCCTGCTTGCGCCAGCCCCCATTTCAGACGTGCCCGCCGACCGATCGGCCCTCGACGCACGTCCGCTCCTCTTCACGCAGGCCAGTGCATGACGCGCAGGCCGCGATGATGCCCGCACCCGCTCCTCACCAGGGCGGGTTTTTTCATGGACGAACCACATGGACGAGGACCTGATCGTGCTGGGCGCGCAGGCGGAAACGCCAGCGGCAGGTGGCGAGGTCTCGGACGCGACCGCAGCTCCGGAAGGCCAGCAGGCCGAAGGCGCCGAGGTCGTACAGCCAGGGACAGAGCAGGCCGAACCGGCCGCCGACGCTCCGAAGCCTGATGCCCCGAAGGGCGAGGGCGAAGAGGACGGCGACGCGGAGAAGCCGAAGAAGCGCTCCGGCATCCAGCGGATGCAGGACCGTATCGCCCGACTCGAAGCCGAGCGCGCCGAACTCCTGAGCCGCAATGCGCCGACGGGCGACAGTGGCGACCGGAAGGCGGCCATCGAGAAAGAGATCGGTGCACCCCCGAAGGAAGCCGACTTCGAGGATTATGCCGCGTTCGAGGATGCCAAGGCGGACTATCGTCTGTCCAAAGCCCTCGCCGAGCAGCGCCTGAACGAGCGGGACGCCCAGGCGTCGCGCAGCCAGGCGCAGGCCCGGGAAGCGGCGATCGAGGCCTTCCATGACCGCATGGACGATGCCCGGGAAGCCATCCCGGACTTCGACAAGGTCGTGAAGGCCGCCGCGAACCGTGATGTGAAGCCCCACGTCGAGGAGCTGATCGTCGAAAGCGAGAAGGGTGGGCTGCTTGCCTACTACCTCGCGAAGACCCCCGCTGAGCTGGCTCGGCTCAACGGGATGAGCCCCATCCAGGCCGCGAAGGCCGTGGGTGCGCTCGAAGCACGCCTGACCCTGGCGAAACCCAAGAAAGCCACCCAAGCCCCCGCCCCCGCAAAGCCGGTCGCTGGTGGAGCTGCGCCCTCGTCTCCCGATGCGGAGCTCGATGCGTACCTCGCCAAGACCTACGGCCGAAGCGGGCGCTAACCGGACAGGACGACCAGACCCATGCCCAACAACTTCCTCACCGCCAATGTGATCGCCAAGGCTGCGGTCAAGATCCTCGACAACGAGCTCGTGGCCGCCTCCAAGGTGTTCCGCGGCTACGAGGCCGAGTTCGGCGCCAGCGTGAACGGCTACGAGAAGGGCTCCGCCGTCACCATCAAGAAGCCCCCGCAGTTCCAGGTCCGCGACGGCGATATCGCCCAGCCCCAGGACATCACCGAGGGCTCGACCACCGTCACCGTCGACAAGAAGAAGGGCATCGACCTCAAGATCACCTCGACGGATCGCACCCTGTCGATCGGCGAGCTCTCCGAGCGCGTGATCAAGCCGGCCATGGTCACCCTGGCCAACCAGGTCGATCAGGACGTGATGAGCCTCTACTCGTCCGTCCCGAGCTGGGTCGGCACCCCGGGCAACGTCCTGTCGAGCTACGCCGGCTTCCTGCGCGGCACGACCCGCATGAACAACGGCTCGGTCCCGAAGGACTCACGCTTCGCCATGCTGTCGCCCGACGACGAGTCCGGCCTCGCCGCTGCGCAGTCGACCTTCTACAACGACAAGCTCGTGGCGGACGCCTACCGCGACGGCGCTGTCGGCCGCATCGCCCAGGTCGACACCTACATGAGCCAGAACGTGCCCGTGCACGTCACCGGCTCGCGCACCAACGGCACGGTCAACGGCGCCAACCAGAACGTCACCTACACCCAGGTGCTCGCCAACGGCGTCGCGGTGAAGGACTTCGGTGGTCAGATCCTCAACCTGACCGGCCTCGGCGCCGCCGGCACCCTGGTGAAGGGTGACGTGTTCACCATCGCCGGCGTGTTCGCGGTCAACCACGTGACCAAGCAGGTTCTCCCCTACCTGCGCCAGTTCACGGTGCTGAACGCCGTCGTTGCCGACGGTACCGGTGCCGCCGCGGTCAACATCTCGCCCGCAATCATCGCCTCGGGTGCGTGCCAGACTGTCTCGGCGGCTCCGGCTTCCGGCGCCGTGGTGACCTGGATGGGCGCGGCCAACACCCCGTACGTCCAGAACATCATGGCCCATAAGAGCGCCTTCGCTCTGACCTGCGTGCCGCTGGTGAAGCCGGACGGTGCCGTGTCCTGCGAGCGCGAGTCCTACAAGGGCCTCAGCGTCCGCCTGATCCCGTACTACGATGGCACCAACGACGTCTCCAACTGGCGTCTGGACATCCTGTACGGCGTGAAGGCGGTCGATCCCCGCCTCGCGGTCCGCCTCAACGGCTAATCCCTCCCCATCACCGCTAAGACGAAAGGGCGCCCTCGTGGCGCCCTTCGTCGTTCTGGGGCCCCGCCCCGCAACAGACGAGGCCCGACGTGGACGAAAACGCCGACACCCTGCCGACCTGGGGCTACCAGCCCGACGGTGCGGCCCGCATCTTCGACCTCGCCCCCGGCGAGGCCCTGCCCGAGGGTTGGTTCGCCTCCCCGGACTGCATCACGGATCCGACGCTGGCCACCGCCGAGGCGATCACCGCCCGGGCAGCCGGCCGCGCCTATGAGACCGTCCTCGTTGTTTCGGATGCCGCGACCGCGAACCCGCTCGCCGAGCTGGAGATCCTGGTCACCGAGAACGAGCGCCTGAACGGGATCATCACGATGGGCTCAGCTGAGAACCAGCGCCTCATTGCTGAGATCGAGACCGTCGAGGATGCCCGCGACGCGGCCCTCGCTGAGGTCGAGACCGCCCGTGGCGCACATGCCGAGACCCTGACGGCGCTCGACCACGCCACCACCGCCCTGACCGACCTGCAGGCGCAGCTCACCAAGGCCCAGGCCGATGGCGGGTTCGCGGTGGAAGAGCGCGACGCGGCGAACGCCGATCTGGAGACGCTCCGGACCGAGCTCGCCCAGGTCCGTGCCGATCTCGACGCGGCCACAGCGCCGAAGGCCTCGGGCAAGGCCAAGTAGCATGCGCACCCGCGAGGACCTGATCAAACGCGTCCTGAAGGACGTCGGGGTGCTCGCGGCCGGGCAGCAGCCCTCCGATGAGGACCGGGCCGAGATCGACGACCTGATCGAGCCAGTCTGCGCCAAGCTACTCGCCGATGAGGTCGCGAAGGTGAACGGCGATGAGATCGACGACGCGGTTTACCTGCCGCTCGCCGCGATCATCGCCGAGGCCGCCATGGTGCCGTTCGGCATCGGCGGCACCCGGGCGCAGGAGATGATGGCGAACGCCGAGCGCGCGCGCACGTCCCTGCAGCTGGCGTACAAGGTCTACGACGCCCGGCCCCCGATGCGGGTCGAGCCGTTCTGGGGCGGCTGCGGCGCCCGACGTGGGCGCTGCTGATGCCTGCGATCGCTTGGCCGCTTTCGTCCCGCCCGGGGCTCTCCGATGCGGAGGGCTCGGGCCGTCTCATCAACGCGTTTGTCGAGAAGCTCGGCGACGGTGCCCGCGCCCCGGTCTCCCACCGTCGGGCGCCCGGCCTCGGCCGCTTCGTCGACACGGGCCTGCGTGGGCCGCGCGGCATGCGCGGGATCGGGGCGAACGTGCTCGCCGGCTATCGCGACCAGGTCGCCCGGATCTCCGAGGACGGCACGGTGCGGGTGCTCGGGCCGCTGCCCGGCTCGCAGCGCATCACGATCGGGCGCAACAACCGCGCCCCGGCGCCGGACATCGTCGCGACCACGGAATATGGCGCCTACAAACTCAGCCTGGACGGTCAGCCGCAGCCCCTGATCATCCCGGCGGGCCTGCCCCAGCCCAACTCGGTCTGCGAGCTCTTCGGCTTCCTGTTCTTTACGGCGGGCGACGGGACCTGCTTCGCGTCGGGGCTGAACGCGACCACGTTCAACACCCTGGACAAGACCACCGAGCAGGCGCGGCCCGGCGGGCTGCTGCGCGGTGTGGCGTTCCGCGATGAGCTGTTCCTGTTCGGCCCATCCGGGATCGGTGTCTACGGCGGACAGGCGCAGGCCAACGGCTTCCCGCTCGCCCGCGTCACCGGCATTCCGCGCGGCCTGATCGGGCCCTGGGCCGTCGCCGGCCACGAGGAGGGCTGGTCGAACGAGATGCTGTGGGTGGGCGACGATTCCGTCGTCTACAAGCTCTCCGGCTACGCCCCGGCCCGCGTCTCGAACCATGACGTCGAGCGAGATCTCGCCGCGGCGGCGAAGGTCGACCGGACCGCGATCGAGGCCTCGGTCCACCTGATCGGTGGCCACGCGTTCTGGGTCGTCTCGATGCCGGGCCGGACCTGGGTCTACGACCTGACCACCGAGCAGTGGTTCGAGCGGGCCAGCGCCGGCCTGGAGCGGTGGCGCGGGACCCAGAGCGTGAACGCGTTCGGCCGCTGGCTGATCGGCGACAGCACCGGCACCGGCCTCCTCGAGGTCCGTGAGGACGTGTTCGACGAGGACGGCGCACCGCTGCGCTTCCGGATCGAAAGCCTGCCGGGCCAGGGCTTCCCCCAGCGCCTCCAGATCCCGCGGGCCGACTTCGACTTCGTGCTCGGTGTCGGGCGGCTCTCCGCCGATCCGACCATCCGCGATCCGGTCGTCCTGATCTCCTGGTCGGACGATGGCGGGGTGACGTGGTCGAACCCGCTACGCCGAGCGCTCGGCCGTCAGGGCGAGTCCCGCACCCGCATCAACGTGCTGCGCACCGGCCTGACCGGCGTGCAGGGCCGGATCTGGCGCATCGACGTGTCCGATCCGGTCTACTGCGCCCTCCTCGGCGGGGCGATGGCAGTCGAGGCCCGCACCGAATGAGCACCAATCTCCCGACGACCCCATCCCCGCAGGCGCCCGCCGTCGTCGCCTCGACCGGCGTGCTGAACCGCGAGTGGTTCACCTTCCTGCAGGCCCTCCTCGCCGCGCTCGTCGCGCAGGAGGCCCGCATCTCCGCCCTTGAACAGAAGTAGGAGGGTCCGATGGGCCTATTCGGCGCGTTCAGCGCGAAGCCGACCAAGGACGCCGTCGCGACCGCCGCGAAGGCCATCCAGACCGGCCAGATCCAGGGAAAGGATCAGCTCGACCAGGGCTATGACCAGGCGGCTGACCTGTACGGGCAGGCAGGCGGCCTCTTCGGCAATCTGGCGTCCAGCTATGGCCAGGGCTCGAAGCTCTACGCCGATGCGCTGGGCGTGAACGGGAAGGACGCGAGCATCGCGGCCCGCTCGGCCTACACGGCGACGCCGGGCTACACGTTTAACCTGGATCAAGGCCTTCAGGGCCTCCAGCGCACCCGTGCGGTCAACGGCACGCTCGCATCGGGCAACGCCGACACCGACGCGATGAAGTTCGCGTCCGGCCTCGCCTCGCAGGATTTCAACACCTGGCTCCAGAACCTCTCGGGCTACGACGGGAAGACCCTCGCCGCGACCACGGGACAGGCGGGCACGCTCGGGGCGCTCGGAAACCTCGCCTACCAGACCGGGGCGGGCAAGGCCGGCATCGACGTCAACGCCGGCAACGCCGTGGCGCAGGGCGCATACAAGGTCGGCGAGGCCGAGCAGAAAGCCAACGAGAACAAGCTCGGCGCCCTGCTCGGTGTGGCCAACCTCGCCGGGTCCGCCTTCGGAGGCCTCGCCGGCAACGGCAACGCGGTCAGCAACATCGGCAAAAACCTGACCTCTGCCTTCTCGATCTTCGGGTGACCTGATGAGCGGCGGCACCAGCATCTACAGCATGATCACCGGCATCGGGGATTCCTTCGGGAAGTCCTACGAGTCGGCGCGCAAGCAGGCCCAGGAGGACGAGGCCCCGGCGATCTTCGGGCAGCTGCTCGGGATCAACGCTGCGCCCTCGGCCGCGCCAGCCCCCGGGTCCACGCTCGGCACTCTTGGGCAGGGCCCGGCGCCGGCCGGCAACGCCGTGCCCGCGTTCGCGGGTGGGCAGGCGTCCATGCGCTCGCCCGGTAATGGTGGCGAGACCGAGAAGCGGTTCATCGGCGCGTTGAAGGATGGCGGCCTGACCAACCCCTACGGTCTTGCGGCGGTGGCGGCCTATGCCGCGCACGAAAGCGGCTACAAGGGGGGCAACATCAACGGGTCGTGGTCGGACCCCAGCGAAAGCGGTGCGCCCGGGACGTCGGGCGGCATCCTGTCGTGGCGCGGCGACCGCTTCGCCAACATGCGCCGGCTGACGGCCGGTGCTCAGGACCCGGTTGTCGCGCAGGCAAAGTTCACCCTGACCGAGAACCCGGACCTGACGCTGGCGCTCCAGAACGCCAAGTCGCCCGAGGAGGCCAACCGACTGATGGCGGACGCCTGGAAGTTCGCGGGCTACAATCGGCCCGGCGGCGAGGCACAGGCGCGGCTCAACTCGACCCGAGCCTACCTCGCCAAGCTCGGTGGCGACGCGCCAGCTGCGGCGGCGCCGAACGCTCCTGGTGTGCCGAGCATGGTGGCCGCGGCTCCCCCCGCCATCACGGCGCAGCGCCCGGTCCAGGTGGCAGAGAACGAGGCCCAGACCCAGGCGCTGGAGCAGCGTATGGGCATGATGCCGGCGACCGCGACGGCCGATGCGGACATGCCGGCGGCCGACGCGCGCCCGGCTGGCTTCTTCGTCCCGGGCCAGGGGGCAACGGCACCGGCAGCGCCAGCGGCACCAATCGCAGGTCCCACCGCACCAGCTGCGCCGCAGGGCTTCGCCGGCTTCGGTACCGGCGCCTCGCGGATGTCGCCCGAGCAGGCCTCCGCGCTCCAGGCTGCGTGGAAGAACCCCGTCACCCGGCCGATGGCGACCCAGATCTACGGCGAGCTGATGAAGGGGCAGGCCAGCCCCTGGAAGCTGCAGCAGATGGGCGACCAGCCCGTGCTCTTCAACGAGCGCACCGCTCAGATCGTCCCGGTGGGCCAGGGCAAGCGCTCCACCACCACGGTCGGCAACGCAGTGGTCGACACCGCAACGGGCCAGGTCATCTACCAGGGCCAGGACAAGGACGCGACGAAGCTCCAGACCGTTGCGCCGGGCAATGTGCTGTTCGATCCGGTCTCCCGGCAGCCCGTGTTCACGGCGCCGAACAAGGAGACCGAGACCAAGTACTCGATGCAGACTGCCCAGGACGGGACGCTGCTCGCGGTGAACCCGGCCAACCCGGCCGACGTCCAGGTGATCCGCCCAGGCCAGCAGCCGCGCCCGCTCACCGCCGACGAGCGCCGTGCCTACGGCGTGCCGGATGGGGCTGCGGCGGGTATGGGCTCGGATGGCAAGCCGTTCGGCATCGGAGGCGGCAAGACCGAGGTCAACGTCGACACCAAGGGCGCTGGCAAGTTCTCGGAAAAGGCGAACGAGATCCAGGCCAAGCGCTACGGCGAGATGGTCGACGCTGCCGACAACGCGGTGCCGCTACGAGCCGACGTCGACACCATGTCTGCGCTCGCGCAGGACTTCGCCTCGGGCAAGCTCGCTGAGACCCGCCTCGGCCTGGCGCAGTACGCCAAGGCGGCCGGCATGGACGACGTCGCAACCAAGCTCGCCGGGGGCAAGATGGAGTCGATGGAAGCCTTCACAGCTCTGGCCGACAAGCTGGTGCCCCGCATGCGTGTCCCGGGCTCGGGCTCGACCTCGGACGCGGAAGGCCGGTCGTTCCGCAATTCGCTCCCGTCACTGCTGAAGACCCGTGAAGGCAACGCGATCATCGCCGACACCTTCCGAGGCCTCGCCGACTATCAGGCACAGGCTGGAGAGATCGCCGGCAAGGCCCTGCGCGGCGAGGTCAGCCAAGCCGAGGCCGATCAGGCCATCCGCGCTCTGCCCAGCCCCTTCGCGCGGTTCAAGGAATACCGGAGCGGCGGTGCTGGCGCGGCGGCCGGCAGCAGCGCGGCGCCCACGTCCGGAACGCCTGCGCCTGCTCCGGTGGCGAAGGGCGCCGAGCGCGTGTCGCTGCCGGGCGGGTACACCGCGGCTCGGGCCCTATCCGACGCCAAGGCGGCCGTTGCGGGTGGTAAGGACAAGGCGGTGATCGCCGAGCGCCTGCGCGCCTACGGCATCGATCCGAAGAGGCTGGACGACTGATGGGTCTGTTCGACGACGTACCCGACGCTCCGAAGGCTGCGACCGCTCCCTCGGCCGCTCCGACGCGGGGCGGGCTGTTCGACGACGTGCCGGATGCCCGGCCGGCCGAACCGTCCGCGCTCAGTCGTGCGGCCTCTGTCGCGGGCGACGTGGTGCAGTCTGCCGGCGCTGGCGTGATCCGAGGCGCGGCCGGGTTGGTTGACCTGCCCCAGACCCTCTATGGGCTGGCGGATGCGGGCGCTGGCGCAGCGGCGCGCGGTGCGATCCGCCTGTTCGGTGGAACGCCCAACTCGGATCTCGGCGTCGACACGCGCTCGACCAGCAGCATCCCGTCCCCATCCGACCTGCCCAAGCCGGGCGAGTCCGCGATCAAGGGCCTCGAAGCTGTGACGGAGCCGCTCTACAAGCCTCAGACAACGGCGGGCGAGTATGCTGGCACCATCGCCGAGTTCGTGCCGGGTGCCGGTAAAACGGTCGCCGGCTTGGTGAAGAACGCCTTGATCCCGGCCGTGGCCAGCGAGACAGCAGGCCAAGCCACGAAGGGTACTGACCTGGAACCGTGGGCTCGTGGCGGCGTCGCGCTAGCGGCTGGCGCCGCTGGTGCCCTCCATGGCCGGACCTCGACCGCCGAGCGCCTGTTCGACAAGTCGTTCGGCAGCATCACGCCCGACGAGCTCGGGAAGATCCAGGCCGTTGTCGACGACGGTGCCGCGCTGCGCAGCGCTGATGGACGCGCGACGCCGATCGACCTGACCTGGGCCGAGGCGGCGCAGCAGGTCCTCGGGCCCCGTCGGGCTGGCGACCTCCTGCGCGTGGTCGAAGGCCAGGGCGGCTTGGCCGACTTCTTCGGCCGGCGTGCCGAGCAGATCAAGGCTGCTGGCGGCGGTGCGCTCGACCGTGTCGCGCCGGCCGGGCCCAGCCCGACCCAGGTCGGCACCGACGTGCAAGCCGCGGCCCGGGCCGGTGTGGCCGGCACGCCCGAGGGGCAATCCGTGATCCGCGCCACCCAGGCGGCGGGCCCGCGCGTCTCCCCGGAGCGGGCCGGACAGGTCATGCAGCAGGAGATGCGCCGGGTCGCGGACGCTCGCGAGGCGACCCGCACCGAACAGGCCGCGCGCGACTATGCGGCCGCCCGAGCCGTGCCCGAGAACGCGGGCATCGAGGGGACCGTCACGGTGGAGCGGCCCGGCGAGCCGATCGTGACCCAACCCGCCTACTCGCGCCCTCAGTTCGAGGCCGATGCGCCGCGCCCGGTGGAGCCGTTCGAGCGCCCCGGCGCCGTGGAAGCCGAGCCCGGCCGGGAAAGCTTGGCACGCTTCATCGCCCGCAACGGCGGCCTGCGTCTGGATGGCGACGCCGCCGCGACGGACCTGCACCGCTTCACCGTGCCCGGCGTAGGCAAGGTCGCCCGGCCCGACGGCAAGAGCCTCGACAACTTCTGGCGCGAGCGCCTGATCGAGGAGGGCTACTTCCGGTCCGACTCCGACGGTGGCATGGCGCGGGACATCTCGTCCGAGTTGCTGCGCAAGCTCCAGAACGAGCAGCGCGGCGTGCCGTCCTACCCGCTCGATGCGCAGGGGAAGCCGCGCGCACGTTCCGACGCGAGCCGTGGCCGCGACGAGTACGACGCCGCGCTGTCGACCTCAGAGTCCCGCCTCGACGAGGACCTGACCCGCGCCGGGATCGACCCGGCCGGCGTGCACCCTGACATCCGCAGTCGCGTGGTCGGCGCCCTGATGCGCGGCGAGATCAGCGATCCGCTCGACGCCTACGAGCACGTGGTCGGCCGGATGAAGGGCCCGCTCGAGCCCTACGTGAAGTCGACCACGGTCACGGAAGAAATCCCAAGCGTGCGGTTCGGGCAGGTGAACCCACAGGCTGCGCTCGACGCGGTCGACGAGGCGCTGCGCACCGCCAAGGGCGACGTCCGTGCCTCGCTCCAGGCGGCTCGACGCAACCTGTTCGGGCCTGCCGGCCGCGAAACCGACATGACGGTCGACGGGCTGCACCAAGCCCGGGAGCGGCTCGACCAGGACATCCGCACCGCCACGGACATGGGCGATGGCGTGAAAGCGAGCCGCCTCCAGGCCGCCCGCACCGCTCTCGACAACGTGCTGAAGGGCGTGCCCGAGATGGCAACGGCCGATGCACGGTTCGCGGCCAACAGCCGGCCCCTGGAGCCGTTCTCGGGCAACACGCCGCTCGCCCGCCTCGTCCAGCGGGACCCCCGCACCGGTCGGATGGCGACCCCGGCCGAACAGGTGCCGGGCGCGGTGCAGGGACCGACTGCCGCGCGCGAGTTCCTGGCGAACGCCACCCCGGAAGCGCGGCGCGCCTTTCAGGATCGCGAAGTCACGCGGATCCTTGATGAGGTCGGCGGAGCCGAGGGCGGTGCCTCCGCCACGACGATCCGGGCCGCGATGCGCCGGAACGAGGATCTGCTCGCGCAGCTGCCCGAGGCCCGGCAGCGCCTCCAGCGCCTCGCGGTCGCCTATCAGGGCCGCGAGGCGATCGATCGCTCGCCGCTCGGCCGGATCGCCAACTCGCCCAAGGTGAGCGACGCGATCGCCGCACTGTTCCCGACCAAGCCGCGCGAGGGGACGGCGCAGGAAGTCACCACAACGGTTCGGGCACTGTCCCGGAGCAACCCCAACGCGGCCCGCGACCTCGTCCGGATGCACCTCGGCACTGAGTTCGCCGAGGCGACGCAGCGCCTCCAGACCGGCCCCAATCAGGCCGGCGGAGCGAAGTTCGCCGCAGCGATCCGGGGCAATGCCCTGCAGCGTGAGAACATCGAGGCGGCGATCCGCGCCCTGCCCAACGGCGAGCAGGTGAACGCCGGCTTCTCGCGCTTCCTCGACATCCTGGAAGCGACGGGCACCCGGCAGGGGATCGGCTCGAAGACCTCGTTCAACAACGAGGCGCTGCAGGAGCTCCGCAAGCGCGGGCTCGTCGGCGAGGGCGGCGCAGCGATCGCCACCGGTGGATTCAAGCTGCCGTCGCGCATCATGAACCGGCTTGACGACTGGCAGGCGGGCAAGAACGTGGATCGGCTCGCCGAGCTACTCACGACTCCGGAGGGCGGCCGGCGCTTGGCGCAACTGGCCAGCGCCAAGCCGGGCGCCGCGACCATTGCCCTGCTCGATCGCCTGACCCGCATCACAGGACGCGTTGCGCAAGCGGGCGACCGCGCGCCCAGCTCGGAAGGGGAGCCCCTGAAGCTGACGGTGCGCCCAGTCCCATAGGTTCGTTAGGACGGCGGTGGCGAAGGCCACCATCAGGGTCGACAGCAGGAACATGACCAAGACGGCGAGCGGGCCCGACAGGCGCGGATCCGGATGCACGTCGGCGTTGTTGAACGCGCTCCACGTGAGCCACCCGATCGTAGCGGCCTGGACCATCATCCAGAGAACTCGGGTCATCTGCGATCCTCGCGGGTTGCCGGGTACGGTACCGGATGCGTCGCTCTTGCGCCACGGCCAAGCAGCCGAGCCAGAACGTCCGGAAAGTTTCCGGGCCTGAGCCTGTGAAAGTTTCGCTCCCTTCCGGTCCGCTTCGCACCGCCGACGCGGCGCCCCTTGACCTCACAGGCAATCCGCCCGAAACAACCAGCGTCCCGAGACGCGCGCGAGCGATCCGCCGCGCTGCCCAAGGCCCCGCCTCCGCGCGGGGCTTTTGCATTTCCGGAGCACCCCTGCATGACGATTTCCTGGCCGTTCTCGCGGCAGCAGGTGCTCGACGACTCCGGTCGTCCCCTTCTGATCCCGCGGGCGAACTTCTATGCTGGCGGCACGACCACGCCGCTGACGGTCTACAAGGATGCGGCGCTGACCAAGCCCTGGACGCAGCCCGTCGAGGCCGACGGATTTGGGCGCTTTCCCCGGGTCTACCTGCCGGCCGGCTTGTACCGCGAGGAGGTGCTCGGTCCCTACGGCGACCTGCTCTGGAACGACGACGGCCTTGGCGAGGCACTCGCGGCCGACACCGGCTCCGACGCGCCGGTCGACCCGACTGCCATCGCGATGACGGGCGACATCAAATGGCGCCTCGACGCATCGATCCAGGCCGGCTGGGTCCGGATGAACGCACGCACCATCGGCGGGGCCGGCTCGGGTGCCACCGAGCTCGCCAACGTCAGTGCCAAGGCCCTCTTCCTCTACCTGTGGAACACCTTCCCGGATGCGATCGCGTCCGTGATCGGCGGGCGTGGTGTGTCGGCGACCGAGGATTTTTCCGCCAGTCGCCAGATCGTAATCCCCACCATGCAGGGGTTCGTCGCGGGAGGCCTCGACGACATGGGGTCTACGCCTGCGAACCGCCTGCAGGTCTCCGGGCAGCTCACGCTTACGGCCGGCTCCGCAGTCGCCACCGTGGACAACTTCGGCCGCGTCGGCCTGGACATGATCATCCAGGCCGATGGCGTGCCGGCTGGAACCACGGTCATTGGCAGGTCCGGCGGCACAATCACCATGTCGGCGCCGGCAGGCGCAGGAACGACGGGAACGGTCTCAGCCCGGTTCTCCTACTTCCCCGACGCCCAGGTGCCAGGCCAGATCGGCGGTGATTGCGTCGAAGCGCTATCCCTGAAGAACCTGCCGGCCGACCTGCCAGACGGCACGGTCGAGGTCAGCTATCCGGAGCAGACGGGCGTTATCTACTCTCAGCTCCAGGTCGTGCAGCAGGGTAGCGGAGCTGCGGTGCCGAATGTCTGGACCGCAACCACGAACTACAAGACCACGCCCAACCCGGTAGGCTCGAAGACGTTCGGTGTGCCGATCTCGAACCCGGATGGCGGTGTGCCCCACCGGACCATGCAGCCGACCCGGCTCGGCACCTTCTATCTCAAGCTCTGAGCGCTGCCATGCCCTCGTACATGAACACGCTCGGTGCGGTCTCCCGGCGCGGGCAGTGGCGATTCAGGCATGTCTTCCGCAGCGCGACGGCGGACGATCGCCTCGACATCTCGGATGCCGGCCTGATCGACTTTTCGCGCGCGTCAGACCTGGTTCTGACCGTCACGCCGCGCCCGCCCGTCCGTCACCATGCCCGTGACTGGGGCCGGTCAGGCGTGGACCTCGCGCCGATCCTCTCGGCCTCCTGGTCCGCCGGAACGCTCCTCGTCGCCAACCCCGGGATCGTCGAGGCGGTGTTCCAGGCCGGCACGCTGCTGAACTTCCCGCCCGGTCTCTACGACGTGCGCGTGTCGGTGACGATCGGTCCAGAGACGGCCGAGATCTTCGACGAACCAATCGAATTCGCCTGAGCCTGGAGCACGGCATGCCCTCTTATCCGATCCGCCCCACCTTCCCGATCGACGTCAGCTCCAGCCCGAGCGTCACGGCGACCCGCGTCGGCACAGGCTTCCGGTTCGACCTCAATCCCGCCGGGGCCGCCGCGACCCTGTCCCCGGGCCGCAACCAATTCTTCGCTGCCCTCGAAGACCTGATCCCCGGCGCGACTGCGACCCTGGCCGCCGCCGTTCCGTCCGATCCGGGCGACCTGAACAATCGCGCGTTTACCGGGACAGCGTTCGTTACGGCAGGCTGCACCCTTGTCGTCTTCGCCAAGGCAACCCTGGGCTTGACCGAAGAACAGATCGCCGCAGTGCTCGCCGCCGCCGCCTCGATCGCGAACTAAGGATCACCCCATGCTCAGCAGGATCTCTCTCGCTCTGGTCGCCCTCGTCGGCTTGTCCGGTGCGGCAGCCTCACAAGCCCTTACACTGCCCGAAATCGGCATCCAGAATAGTGGGACCTGTCGCCAGCTGAGTGTCCGCAATCGCGCGAACGCCGCGCAGGTGCCGATGGGCTGCGTGGACACCGGGTCGAACGGGTTCCGATCCACCCCGAACGCTCTGTCCCTGCCCTCGAACGCCGATGCCGCGTCCGGTGGTGACGTCTCGCCATTCTCGATCAAGCCGCCGGGGGGCACCTTCGGACGGACGCACGCGCAGCTGGCCATGGATGCTGGACCGTCGCTACTCTCGTTCATTCCGGCCGGCTCGACCTATGCGCAGTTCCTGGCCGACGCGACCTCAACGTTCCAATCCGCTGCGAACGCGATGTGTGCGAAGAGCCCCGCCGGCGGCAAGATCCGGCTGCCGGCGCTGACAATGGTCCTGCCGGCGGCAACGTCGATCACATGGGCCTGCCCGATCGTATGGGAGGGGCAGGGCTGGAGCGAGGTTCCCTCGGGCGGCGGCACGTGGATCCACATCACGGGGACCGTAGCGAACCCGTTCAAACTCACTGATCCCCGCGCGCGAGGCACGACTTTCAGCAATCTCGGGATCTACCAGGATCAGCCTGCTCCGGCGACGCCGTGGACACCAACCGTCTACCCGTACGTGTTCAGCGTCCAGGGCCTGGCCGGCATGGTCCGCTTCGACAACATCATCCTCGCCCCGGTCTACGACTTCGTGGATGCCGATCTCTCTGGACGCCTGGAGACCAACAATATCTTCGGGCAGGTGCTGCACAACGCCTACCGGCTCGACCGGATGTACGACAAGACACACTTCACCGGTAAAACGCACTTCTGGCCGGTGTGGTCGGCGGCTCAGGGCGTTATGGATTGGCAGGTCGCCAACGCCGACGTGCTGATCCTTCGTCGCGTGGACGGACTGGAAGCGCCTGATACCTTCGTCTTTGGGTATCGAGCCGGTGTGCGATTTGAGCAGTCCACCACGGCCGACCCCGGTGGAGCGACTGGCTTCGCAAGCAAGGTCCATTTCGGCAACTTCTACTGCGATAGCTGCAAGTGGGGAGTTTGGAATACCAAGGCCGGTGGGACGCAGCCGTTCCAATACGCACAAGGGCGCTTCGAGACCTTCGAATTTGCCGGTATTGTTCCTAACAGCCCGAGCAACGCCCCGATTGCTGGAAGCTCTTCGGTGCAAATCGACCCGGCTGGCGGAATGGACCTCTCCTATGGACGCCTTTCATCCGAGGTGTCGGCGGGGTCTGCAATCAACCTCGCGAACACCAGCCTCCCAACCCGCCTTCGTATTGGCGATTTCTACGCGCGCAGTTATGGCGGCCCCGCTATCAGTATGGTCCAGGGAGCCAACGATGATGTGTCGATCGCGACTATTCCATCAATCGCTAATGGTCAGCTGACCAGTCTCACCTCCGCAGCCTTCTCGGCTCCCCTGGCGATGGGTAGCTCGGTCACCATGACTGCTGGCGGCACATTCTCGATGACAAGCGACCGTAAGGGCTTTGTCTTCACGGGTGCAGGCACGATCGCAAGCTACACGATAACCCTGCCGGCGACGCCATATGACGGGCAGGAGGTTTTCATATCGCCGCTGGTGGCAGTCACGGCGCTGACGGTCAACGCCGTCTCAGGACAGACCGTCCTCAACCCGCCGACGAGTTTCGTGGCCGGACAGCCGGTGAGCTTCGTCTACGTGGTCGGCGCCGGTGCTTGGATTCGCCGCTGACGCGTAGCTCGCCGCTGCACCTGATCTGAAAGAGCCGCCGCTGGGCGGCTTTTTTCATGCCCAGAGGATCTCCGATGAGGCCGTTCGGCAGAGAGGCGCGGCGCGCCTCGCATTTCTGACGTGTCGCCCTTCCTGGCCGCCCTGTGCGGCCTTTTTCTTTTGCACGGGTGCCCTGAGATGGACCTCTCCCCTATCGGTCGCGAGGCCTTGGAGAAACGCGAGGGCTGCCGCCTCGAAGCCTATCGCGACAGCGTCGGCGTCTGGACGATCGCCTGCGGCGTGACCACAGCTTCCGGCCTCATCAAGGTCACGCCGGGGCTTCGGATCACCGAGGCGCAGGCAGACGAGCTGAACGCCCGTGCCTTCGCCAGATACGCGGGCTACGTCCGAGCCGCGATCGGCGACAAGCCCATTCAGCAGCACCAGTTCGATGCCTTCGTGTCGATCGTCTTCAACATCGGGCCCGGCGGCTTCCAGGGCTCGACCTTCCTGCGCAGGTTCATGGCTGGCGACCCGCAGGGCTGCGCCGACGCCATCCTGCTCTGGAAGAAGCCGGCCGAGATCATTCCACGACGTCAGGCCGAGGCGGATCAGTTCCGTATACCCTATGGCAAGGCGCTGCCGAAGGCTCGGCGTACTGACCTGGTCCCGATTGCCGCCCCGGCAGTCGCCAAGCCGGTACCGGCGCCTCTACCAGACCCGCTGGCGCCGATGACGGCCGGTTCCTCTCCCAAGCTCACCTCCCAGCCCGCCCTCACCGGCGGGCTTCTTCGTTCCGGGGCGCAGGCGACCGGCACCGCCACGCGCGGCCTGCTCAACGGCCTGTTCTCCGGCATCCACAATGCGCTGGCACGGAAGGCCTGACCCCATGGATATGCTCAAGCGTGCCAACGCGCGGCTCGCCGGCGTGCGGATCTACCTGCTCGCCATAGTCTTCGCCTTGCCCGACGTGCTGTCGGCCCTGGTCGGGTTCGATTGGACCCCGCTCCTGCCGGCCGGACACGAGGGCCTCGGTGTCACCATTGGCGCAGCGCTCTCGCTGGCCCGGCTCGCGCTGATCCCGATCCTCAAGAACGTACGCGACGCGGCGCGCGCGCAGCGCCCCGACTGCGATCCGGACCGGGGGCCGCGCTGATGGACTGGCTCTTCAACCCCATCGGAAAGATCGCCGGCCTATTTGGCTCAGGCATTATCAAGGTGCTGGGCAACAGCGTGCTCGCACCGATCCTCAAGACCCTGGAGAACGGGCAGAACGCGCAGAAAGACGTTGCAGTCTCCATCGTCCAAGCGGAGATGGCGGCGAACTCGGCCAAGGCCGCGATCGCGCCCGCCTTCAAAGGGCTGATCTACGGCATCGGCATCCCGCCCGCGTTCCACTTCGGTGCGCTGTGCCTCTCGGCAACCTTCGATCTCGGGTGGCCGGTGAAGGACCTGCCCGCGACCTACGTGCCGATCGAGGCGACCATCCTAACGGCGTTCTTCGTCTCTTCGCCCATGACCACGCTGGCCCGGGCCGGTGCGGCGCGGCTGCTGAAGGCCTGATCTCCGATGGCTGACACCTCTGCTCCGCGCCGGCCGCGTCGCCAGCGTAGTCCGGCGCACGTCCGCGACACCCTTGAGGCGATTGGCGAACGGCTCGACCACCTGATCCCCCCGCCCCAGCCTCCGAGCCTCGGTGAAGGCCTCTTGGAGCACGTTCGCCGGAGCTCCTACGCGATGCCTGAGCATTCACCGTCCGCCGAAGGCGGTACAGAGACCCGTATCCTGGTGGCGCTGGCGCGCATTGAGGAGCGGCAAAACTCGATGGTCGAGGTCTCGAAGGCTTCGCAGCAAGCGGCCGAGGCTCGGCACGTCAACGTAATGGCGGCGATCTCGACGTTCGTGCCCCGGTCTGAGATCGAGAAGGACAACAAGGCAATTCACGAACGCATCGAGGGCCTGGAGAAGCGTGTTGACGGCATACAGAACCGGGTATGGGGCGCGCTCATCAGCGCGGTGGGCGCATTCGGCTCGGTGATCCTGACGAAGGTCGGCCTACTTCACTGATCCCAGCTATCCACCACCGTCCACAGCGCCCCGGAGCTTCGGCTCCGGGGCTTTCGCTATTTCGGGTTCTGCTCTCGCTCCCGCGCCAAAGCGCGCATAGCCTCGGCATAGATGCCGGCGGCCGACCCAGGCACGAAGAAGCCAGCATCCTTGCGCTCGTCGATCCGATCGGCGGTTGCGCGCAGGCCAGCGGGGGAACGATCTGGCTTTTCTGTTAGAGGCGGATGCTGGGATGGCGGGAGGGCCTTGTCCATAGTCATCAGTACTCCCTAACCCCAATGTCAGTCACCACGCGGGGCTTTTGTCCTTTCAGAGCCGTACCGGGTTAGGGAACATGGAAGTCGATTGCGTGAACGGCGACTCCCAATTTGCGGCCATCTGCGTTGTAGCCAAGCTCGGATGGAGACCACGCATCACACCCGATTGTAAGAACGGCCGCGTCCGACGGAGGTGTGAAGTTAAGAACGGCGTGCTCGCCAGGCGAGAGCACCTTTGCAGTAAGGACTTGTCCGTCCGCATATATAGCTACCTGTAAGTCGGCGGGCTTATGATTACTAAGCGTTAAAGACACACTGTTCGCACCTTTGAAATAGGCAAGCGGTAAGATTGCGCTACCCTTCGTCCAGCGAACCTTACCATCCGCCGGGTGCCAGCCCTGTGAAAATTTATCGCTTAAGCAAAGCCCTAATATCGGAATATTATTGAGCGCCTTCATCGCACGAAAATGATTTGCTACTGGATAGTCCGTGAACGTCCTTCGGGTGGCGCAAAGGCCATTCTTTTCGAGGAGTTCAAGAAAATACTGTGTGTTAAACCCTAGCTCCATCCAGCCCATTTTTCGGATGCAATAGGTAGCTAAGCCTTCGTCATGTCGCAGACCCCAGGGGATCGAAAAATGATCATAGATTGGCTCACCAGCAAAGATGATCGCACCGCCGGGCTTGAGCATCGCGGTCAGTCGCTTCAACAAGTCGACATGATTAAGAGAGTGGTGGAATGACTCAAAGAACGTTATCGCATCGTAAGGACCAGCCACGCCTTCCAAGCTGTCATAGTCGGTCTGAAGAACCTTGATTTTATCTCCGACGTAGACACGCTCTTTCCAGTGGGTCAACATTTCAATAAAACGTGGGTTTACATCCACAGCATCTACATGAAAGCCGCATCGGGCCAAAAGTAACGAGGTATCTCCAGTCCCGAAGCCCATATCTAAGACGCGACCGGGCGGCAGCACGTCGATGTGACGGACTAAGGTTGCAATAGCAGCTAGGTGTCCGCCTATCATAGCGGGATGATGACTGTTGTAGGGACTTGGCTCCTCGATTGGGCTATCGAATATAATAGCCTCGTCATCGAGACAATATCCCCCTTCTTTCATATCATTGAAAATTTCGAGGATTGCCGACTTATATTCGGCTGAAAAAGGATCCTTCCCATCCAGCGACGACAGATCTGGAAAGTATTGGATGTCGCTGATTATCTTACCGCGGTCAACTCCAGGCTGATCAGCAGCAGCAATCTCACGGTCTACGTCTTCAAGCGTCATTTTTGCTTGATCCATAACGACTTCCTGCTTCACGCCTGATGCTGGCTAGAGTTGGCGATAAAGCCTTTTTAAAGGGCCTTCGCGACGGCATTATCATTCCTTAGGGGTGCTTAGAAAGAAAAAATTGATTGTATCCACGCTTGTTTCGCGAACACTCGTTGATTCTAAAAAGCCAGATGAACCAAAATTGATGCTCTACAGAGTATGCAGCAAAAAGAAATATAGAATTCTTATCTGCACCTAAAATAGGTACAAGATTTGCGCCAGGGTCGCCAGCTTACTATTCGTACCTACGCACCACAAACCTCTCTAGTGTTGGTCGGGTCAGCCATGTAGGCGTCCACCGCGGCGGTCAAATCGGCGTCGGGGGCCTCATTGGCCTTATAAAGGTCGCCGGTGGTCGGATTCGAAACAGCCATGCGCTGAGGATAGCATGCCACGTGAGGACGTGATTGGCTCAACTGGCGCAGAGGGTGCGGCTTTCTTCACACCCTTCCCACCACAGAAGCGCCGATCCATAAGTTCGAGGGCACCCGGTCTCGCATGTCACCTGACAACAAATTTGAGCGCAAATGCCGCACATCTTGAACAGCATCAGAGATATTTTTGCGTATTCGAGTAAGAGAAAGCGACCCGACGCACAACAATACGGAATTCTAAATGCGGCGAATAATGAAGCTATGCTTCAGTTTGCTGAAGCATGTGTGCTTCAGCAGATGGCCCCGTGGGCCGATGCGACCATAAAGCTACGCGAGATCCAGCCCGCGATCGATAACGCGGTCGAGAACGAGTGCACGATATTTGTGATCCAAATCGATGGGTCGTCGGCAACCTTGAAGGACAAGGCACAAGCAGCGTACTTCCGGACGGTCGGAGCGCCGATGCAGGTCTTTGAAGACCGAGCCTACCATTACTGGCAGCATATATCGGAGGCCTTGAAGCTTGCTCCCATCCCTGGAAGATTTGAGATCGCCGTCGATACAGGAGACATGCGAGGCGATTGCTCAGCGTTCCCACTTTTTACATTTCAGAAGCAGAGAGGATCGCGAAACATCCTACTGCCGGACCACGAGTTTATGGAGTACGCCTATTTCGAAAACTTGCCGCATGAGACTACGGAATATGAAGAGAAGAAGACTCTAGCTAGCTTTTACGGGTCTTCAACAAGTGGTGGGCTTCCTATAACGATGGAAGCCGCTGTCAATCTGGAGATCCCTCGGCTGAGGGCTGCAGCATTCTTTAAAAATACACCGCACGTCGAGTTCAGCATTACCCAGCTTGTGCAATGCTTCGGTCCAGGGGTCGAAGAGTACCTCCGCAGCCTGGGCTATGGCGGAAAAGTCGTAGACTGGTCAGAATGCCTCAAGGGCAAATTCATCCTTTCATTGGATGGCAATGGTGCGACATGCTCGCGGGTATCACGCGCACTACTTAGCAACAGCGCTCTGATCAAATACAAATCCGAAAACGTTCTATTTTATTCTGACAATCTTATACCATGGCTGCATTACATTCCCGTGTCTGAGGATGCAGAAGTCCTGACTGTGGTCGCGGAGGAGCTAAATCACCCGGGTAAATACAAATTCATTGCGGAAGCGAGCCGGGACTTCAGCGCGGCACACCTCAGCAAGCAGTCTCTATTATTATATACATCAAAGCTATTAAACTCGTACTGGAATAAATTTGTATATACTTAATGATATTAGTTATTATGCATGGAATTGATATAATTGTGAGATGTAGATCTAATTTTTACTTGATGACGCCGCGGAAGTCCGGTCGGATCGTGCCGACATCGGGATGGACGCCGAGGAGGTCGAGGAACTCGACGTACGCCTCGTGCGCGCTGCCCCAGAACTCAAGTGTGAAACTTGGGCACGGAACGACACTGGGCCGGAGGTCGAGGAAGCCCTGATGCCAGAGCTTCGGTTCGGCTGGAATGAGCTTCGGTTTTGCGAAGGTTAGCATGGATCTCGCAAGGGAGGTTCGAGCCAAGGGCGAACCTGCTAGAGACCCATTTTGAACCTCATCCAGGTTCGCTGAACCTGGGGTCACTAACTGCACTTCAGGGAAAACCCTGTGACATCAGGCAGTTAATGGTGGGCGCGACAGGGATCGAACCTGTGACCCCTACCATGTCAAGGTAGTGCTCTCCCGCTGAGCTACGCGCCCTCACCGGTGCGCTCGGCGCCGGTGGAGGGGGCTATAGCCTGGGGTTCCGGGGTACGCAAGAGCCCTCGCGGCGCGAATGTTCGGGTTCTCGGTTCGCCGATCGTCGACCTTGGCATCGGCCCTGTGTCGCCTTTGAAAATGCGGTAAGCCGTGCGCGTCGCGTCCCGGTGGCGGGGTCCGGTCCGGTCCGCTGAGGGGGGCGGCGGCCAGCACGGGCGGGTTGGAGCTGCGTTGAGACGATGCGTGTCGGGGACGAGGGTGGGCGCGGAGAGGCCGTTCGCGGTGGGGGCGGCGACGCCGACCGAGCGCGCGCGCGCGTGGATCGGGCCTGTCCTGCGGGATCCCGTCGTTCGAGGCGGAGTACGGGACTGTCCGGCCGGGCCACCTCGGGCACGGTCTACGATGGCGTGAGGCAGGGATGACGACCCTGAACCGGTCCGGCTCGCCGCAGGCGGCCTCCCTCCCCCGCAGTCGCAGGGGGCCTGCGACGCAGAGCTTCGTCCCGGATGGAGCGGCCCGCGATCTCGACCTGGCCGATACCGATCTCGGCGGGAGCTGGGCGACGATCCGCTTCCGGGACGTCGGAAGCGCGGGCGTCTGCCGGCTGGTGCTGAGCGCACGGGTGCTCGGGCCTGACGGTCGGCCCGGCATCGTCGCCCTCTCCGAGGAGGCCGAGGGCGGGGATCGCTTCGTCTGGACGGGGCGTCTCCCGGAGGGGCTGCGCGCCCTGCGGGTGACCCCCCTCACCCGCGAAACCGCGTTCCACCTCGACGGCTTCACGATCCGCCGGGTCCGCCGGATCGGCCTCGTCGCACGCGCCCTGCCCCGGAACCCCCGTCTCACCGCGCGCGCCGTGTACTGGCGCGCCCTTGGGCTCAAGGTCCGCGGGCGGGCGCTGCTCCTGCGGGCCCTGCACGATCGGACGGAGACCGGCTACGCCACCTGGATCGCCCGCTTCGATACCCTCTCGCAGGCCGATCGGCGGCGCATCCGCGACGAGATCGACGCGTGGCCGGACGCACCGCGGATCTCGGTGGTGATGCCGGTGCACGATCCCGCGCCGCGCGTCCTGGACGCCGCCATCCGGTCGGTCCGCGCGCAACTCTACCCGAACTGGGAGCTCTCCATCGTCGACGATGCCTCGACGGATCCGGCCATCCCGCGCCTCCTCGCCCGTCACGCGCAGCAGGATCCGCGCATCCACGTGCGTCGGCGTGCGGAGAACGGTCACATCGCGCGCGCCACCAACGACGCCCTCGCGCAGGCGAACGGACCGTTCATCGCCTTTCTCGACCACGATGACGTGCTGGCCGAGGGCGCGCTCTACCACGTCGCGGCCGCGATCCGTGCCGCCCCCGAACTGGTTCTAATCTACAGCGACGAGGACAAGATCGACGGCCGGGGGCGTCGCTTCGAGCCGCACTTCAAGTCGGGCTTCGATCGGGAGCTGCTCTACGGCCAGAACTACATCAATCACCTCACAGTGATCCGCACGGAGGCGATCCGGGCCGTGGGGGGCCTGCGTCCGGGCTTCGAGGGCAGCCAGGACCACGATCTGCTCTTGCGGATCACGGCTCGACTGATGCCGGATCGCATCCGGCACATTCCGCGGATCCTCTACCACTGGCGGGCGGCCGGCGGCTCGGGGACGTTCTCGGACCGGGCCCTGGAGCGGAGCGAGGTGGCGCGGCTGCGCGCCCTGGCCGAGGTTGCAGCACCCCTGCAGGCAACGGCGGTCCGCGGCCCCCTCGGTTTCAACCGGCTCGTCCGTCCGGTCCCGGGGCCCGCGCCCCTCGTCTCGGTGATCATTCCGACGCGCGACCGCGCGGACCTGCTCGCCGTGGCGCTCGCGGGGGTTCTCGACGGGACAGACTATCCGGCCATCGAGGTGCTCATCGTCGACAACGACAGCCGGGAGACCCGCACGCGCGATCTCTTCGCGCGCTTCGCGAACGACCCGCGGGTGCGGGTCGTGTCCGTGCCCGGGCCCTTCAACTTTTCCGACCTCTCCAACCGCGGTGCCGCAGCGGCGCGGGGCGCGCTGCTGCTGTTCCTGAACAACGACGTCGAGGTCATCGAGCCCGGCTGGCTGCGCGAGATGGTGTCCATCGCGCTGACGCCCGACATCGGCGCCGTGGGCGCGAAGCTGCTCTACCCGGACCGGACGCTCCAGCACGGCGGCATCGTCCTCGGGATCGGCGGCGTGGCCGGCCACAGCCATCCCGGGCTGTCCGAGGACGATTCCGGATACTTCGCCCGGATGGTCCTGACCCAGGAAGTCTCGGCCGTGACCGGGGCCTGCCTGCTTCTGCGGGCTTCGGTCTTCGCCGAGAGCGGGGGCTTCGACGCCGACGAACTCGCCGTCGCGTTCAACGACGTCGACCTCTGCCTCAAGCTGCGCGCGCACGGGTACCGGATCGTGTGGACACCCCATGCGCGCCTGATCCACCACGAATCGAAGAGCCGCGGCGCGGAGGACACGCCCGAGAAGCTGGCCCGGTTCGAGCGCGAGGTCCGGATCATGCAGGACCGCTGGGGACCGGTTCTGCGCGCCGATCCGTACTACAATCCCAATCTCTCGAAGACCGCGGCGCGCTATCGGCTTTGATGGTGCGCCGCAGCGGCGTCCTGTCGCACCGCAAAGTCGCCGTAATCGGACGCTCTATCCGCCTACCTTCAGTGGTGCCGGCAAAGCGATGCGTCGGTACCGGAGAGGGCGGCACCGAGACCGGAACCTTCGGGGCGACGATGGTTCGCATCCGCGCGGCCTGTCCGGGCCCTCCGCGGCCGGGATGCCGAAGGCACGGGCTCTTTGGCACGGGTCGGTGATAACACAGGACTCAGACCGGGCGAGCCGATCTGATTTGTGGCATTTGTTTGGAAGTCTTGCCTGAGATCGAGTGAAAGTCGTCGCACGTGACGGCGCGCTGCACCCTCGTCTTGCCGGAAGACCGATGAATACGTGCAACAGGGTGACTGTTCCCGGTTGGTGATTGCCCGGATTCCGGGCGCTCCGGTTGGACAGTAGCCTGGAGCCATACTAAGGATCGGGTTGGTTGCCGCCGGTGGTACAAGTCGATCCTGTCCCCCGTTCAAGAGCGTGTGCGAATCGAACGTGACACAACGTACAGACATCGCGATCATCGGCCGTGCCTGCCGGCTTCCCGGCGCTTCGAGCGTCGACGGGCTCTGGCAATTGCTCACCGAGGCGCGATCCGCCGTCGGTCGGATCCCGGACGACCGCTGGTCCCTGGAGCGGTTCGGCCACCCGCGCGCGCAGGAGCGCGGCAAGAGCTATACCTGGTCCGCCGGCGTCCTCGATGACATCTGGTCGTTCGACCCGGGTGTCTTCGGCATCTCGCCCCGCGAGGCCGAGCAGATGGACCCGCAGCAGCGCCTGCTGCTGGAACTGACCTGGGAGGCCCTGGAAGATGCGGGGCTGCGCCCCTCGGACGTGGCCGGGACCCAGATCGGCGTCTTCGTCGGCGCCTCCTCCCTGGATTACGGCAACCTGCGCGTCCTCGACACGTCGTCGGGCGATGCCTACGCAGCCACCGGGAACACGCTCTCGATCCTGTCGAACCGCATCTCCTACATCTACGACCTGAAGGGACCGAGCTTCACCGTCGACACGGCCTGCTCGTCCTCGCTTGTCGCCCTCGACGCCGCGGTGGCGGCCATCTCCAGCGGTCGGATCGACACGGCGGTCGTCGCCGGCGTGAACCTTCTCGCCAGCCCCTTCAACTTCATCTGCTTCTCGAACGCGCAGATGCTCTCGCGCACCGGCCTGTGCCAGGCCTTCTCGTCGAGCGCCGACGGCTACGTGCGCTCCGAGGGCGGTGTCGTGCTCGTGCTCAAATCCGCCAAGGCGGCCCTGCGCGACGGCAGCACCGTGCGCGGCGTCATCGCGGCCAGCGGCGTCAATTCGGACGGGCGCACCACCGGCATCTCCCTGCCCTCCGGCTATGCCCAGGGCGCGCTCCTGGAGCAGGTCTATCGCGAGGCCGAGATCGACCTCGACTCCGTGGTCTTCGTCGAGGCCCACGGCACCGGCACGCCGGTCGGCGATCCGATCGAGGCGAGCGCGATCGGCGGCAAGCTCGGTCGCCCGCGCAAGGCGCCGCTGCCGATCGGCTCGATCAAGAGCAACATCGGCCATACCGAGCCGGTCTCGGGCCTCGCCGGTCTCCTGAAGGCCAGCCTGGCCCTCGAGCATGACCTGTTCCCGACCTCGCTTCACGCGGCCGAACTGAATCCCGAGATCCCGTTTCAGGATCTGAACCTGTCGGTGACGAACAAGCCGCTGCCGCTGACCCGCGATGGCAAGGTGCGCTTCGCCGGCGTCAACTCCTTCGGGTTCGGCGGCACCAACGCGCACGTCGTTCTCACGGACGGACCGCCGGTCCGTGCCGATTCCGTCGCGCCCGATGCGGCCCGGATGCCGGAGGTGCTCCTGCTCTCCGCCCAGAGCCGTGCCGCCCTCAACGAACTCGCCCTGGACTACGCCGATCGCTTCGACGGCGCCGGCAAGGCCGAGATCGCCCGCATCGCGGCCGCCGCCGCGCATCGCCGCGAGCGCCTGTCCTCGCGTTTGGCCGTGTCCCTGGACGCCGATCTCCCGGGGGTTCTGCGTGCCGTCGGTGAGGCCGAGGATGCCCCCGAGGCCCTTCTCGGGACCGCCGTGGACCGCGCCGCGGAGGTCGCCTTCGTCTATTCCGGCAACGGCAGCCAGTGGGCCGGCATGGGTCGCGAGGCCTATGACGAGAACGCCGCGTTCCGCGAGGCCTTCGACCGCATCGACGGCCTGTTCCACACCCTGTCCGGCTGGTCCCTGAAAGACGCCCTGTTCGCCGAGGATCTCGAGGAGCGCCTCGCCCTCACGCGGGTGTCGCAGCCGCTGATCTTCGCCATCTCGAGCGCCTCGACGACGGCCCTGCGGGCCCGCGGCCTCAAGCCGAGCTACGTCCTCGGCCACAGCGTCGGCGAGATCGCGGCAGCGGAAGCCGCCGGGATCCTGAGCCTCGAACAGGCCGTGAAGGTCATCTTCTACCGGAGCAAGCACCAGGAGACGACGCGCGGCTTCGGCACCATGGCCGTGCTGCTCGCCCCGGCCGACGAGATCGAGCTGTTCCTGAAGGATTATCCGAGCCTCGACATCGCCGCCTATAACAGCCCCAAGGCCATTACCGTGGCGGGCCCGGTGGAGGATATCGACGCGGCCATGAAGGCGCTGACGCGCAAGCGTCGCCGCGGGCGCAAGCTCGACCTCGAGTACCCCTTCCACGGCCGGTTGATGAACCCGACCGAAAAGCCGCTGCTGCGGGATCTCGCGGGGCTCAAGCCGCATGCCGCGACGACCGCGATGGTGTCGACCGTCACCGGCAAGGTGCTGGCCGGCGACCAGTTCGGGGCCGGTTACTGGTGGCGCAACATCCGTGAGCCGGTTCGCTTCTGCGAGGCGGTTCAGGAGGCGACCCGACAGGGCGCCCGCGTCTTCATCGAGGTCGGCCCGCGCGCGACCCTGCTGTCGCATATCGGCGACGCCATCGAGCCCCTCGGCATCGAGAACGCCACCATCGGCGTTCTCCACCGCAAGCCGGCGGGCGGCGATCCGATCGCCCGCACCGTCGCGGCAGCCCTCGTGCAGGGCGCCGCCGTCGATGAGGCGACAGTGTTCGGCACGAATCCGACCGGCGACGTGCCGCTGCCGCTCTATCCCTGGCAGCGTCGACCCTTCCGGCTCGCCGAGACCACCGAGGGCGTCGGCGCGGCGACACCGCGTCCTTATCATCCGCTCTACGGCTCCCGCGTCGCACCGGACGGCCTCGAATGGCACGGTCACGTCGACATCGCGACGGTGCCGGAACTCGACGATCACCGCATCGACGGGCAGGCGATCCTGCCCGGTGCCGCCTTCATCGAGATGGCGCTCGGCGTCGCCCGCGAGGCGATGAAGAGCGACAGCGTCACGCTCGCCGACTTCGAGATCCAGTCGCCGATGGTGTTCGGCGAGGAATCCCTGCGCGAGGTCGCGGTGCGGGTCGCCGGCTCCGGCAACGCCATCCAGATTCTCAGCCGCCCCCGCCTGACCCAGGCCGCGTGGCAGCTCCACGCCGCGGCGAAGATCATCGATGGGAGCTTCCCGGCGCCTGCCCCGGTGGACATGCACGTTCCCGCCGAAACGGCGGTGGCGGGCGAAGGCCTCTACCGCCTCGCCGCCGCCTCGGGTCTCGGCTTCGGCCCGAGCTTCCGCCAGGTCGCGGCAAGTGCGCGCCTGGACGAGACGACCATCGTCTCGGAGCTCCTGCCCGCCGAGGCGGACGAGCGGTTCGGGCTCGTCCCCGCGCGCCTCGATTCCTGCTTCCACGGCCTGATCCTGCTCTTCGCCGGTCTGATGGGCGAGGGGGCGACCAAGGCCTATGTCCCGGTTCGCTTCGGGGAAATCCGCCTCGTGAAGCCGGGGGCCGTCATTGCCCGGGCGATGATCCGGACCCGGCGTGCCAACGAGCGCAGCATCCTGGCCGACTTCACCCTGGTGGATGCCGAGGGCGCCGTCATCGCCACCCTGCGCGAGGGGCGGTTCCAGGCGCTCCGCGCCAAGAACGGCAGCGATCTGGCCGCCTATGCCATCGCGCAGCGGCCCGAACTCGCCACCGAGCCCACCGCCATCGCGATGGAGCGCGGGAAGCGCGTCGCCGACGCGATCCGTCCGGCCTGCAAGGCCGCCGTCGCACCCGCCGAAGCACCCCTGGCACCGGGGCACCTGCTTCTCGAAGGCTGGGCGACCTCGATGGCTTACCGCCTGGCGGAAGGCCTGCAGCGCTCCGGCACCGTGGCGATCGACGACCGCGTGCCCGAGGCGATGCGTCCCTGGCTCCTCAACGCCCTCTACGCCCTGGAGAGCAGCGACCTCGCCACCCTCACGGGGGAGCGCTGGACCCTGCGCAAGGATGTCTCCCTGCCGGCCCCCGACGAGATCATGCGCTGGATCGCGGCGGATCATCCCGAACTCTCCGCCGAACTCGTGCTCACCGCCGATATCGGTGCCGTGGTCGGCCGCCTGCTCACGGGGGACCTGAGCGAGGCTCCGACCCTGTCGCAGAATGCGCTGGACGCCTTCGTCCTGCGCAGCGCGACGGCACGGGCCGCGGCCGACGTGATCGCGGCTCTCGCCGAGTCCGGCCGCGGCGCCCTGCCCCGCGACCGTGCCCTGCGGGTGCTGCAGGTCGGCTTCGGGCCTCTCTCGGCTCAGGCCGCCGCCTTCACGGACACCATCGAGGCGCAGCTGACGGTCTTCGAAGCCGATCGTCGCCTGGCGGAGCGGGCGCGCCTCGCCCTGCCGCGCGGCGTCACGGTGATCGAGGATACGGCCGAGCTGGCCGCGGGCAGCTTCGACGTGATCCTGGCCAGCAACGTCCTGCATCGCTCCGAGCGCACGCTGCTCGGCAAGGTCGCCGACGCTCTGGCGACCGGTGGGTTCCTCGCCGCCGTCGAGCCCGGGGCGTCGCTGTTCCGCGATCTGGTGTTCGGTCTGACGCCGGATTGGTTCGAGGCGACGGCCGACCTGCCGGTGGGCCGTCTCGACGACATCACCGGTTGGCAGCGTGCCCTCAGCGATACCGGCCTCGTGCGGGTGGCCGTCGATCGCGCCGTCTCGGCCAATGGCGACGATCTTCTCTTCATCGCCGAGGCCCCGGTGCGCGCCAAGCCGGCGCCCGGTCAGACCTTCGCCTTCGTGATCGGATCGCACGACGCCGTCGCGGCGGAGACGGCCTCCTCGCTGGCGACCCTGCTGGTGGCGAGCGGCGTCCACGTCTCGATCATCCTGGATTCGGAGCAGTCGCTGCTCGAACTGGAGCGTGAGACCCCCGACACGGTGGTCTTCCTCGCCGGCGCCTTCAACCATGCCGGCGCGGCGGCAGACCGCCTGCGCGAGCGCTGCCTCAGCCTGACGCGCTGTGTCGAGCATCTCGGCAGCCGCCAGACCCGGCTCTGGGTGGTCTGCCCCGGTGCCACCCGCGATGCGGGCGATCCCACCGGCTCCGTGGAGGCCGGCGTCTGGGCCTTCAGCCGGACGCTCGCCAACGAGGTGGCCAACCTCGACGTGCGTCGGATCGACCTCGCGGAGACGCTCTCGACCAAGGCTGCCGCCGAGCGCCTGCGCGATCTCATCCTCTCGGGCACGCTCGAGACCGAGATCATTCTCGACGCCGACCGGACCCGCGTGATCCGGTTCTCCCCGGGCCAGCTCTCGCGCCGTCCCGGCGCCGATGCGGTCCCGGCCGAGGCGTCCCGCCTGGAGCGCAGCAACACCGGCGGCCTCAACGAGATGGCCTGGGGGCCGGCGACGCGCCGGGCTCCCGAGCGCGGTGAGGTCGAGATCGCGGTCGAGGCCACGGGTCTCAATTTCCGCGACGTCCTCTGGGCGCTGTCGATGCTGCCGGAGGAGATCCTGGAGGACGGCTTCGCCGGTCCGCGCCTCGGACTGGAAGTGGCCGGCCGGGTCCTCTCCGTCGGCAAGGGCGTCGATGCCTTCAAGCCCGGCGATCGCGTCGTGGCCTTCGCGCAGTCGGGCTTCGCGACCCACATCGTCGTCCCCGAACTCGTCGTCGCCCCGAGTCCGCCCGGCCTCGATCCGCAGGCCGCGGCCACCGTGCCGGTGGCCTTCCTCACCGCCTATTACGGCCTCGTCAGCTGCGCCCGCCTGCGCCGCGGCGAGTGGGTGCTGATCCATGGCGGCGCCGGCGGCGTCGGTCTCGCGGCCCTGCAGATCGCCAAGATGAAGGGCGCCCGGGTCATCGCCACGGCCGGCTCGCGGGAGAAGCGCGCCCTGGTCAAGGCGTTGGGCGCCGAGCACGTGCTCGACTCCCGGTCCCTCGCCTTCGTCGACGACGTCCGCCGCATCACCGGCGACGGGGTCGGCGTGGTGCTGAACAGCCTGTTCGGCGAAGCGATGGAGCGCAGCCTCAACGTCCTCAAGCCCTTCGGCCGCTTCATCGAGCTGGGCAAGCGCGACTACGTCGCCAACACCCATATCGGCCTGCGGCCGTTCCGGCGGAACCTGTCCTACTTCGGCGTCGATCTCGACCAGGTGCTTCAGCACCAGGGCGAGGACGGGGCGCGGCTGTTCCGCGAGGTGATGTCCCTGTTCAAGGAAGGCGGGCTGAAGCCGCTCCCCTTCCAGCCCTTCACGGCGGACGAGGTCTCGGATGCCTTCCGGCTGATGCAGCAGTCGGGGCATGTCGGTAAGATCGTCATCGCCCCGCCGAAGCCCGGCAGCGTGATGCAAGCGGAGAAATCGGCCTTCACGATCTCGCCCGAGGGGGTCCATCTCGTCACCGGCGGTCTCGGTGGGTTCGGGATCGAGGCGGCGCGCTGGCTGGCCGATCGCGGCGCCAAGCACATCGTCCTAGTGGGGCGCAACGGGGCCGCGAGCCCCGAGGCCAAGCAGGTGGTGGCCGATCTCGGAGCCCGGGGCGTCAACGTGGCCGCGATGGCCTGCGACATCACCAGCCGCAAGGCGGTGGATGCGCTGCTGGCCGCGGTGGAGCGCGAGGGCCGGTCCCTGGCGGGTGTCATCCACGGCGCGATGGTGCTGCAGGATGGCCTCATCGCCAACATCGACGCCGCGGCCCTCGACACGGTCATCCGTCCGAAGGTCATCGGCGCCGAGCACCTCGACGCGGCGACGCGCGAGCGCACGCTCGACTACTTCGTGATGTTCTCCTCGGCGACGACCTTCATCGGCAATCCCGGACAGGGTGCCTACGTCGCCGCGAACGGCTTCATGGAAGGCCTCGCCCGCCGCCGGCGCAAGCTCGGCCTGCCGGCGCTCGCCGTGGCCTGGGGCGCCATCGGCGATGTCGGCGTGCTGGCCCGCAACCGCGCGGTCATGGAGACCCTGGCCGGTCGCGTCGGCGTGACGCCGATGGATGCCCGCCACTGCCTCGACCTCATGGCGGACGCGCTCGAAGGCCAGGGGACGAACCCGGACGACGCCGTGATCGCCATCGCGTCGATGCATTGGGGCAAGGCGCGCGAGCGCCTCGCCACCATGAAGAGCCCGAGCTACGCGGAGCTCGGTTCGGACCAGCAGATGGAAGCCGGTACGGTGGCGGCCATCCATATCGGCCTGCTCCTGAAGACGCAGGACATCGACTCGGTGCGCAAGACGGTGGCCGACGCCATCGTGGAGGACATCGCCCGCATCCTGCGCCTGCCCAAGGACGACATCAGCCGCGTGCGTCATCTCTCCGAGATCGGCCTCGATTCGCTGATGGGCGTCGAGCTCGGCGCAAGCCTGCAGGAGCGCTTCGCCCTCGAGGCGCCGCCGTCCGGCATCTCCTCCGGCCTCACCGTCAACGAACTCACCGAGACCCTGATCCAGTCGATCGCGGCGCCGGTGGACGAGGCGGCGGCGGCCGTGATGAGCCTGGCCCAACGTCATGCCAGCGAGGGGGTGGATGTCCGCACCCTCGAGCCCTTCCACGCGATGGTCGAAGAGAACAGCCTCGCGATCAAAGAAATCCTCCCGTGAGCGATTCCCCCTTGAGGCATGCCGCATGAGCAATTCCGCGAGACCCGACGGCGGACGCGCGGCCCTGGCGGGCTTCGTCACCAACCGCCTCGGGCGTAACGCAAACCGGCCGGCGCCGGCCCGTGCGGCCCAGCGCCCGTCGGGCGATGCGTCCGTGCAGAACTTCGAGTCGCTGCCGGGCTACCGGGAGCTGCGCCTTCAGCGCTCGGCGGCCGACCTGATCGGCCTCAGCAACCCCTTCTTCCGGGTGCACGAGACCAAGGCCGGCGCCACGACTCGCATCGCCGGCAAGTCGTTCGTCAATTTCTCGTCTTACGACTATCTCGGACTGAACGGGCATCCCGACGTCAACGCCGCGGCGGCCCGTGCGATCGAGACCTACGGCACCTCGGCCTCTGCGAGTCGGATCGTGGCCGGCGAGCGACCGGGACACCTCTCCCTGGAGAAGGCCCTGGCCGACCACTACGACACCGAGGCCTGCGTGGTGATGGTCAGCGGCCACGCCACCAACGTCACGACGATCGGCGCCCTGCTGGAGCCGGGCGACGTGATCTTCCACGATTCCCTTAGCCACAACAGCATCGTCACCGGTGCCCAGCTCTCGGGGGCCCAGCGCCGCTCGTTCTCCCACAACGATCTCGACGCCCTGGAGACGCTGCTCGGCGCCACGCGCCACGAGCATCGCCGCGCGCTGATCGTGGTGGAAGGCCTCTACAGCATGGACGGCGATGCGCCGGACCTCGCGGCGCTCATCGCCCTGAAGCAGCGCTACGATGCCTGGCTGATGGTCGACGACGCGCACGGGCTCGGCGTCCTCGGGCGGACCGGCATCGGTCTCGCCGAGCATTGCGACGTCGATCCCCACGGGGTCGACATTTGGATGGGCACGCTCTCGAAGACCTTGTCCACCTGCGGCGGTTACGTCGCCGGACCGGCGGCGCTGATCGAGTACCTCAAGTGCACGGCCGGCGGCTTCATCTATAGCGTCGGCATCTCGCCGCCCCTCGCCGCCGCGGCCGAGACGGCGCTCGAGATCATGCATGCCGAACCGCACCGGGTGGAGCGCCTGCGCCAGAACGGTCACCTGTTCCTGTCCTGTGCGAAGAAGCACGGGCTCGACACGGGGACCAGCCTCGGCCTCGCGGTGATCCCCGTCATCGTCGGCGACTCCCTCAAGTCGGTGACGTTGTCGGACCGCCTCTTCAAGCGCGGCATCAACGTTCAGCCGATCATCCATCCCGCGGTGCCGGAGCGGGCGTCGCGCCTGCGCTTCTTCATCACCTCCGAGCATACGCCGGAGCAGATCCGCGAGACCGTGGATGCGGTCGCCGAGGAACTGGCGGCCATCGAGAAGGGTGGTTCGCTGATCGAGCAACTCATGGCCAAGCGCGGCAAGCCGTAGGCGGCGCCGGAGCGCGACGCCTGCGTCGTCCAGCGGGCTGCGAGAACCGCGTCGCAAGGAAATCGCGGCGCAGGAGAATCGCGGCGCAGGAGAAGCAAGTCGCAAGAAAATCGGGTTGCAGGAGAATCGGCCTGCTCGAGTTCTGGGCACCGGCGTCACCACGCCGGTGCTTTTTTGCGCGCTTCGCACCGATGCGGCCGATTGCCCTCGACCCCTGAGCAGGAGACACTGAACTTGCTATCTCTGTCTCATCGCAACCGGAACCCGGCCCGGACTGCGACGTTCGTCCTCAGCCCGTCGGTCAGGAGCCCGTCATGAGACAATCGACTGTCGCCTCCATCGCGCGACGTCTGATCAAAACCGTCGCCGAAGCGAGCCGCTCGCTGATCGGTGCGATCCTCGAAGGCCCGATGCCCGCGCCCCAGCCGGTTCCCGTGCGCGTCCGCGCCGACCGTCGCCGTTGAGGCCCTCTCGTTGAGATCGACGTGGTGCGGCGCCGTCAGGCGCCCATCACGGTGTCGAACAGCAGCTTCCCGTTCAGCACGACGATGACCGCCGCGATGGCCCAGGACAGGATTTTGAGCCATGGCCGGATCGTATGCGCGCCCATCTTCTGCCGGTCCGACACGAACCCGACCAGGGGGATGACGGCGAAGGGGAGCTGCATCGACAGCACGACTTGGCTCAGCACGAGCAGCTTTGCCGTCCCTTGCTCTCCGTAGAGCGCAGTCACACCCACCACCGGCACGATCGCGATCGCGCGTGTTATCAGGCGTCGGGCCCAGTCGGGGATGTGGAGGCGCAGGAACCCCTCCATCACGATCTGGCCGGCCAGCGTCGCCGTCACGGTGGAGTTGAGGCCCGAGGCCAGCAGAGCCACCGCGAACAGCGTCGAGGCGATCCCGGCACCGAGCAGCGGCGACAGCAGTTCGTAGGCCTGCTCGATCTCCTGAACGTCGGTGCGTCCCTGCGCATGGAACACCGAGGCAGCCATGATCAGGATCGCGGCATTGACGAACAGGGCGAGCATCAGGGCGATCGTCGAGTCTGCGACCGCGAAGCGGATCGCTCCGCGCCGGCCCTCCTCGGTACGCGGATAGGCTCGGGTCTGCACGATCGACGAGTGCAGGTAGAGGTTGTGGGGCATCACGGTGGCGCCGATGATGCCGATGGCGATGTAGAGCGCCGCCGAATTCCGCACGATCTCGGATGAGGGCAGGAAGCCTCCGAGCACCGCCTGGATCGGGGGGGCCGCGAGGGCGATCTGGATCCCGAAGCTCACGAAGATCACCGCCAGCAGCGCGATGACGAAGGCCTCGAGCGCGCGAAACCCCCGCCGCATTAGAAGCAGGATCAGGAAAACGTCGAGGGCCGTGAGCGTTGCCCCGACGACGAGGGGCAGGCCGAACAGAAGCTTGAGGGCGATGGCCGTCCCGATGACCTCGGCGAGGTCGCAGGCGATGATCGCTGCTTCACAGGCGAGCCATAAGACCAGGCTGATGGGGCGTGGGTAATGATCCCGGCAGGCCTGGGCGAGGTCGCGACCCGTGGCGATCCCGAGCCGGGCCGCAAGGGCCTGGAGCACGATGGCCATGAGATTGGACAGCAGGATGACCGAGAGCAGCGTGTAGCCGAACTGCGCACCGCCGGCGATGTCGGTCGCCCAGTTGCCGGGATCCATGTACCCGACCGAGACCATGTAGCCGGGGCCGATGAAGGCGAGCAGCCGACGCAGCCAGGTGCCGGTCGCCTGAACCGGAACGCTGCCGTTCATCCGTCCGAGGCTCGGCTGGGCTCCCGTGTCCCGGCTGAAGCGCCAGGATCCTTCCGCCGGCGCCTGGTGCGCCAGGGGACCCTCCGGTGCCGAGACGGCCCCCGGAGCCGTGAGATGTTCGTGTCGAGCCATGCGCACGCGTGTTTCCGGCAAGAGGACCGCCAGGCGCCTGCAGGCAGCCCACCGCGTTATAGCAGGGGCTATAAAAAGATCAAACGGCTAAGTCGGCGCGTCTGCGATGCCGCGTCGTTCGACTGCGCCGGCCGTCAGGATGCCAGGGCCTGCAGGTTGCGATCGATCTGCGCCACCCCGTGGGCCGCGGTCTGCATGCTCATGGAGATCTCCTGGGTGACGGCGCTCTGCTCCTCGACCGCAGACGCCACGCCGGTGACGAAACCGCGAACCACGTCGATCGCCTGTCCGATCGCCGTCAGGGAGGCGACGACGTCGCCGGAGACCGTCTGCATGGTCTTGATGTCCTCGGCGATGCGTGCGGTGGCGTTCGTGACTTGGTTGGAGAGGTTTTTGACCTCGCCGGCCACCACGGCGAAGCCGCGCCCCGCTTCGCCGGCCCGCGCCGCCTCGATCGTGGCGTTGAGGGCCAGGAGATTGATCTGTCCTCCGACACCCTGAATCAGTTGGACGATCCCGTTCATCGACGTGGCGGCGTCGGCGAGCTGGCCCGTCGACCGATCGGCCTTCTGGGCGCGCTCGTCCATCTCGTCCACCTCCTGGCGCGATCGGGCGAGGCTGCTGGCGATCTCGCCGATGGAGGCGTTCAGTTCCTCGGCGGCCGAGGCCACCGTCTGGACGTTGACCAGGGTCTGCGACGAGGCGCTGGCCGCCTCGATCTGCGAGCGCATCCGTGCCGTGATATCGGTGGCGTACTTGACCACCTTGAACGGCGTGCCGCTCATGTCCAGGATCGGGTTGTAGGAGGCCTGGATCCAGACGATGCGGCCCCCCGCACCGACGCGCTGGAAGATACCGCTCTGGAACTCGCCCCGGCGCAGGGCGGTCCAGAACGCGCCGTACTCCGCCGAGGCTCCATAGCTCGGTTCGACGAACATGCGGTGGTGCTGCCCCCGGATCTGGGCGAGATCGTAGCCCAGGACGGCCAGGAAGTTCGGGTTCGCATCCAGGACATGCCCGGCGAGGTCGAAATGGATCACGCCCTGCGAGCGGCCGATCGCTTCCACCTGGCCCTGCAGCTCTGCCGTCCGCAGCCTCTCGGCCGTGATGTCGGTGGCGAACTTGACCACCTTGATCGGCCGCCCGGCCGGGTCGAGGATCGGGTTGTAGGTGGCCTGCAGCCAGATCGCCCGGCCGTCCTTGCCGACGCGCCGAAACTCGCCGCTCTGGAAGACGCCCTTGGCCAATCCCTCCCAGAAGACCCGGTAGGCAGCGCTGTCCCGCTCGGGGCCGTCGACGAACAGGCGATGATGCTGCCCCCTCACCTCTTCGAGGCTGTAGCCTACCACATCCAGGAAATTGCGATTGGCACGCAGGATCGTTCCGTCGAGGTCGAACTCGATCACGCCCTGCGACCGGTCGATGGCTTCGATCTGGCTCAGCGTATCGGCGCTTCGCCGCTTCTCCTCCGTGATGTCGGTGGCGAATTTGACCACGCCGGTGACGCGGCCGTCCCGAGCCCGGATGGGATTGTAGGTCGCCTGCAACCAGATCTCGCGGCCGCCCTTGCCGATCCGTCTGTACTCGGCACGCTGGAATTCTCCCCCGGCCAGGGCGGCCCAGAAGGCTTTATAGGCCGGGCTGTCCCGATCCGTTCCATCGACGAAGATGCGATGATGCTGGCCTTTGATCTCGGCGAGGTCATAGCCCACGGTCTTCAGGAAATTCTCGTTGGCGGCCACGATCGTGCCGTCGGGAAGGAACTCGATCACGGCCTGGGACCGGTCGAGCGCCTCGAGCTTCGCCGCGGTGCGGCTGTTGAAGAACGTCATGGGCAATCCTCGGCTGCGATGCGGTCCATTGCGATGCCGACAGCTCCGCGCCCTCCGTGGGGGCCGTGAGACGGGCCCTGCCACCGGTGAGGAAGCGCGGCGCGATTCCCCGGGGGAACGGTGTTGTCGACTCGACGATCCGGAACGCTCGACATCCCCTGTGGCCTGTTTCTGCTGCAGCCTCGCAAGAAGCCGCTGGCACTCTCACGGGTGCTCGCCGATGGAAGCGCACAAGGCTTAAGTCTGAATTAAAGCACGGGTCAATTCCCTGTGATCAACCCGCAGATCTGTAATTCAGGTCATTATCATACGTGAAATACGCACAAAGCATATTGTCGGCTTTCACGAAGCATTGCTCGTACTCTTCGCCCGTCGGGTTCGCCTCCCGCGGCTCCGGACCGATCGCGGTGAGGAGGCGTCGAAAGACTCGGCCGATGAACGCAGGGCCGTCATCTTTCCCGAGACCGGGCTTGCCGTCGGCGGTGCCGTCCTGTGGTGGGGTTTCACTTCCAGGGAAGCGGTCGGGCCCAGCGGATCCATAAGGCGATTGGCGCGTATCATAAGTTATGTTTCCAGGGTTTGGCTGCGTCCCTCACGGAGGGTCCAGGCCGCCAGCGGCGAAGGAAAGGGCCGCCGCGCGGGGCCCCGGACCGTCCAGGGCGCCGAAGCAACGTCCGCGCGTGCCCGTCTCGGTGGTTTGCCGCCGTTGCGCCCCGTCCGTGATGATGCGTACGTGGGGACGCCGCGCCCTGAGCGATGCGGCCTAGATGATCAGAGCGACGGAATCGGAGCCGGCGGGTATGAAGTGGCAGCGTCTCGCACCGGCCGGTACGCGAGAGCAGATGGTCGCGACGGCGCTGGCTGGGCTCCTGCTGGGCCTCGGTGGAGTCACGGCGGGGACGACGATGGTCAAGGCCTCGGAACAGGGGGGCCTCTTCAACTTCCTCGAGACGCTGTTCCGCGAGCCGGCCCCGGCACCGGCGGCATCGCTGCCGGCGCGCCGGCGCGGGCATTACGTGTCCCTTCCCGACGCCCGGCGGGTGAGCGCCGTGCGGCCCCTGCGCCAGACTCCGCGCCCCGTCGTCGAGGCGACGGCGACCCGGCAGATCCGAGCCCGGCGCACCCGGGCTCCGGCCGCGGTCGGGCCGTTGGCGGCGGGTCCCTTCGGCCCGGCCCGCACCGCGATGGGCGCCCGCACCGTCTGCGTGCGATCCTGCGACGGCTACGTCTTCCCCCTCGGACGCCTCGGCGCCCGATCCGACCTGCCGGTCCACGAGGCCGCCTGCGCGGCGGCCTGCCCGAACACCCCAACGCGGCTCTTCACCTTAGGAGGCGGAGAAACCGAACTCGACCGTGCCGTCGGCCTCGACGGACAGCCCTACCGCAGCCTTGCGGTGGCCAACCTCTATCGCACGAAGCGCGTGGAGCATTGCAGCTGTCAGCCCGACCAGGGTGTGGCCTCGCCGCTGTCGATCCTCCAGGACATGACCGCGCGCGCCGGCGACGTCGTCGCCACCGAGGCGAGTGCGGCCGTCGTGACGCCGCTCCGCGCCGGCGGCTTCACCGTCGTCGACTTCCGTCAGGCGCGCGGCCTGTCGCGCCGGGCGCGGCGCGACATCGACGCCAAGGTCGACGTGGTCCGCCGTGAGGCCGATGCCCGCGCCCTCCGCCAGGGTGTCCGCAGCGCAGATCGGGCGCCCCGCATCCGCGTGGCGGCCTCCGCCGGCTTCGAGCCGGTGCCGCCGCCGATCGAAGTCGAGCCGCGCTTCGTTCCAGCCCGGGCACCGACCCGGGTCGTGATGGCCTCGCCCTTCGTCTACTAAGGCGGCCGTTGGCCGTCCCTCGTCTGTGGAAGCGGCTGCAGGCCGTCCTTCGCCTGTAGAAGCGGCCGCCGGCCGTCCTTCGCCTGTAGAAGCGGCCGCCGGCCGCCTGCGGGGCGTTGTCCCTGCACCGGCGATGGCTTAGGGCGGGTTCGATCCCACGCGCTCAGGAGCTCCGATGAGCGAGACGCCGTCCGATCCTGATTTCGACCGGGCTCCGCCTCCGAGCGGTGAGACGGTCCGGCTCTCGCCCCTGGTCCGGCGGCGGATCGCACCGAACGGCGGACCGTTCACGGCCACCGGGACCTGCAGCTACCTCGTCGGCGACGAGGCCGTCGCCATCATCGATCCCGGTCCGGCGGACGAGGCGCACATCGCGGCGCTCGTCGCGGCCTGCGCCGGGGCACCCGTGACGGCCATCCTGGTGACCCATACCCACCGGGATCACTCGCCGGGCGCCCGGCTGCTCCAGGCCCGCACGGGAGCGCCGATCCTCGGCTGCGGTCCGCACCGGGCGGCGCGCAGCCTCGGCGCGGGCGAGATCGCCCCGCTCGATGCCAGCGCCGACCGGGACCATGTCCCCGACCGGGCCTTGCGCACGGGCGACACCGTCGCGGGGCCGGGCTGGACCCTGGAGGCCCTGGAGACCCCGGGCCATACCATGAACCACCTCGCCTTCGCCCTGCAGGAGGAAGCGGCCCTGTTCTCGGGCGACCACGTCATGGCGTGGTCGACCACCATCGTGGCGCCCCCCGACGGCGCGATGCGCGCCTACATGGCGTCCCTCGAGGCCCTGCGCGACCGCGACGAGACGATCTACTGGCCGGGTCACGGCGGACCGGTCCGCGATCCGCGCCGCTTCGTGCGGGGCCTCGCCACCCACCGCCGCCAGCGCGAGAGCGCGATCCGCCACCGCCTGGAGGCGGGCGACCGGGACATCCGCGCCATCGTCGCGTCGATCTACCAGGGCCTGAGCCCCGCCCTGCGCGGGGCGGCGGCCCTGTCGGTCTTCGCCCACCTCGAGGATCTGGTCGAACGCGGGATGGTGCGGAGCGACGGCCCGCCTCGGCTCGACAGCCGCTACAGGCCGGCCTGACGCCCGTTCACTTCACCGCGATGGCGAGGTTGGCGACTTCGTCCAGGTAGGCCCGGATGCGGTCGGCGTTGCTGCCGAGATCCCGCGTCCCGAGGCGCGAGGCCGAGCGGACATCGATGCGGGCCCCGTCCGCCCGCGGATGGACCCGCACGGTGACGTCATCCGCAAGGTTGAGGATGGGACCGCGCGACACCGCCTCGATGCGGCCGTTCCCGACACGGCCGCCTGGGCGGATCGCCTCGACGATCTGCCAGCGGCGGTTCACGGCCGCCTTGCGCGCGAGCTCGAAGGCCTCGTCGGCATCGAGGTCGAGGGTCAGCGGCGCGATCTGCGGATAGGCCGCGCGCTGGGCGGTCCGGGCGGCGGGGCCCGGATCGGGCGGATAGCGGCCATCGCGGGCGGCGAATGCGGTGCGGGAGCGCGAGAAGGCCGGGGGATTGTCGGTGTCGGTCGTCACGTCCGCGATCGCCGGAAGCCTCACGGCCCGCAGGGCGGCGTAGGCCGGATAGGCGAGGACGAGGCTCGCCAGGAACAGGCCCGCCAGGGCCGCCCCGAGGCCCCGCGCACCTTCGCGCCAGACCCGCACGAAGGCGACGAGAGCGAGGAGCACCGCGACGACCGCCAGCACGAGACCGGCGCCGAGGGTCGCCAGGGCCGGGCCGGCCTCGGCGCGCGGATCGCGCACCAGCAGGAGGGCGAACAGGCTGACGAGGAGCGCCAGCACCGCAACGGTCCGCGAGACCGGGCCGGCGCGGGTGATCGGATCTTCGTAGGGCAGACGACGCATGCTGTGACGAGATTCGCTGTCCGGAAGATCCGCGGGGCCGTGCGTTGGGAGCTTTACCGGTCCGCGCTCCCCGGCGCCACCCGGGCCGTGCATCGCGAAGCTTCCGGGACTGGCGCCGTCTCTGCTATAGCCGCCCGACGATGCCCGCGCCCCCACCCACTCCGACGCCCGCCGAGGCTGCCGATCCTCTGCGGGTCTGGTTTCGCTTCATTCGCCTCAACCGGCGGGTGACCGCGGCGATGGCCGGGGAATTGCGTGGATTGGGCTTGTCGATCCCGCAATTCGATGCCCTCTCGACCCTCACCGAGCGCGAGGGCATGACGCAGCAGGACCTCGCGGCGCGGCTCTACGTCACCAAGGGCAACGTCTCCGGGCTGATCGATCGTCTCGTCGAAGCCGGCCTCGTCGAGCGTCGTCCGATCCCGGGCGACCGGCGCTCGCACGCCCTCTACCTCACCGCCGCGGGAGCGGACCTCGCCACGCGGGGGATCGTGGCGCAGAAGGCGTATGTGGCCCGCACCCTCGGGCAGTTGCCGGCGCAGGACATCGCGGATTTCGAGCGCCTCGTGTTGCGGTGGCGCGATCTGGCCCGGGCGCAGCCGGTCACGGGCGAAGCCGGCGAGGGTCTGTCAGGATCACCCTGAGCCGGACAGACCGGTGATCCCTGTCTTGACGTTTGTCGTATCGGGCTAACCGGTTCCCGCTGATCCCGGACAACCGCTAGAGCCCGAGGAGCGCCGGCAGGTCCGCCGCCGAGTCGAGGATGACGTCGGCCAGGGGGGCGATCGCGTCCCGGGCTGCGGGGCCCAGCGGGCCGCTCAGCACCGCGATCGCGATCGCCCCGGCGGCGCGGGCGGCCATGAGGTCGTAGGGCGAATCCCCCACCATGGCGATCCGGTTCGCGGGCCATCCGAGGGAGTCGGCGAAGGCGGTGACCATTCCGGGCTGCGGCTTGGCGCCATGACCGGAATCATAGCCCACCACGAAGGCGCAGTGCGACGCGAGGCCGAGGGCGGCGCATTGAGCCCGCGCCGAGGCCTCGGCGTCGTTGGTGGCGATCCCGAGGGCGAAGCCGCCGGCGACGAGGCATGCGGCGAGGTCCGACGGTGACCCGATCGGCGTGAGCGCCGCGAGGCCGGCCGCGCGGAACAGCGCGTCCATCTCGGCGTAGAGCGCTGGGCCGGCGGGCCGGTCCAGGACCTCGGCCCAGAGGGGGCCGTAGCCGGCCGAGGAGCCGGCGATGAGCGGCGAGGTCGGCGCGAAGCGCTGGCCGACCTCGTCGTAGTGGCTCACCCGCATGAGGGCCTCGAGCCGCGACCGGTCGCCCCCCGACAGCGCGGACATCACCGAATAGGCGGCCGGTCCCCAGGTCCGGTCGAAATCCACCAGCGTCCCGTCCTTGTCGAACAGGATGCCGCGGATCGTCGTCCCCAGGGTCTCAGGCCGCATCGCGGACCTTCTCGACCTCGATCACCACGCCCTGCGGGGTCATGCGCTCGCGCGCCACCATGCGGTCCCCCGGCTCGAAGGCGCCGAGAGGCACGTCGCGGTCGGGCAGCACCACGGTGGTGGTCTTGTTCAGATGGACCAGGACGTGGCGTTTCTGGGCCAGGGACGACACGGCCCAGCGCTTGAGCTGGCCGTAATAGGGTTCGCGCCGCCAGGCATTCGGCTGGCCCGGATCCACCTGCACGTTCATGTGCCGCGAGACCGGGTCGAGGCTCAGCACCATCTTGGCGCGTTCGGGCTTCCATTCCGGGCCGAGCCAGGCTTCGGTCATCCAGAGGCAGTGGAAGGCACGGCAATGATCGGGCCGGGTCGCGTGGATGGCGCAGCCCCGCCCCTGCTTGGTGTGCCGGCACCATTGCCCGGCAACGGACTCCACCGCCGGCACGTCGTAGACCTTGCAGCAGAGGGTGCAGGTTCCGCAGACGCGGCCGGGGGCGGGGTGGGCCACGATGGTTGCGGGGTCGAGCATGGGTTCGGGTCCGGTTGCGACGACGCGCGGGTTTCTACGGCGGGCGCCCCTCGTTACAGTCTCGCACCCATGTCGGCCATCAGCCAACCGTCAGGCAAAAATATGCTCTCGAACCTCGCGACCCGCGACGTCGAAACCCTGATCCATCCCTACACCAACCTGGAGACCTTTCGCGAGACGGGTCCGCTCGTCATCGAGCGTGGCCACGGGGTCTGGGTCTACGACAGCGACGGCCGACCCTATCTCGAGGGCATGGCCGGGCTGTGGTGCACGGCGCTCGGCTATTCCAACGAGGAACTGGTGGAGGCGGCCAGCGAGCAGATGTCGCGCCTGCCCTTCACGCACCTGTTTTCGGGGCGCAGTCACGACCCGGCGATCGAGCTGGCCGAGACCCTGAAGGAGCTCATGCCGGTGCCGACCTCGAAGATCTTCTTCACCTCGTCGGGGTCCGAGGCCAACGACACCCAGGTCAAGCTGACCTGGTACATGAACAATGCGCTCGGCCGACCGCGCAAGAAGAAGATCCTCTCGCACATCAAGGGCTACCACGGCGTCACGGTGGCCACCGCCTCGATGACCGGCCTGCCCGCCAACCACGCCGACTGGGACCTGCCGCTGCCGGGATTCCTGCATGTGGGCTGCCCGCACCATTACCGCTTCGGGCAGGAGGGGGAGAGCGAGGAGGCCTTCACCACCCGCCTCACCGCCGAGCTGGAGGCGGTGATCCTCCGCGAGGGCCCCGAGACCGTCGCAGCCTTCGTGGCCGAGCCGGTGCTCGGTGCCGGCGGTGCCATCCTCCCGCCCGCGGGCTACTACGCCAAGATCCAGGCCGTGCTCGACCGGCACGACGTGCGCTTCATCGCCGACGAGGTGATCTGCGGATTCGGGCGGCTCGGCACCTGGTTCGGATCCGAGGCGATGGGTATGCGGCCCCACAGCCTCTCCTTCGCCAAGGCACTGACCTCAGGCTACCTCCCGCTCGGCGGCATCTCCGTCGACGAGCCGCTCTACCGCCTGATGGTGCAGCAGAGCGCTAAGCTCGGGACCTTCGGGCACGGCACCACCTATTCGGGGCACCCCGTCGCCTGCGCCGTCGCCCTCAAGACCATCGCGATCTACAAGCGCGACCGCATCGTCGAGGGGGTCGCCGAGAAAGCGCCGCAGTTCCAGGCGCGCCTGGCGGCCCTCGGCGATCATCCCCTCGTGGGTGAGGCGCGCGGGATCGGACTCATCGGCGGCATCGAGCTCGTGGCCGACAAGGCGTCCCGGCGGCAATACGAGCCGAAGGCCGGTGTGGCGGCTCGGGTGGTCGCCTTCGCCCAGGCCGAGGGGCTGATCGTGCGTTTCCTCGCCGGGGACCGCGTCGCGGTTTGCCCGCCCCTGGTGATCGCACCGTCCGAGATCGACACCCTGTTCGATCGCCTGACGCGCGCCCTTGACCGGACTGCGGCCTGGATCGCCGAGCAGAAGCTCGAGGCCGCGCCGCTCCGCGAAGCGTGACCATCGAGACGGCACTGCGAAGGTATTCTTCGCAGTGCATGATGTCTTTTGCGCCGCAAAACTGTCGCTGCTTAAGTGTTCCGGAGGTCGGTAAGCGTCTTGATTTGCGCTTTGGTCGAGGGATCGTGAGCGCCTTAAGCTTTCATTCAGGTCGGCCGCGGCTGTATGGTCTTTACGTCGCTCGACAGGCGTCCGGGTCAAACCATTGGGTGCCCGCGAGACGTTCATGGCTCAGGATTCAGCACGAGACCCTGACCGAAGCTGTCGAGCACAACAGGACACTGGTGATATGCATCCGCGCCAACAGATTTCAGGCACCGCTCGACGCTCCGATCGCTCGACCATCATCGTCGATCATCAGGCCGAGACGTTCCGGCCCGTCGCGCTTCCGGCCCTGGCGGCGGCCGTGCAGGCCGTGTCCACGGCGCAGAAGTCGGCCCGGACGGGGCTCCTGAGCGGCACACGCTCGGCGCGCTTCGAGCACGAGGACACGCCCCTCTCCTGACCGACCGGGGTGGGTTGCGTCGCCGGGCGCGAATCCACCGCAGCGGTCTTCCCTCCTCGACGCCGCGGGCCTATCCGTCACCGCGCCTGCGGCACGCTCCTCGCTTTCGTCATCCTTTGTGGCGAGAGGGACGCACCGCGCCCGTCGCGCGACCGAGGAGCCTGACCATGCTGATCCTGCCGAGCCGCCGGCAGTTCCTGACCGGGCTCGGGGCGAGTGCGGGTGTCGTCGGGTCGACGGGCGTCTACGCCTTCGGCATCGAGCCGCTCTACCGGCTCGTCGTCACGCCCTACGCGCCTGTCCTTCCGAACTGGACCCCCGGCTTGTCCCTGCGCGTGGCCGTGCTGGCCGACTTCCATGTCGGCGAGCCGTTCATGCCCCTCGACCGGATCGCCGAGATCGTCGACACCACCAATGCGCTGAAGCCCGATCTCATCCTGATGCTGGGGGACTACCCGGCCGGACCGAACGTCACCCACCGGAAGGTCCCGCTGACGGACTTCGCCCAGGTGGTGTCGGGGCTCCGCGCCCCCCTCGGCGTCTACTCGATCCTCGGCAACCATGATTGGTGGGACGACAAGCAGGCGCAGGCGCGCCGCGACGGACCCGTGGAAGCGCAGCGGGCCCTGGAGGGGGTCGGGATTCCCGTCATGGAGAACGACGCCCTGCGTCTCGTGAAGGACGGCAAGCCGTTCTGGATCGCGGGCGTCGGCGACCAGATCCCGTTCCTCGTGGACGATGACGCGGGTGGGCGCGACGACTTGCCGGGTACGCTCGCGAAGGTGACCGATTCCGCGCCCGTGCTCCTGATGATCCACGAGCCGGACCTGTTCCTCGACGTGCCGGACCGCGTATCCCTGACCCTCGCGGGCCATACCCATGGCGGCCAGGTTCGCCTGTTCGGCTACTCGCCGGCCATTGCGGCGATCCACGGCAACAACGATTTCGCCTACGGCCACGTGGTCCGGAAAGGCCGCCAGATGATCGTCTCGGGCGGGTTCGGCGTCAGCCGCATCCCGGTGCGCCTGGGGGTACCGCCGGAGATCGTCCTGCTGAACCTCGGCGGCGCGTCCGATCCGGCGGGCAAGACCGTCCAGGGAACCGGGCACGCCCAGGGCTGAAGGGTCCTCGGCCGCAACCCGGCGCGGGCTTGACCCGCACCGGTGCCCTGCGGGCCTACTTCTTGCCGGCTTTCGGCGCGGCCACCACCGTCCCCTTGGTCGAGGGCGCCGCCGCGATCGTCTTCGTCACCGGCTTCTTGGGCTTCTTCGCCTCGCGACTTCCACGCTTCTGTTCAGTCGCCATGACCTGTCTCCTCCCGGTTGTGGGTGCGGGATCATGGCACCGTTCCGGGAATAGGCCACCGGAATGTTTCGCGACGCCGGCCCGGTCGGACACCGGGCCGGTCCCCACCCTCAGAGCGGGATGTTGTCGTGCTTCTTCCAGGGCTGCTCCATCTCCTTGGTGCGCAGCATGCTGAGGGCGCGGGCGATGCGCTTGCGGGTCGAGTGCGGCATGATCACCTCGTCGATGTAGCCCCGCTCGGCGGCCACGAACGGCGAGAGGAAGCGGTCCTCGTACTCGCTGGTGCGCTCGGCGATCTTCTGCGCATCGCCGATCTCGCTGCGGAAGATGATCTCCACGGCGCCCTTGGCCCCCATCACGGCGATCTGCGCGGTCGGCCAGGCGTAGTTGAGGTCGGCACCCACGTGCTTGGACGCCATCACGTCGTAGGCCCCGCCGAAGGCCTTGCGGGTGATGATGGTCACCAGGGGCACGGTGGCCTGGGAGTAGGCGAAGAGCAGCTTGGCGCCGTGCTTGATCAGGCCGCCGTATTCCTGCGCGGTGCCCGGCAGGAAGCCCGGCACGTCCACGAAGGTGACGATCGGGATCGAGAACGCGTCGCAGAAGCGCACGAAGCGGGCCGCCTTGCGGGAGGCGTCCGAATCGAGCACGCCGGCCAGAACCATCGGCTGGTTGGCCACGAAGCCGACGGTCCGGCCTTCGATGCGTCCGAAGCCCGTCATGATGTTGCGGGCGTAGGTCGCCTGGATCTCGAAGACGTCGCCCTCGTCGGCCACGCGCCGGATCAGCTCGCCCATGTCGTAGGGCTTGTTCGGGTTGTCCGGGATCAGCGTGTCGAGGCTCAGGTCGAGGCGCAGCGGATCGTCGAAGCTCTCGATCTCCGGCACGCCGTCGATGTTGTTGGCGGGCAGGAAGTCGACCAGGCGGCGGACCTGCAGCAGGGCCTCGACGTCGTTCTCGAACGAGCCGTCGGCGATGGAGGACTTGGTCGTGTGCACCTTGGCACCGCCGAGTTCTTCCGCGGTCACGACTTCGTTGGTGACCGTCTTCACCACGTCGGGGCCAGTCACGAACATGTAGCTCGTGTCGCGCACCATGAAGATGAAGTCGGTCATGGCCGGCGAATAGACGTCGCCGCCCGCACAGGGGCCCATGATGACCGAGATCTGCGGGATGACGCCCGACGCGGCGACGTTGCGGCGGAAGACCTCGCCGTAACCGCCGAGCGCCGCGACACCCTCCTGGATACGGGCGCCGCCGGCATCGAAGATGCCGATGATCGGCGCGCGCATCTTCAGCGCCATGTCCTGGACCTTGACGATCTTGGCCGCGTGCGCCTCGGACAGGGAGCCGCCGAACACCGTGAAGTCCTTGGAGAACAGGAAGACGGTGCGGCCGTTGATGGTGCCCCAGCCCGTGACCACGCCGTCGCCGGGGATCTTCTGCTTCTCCATGCCGAAATCGGTGGAGCGGTGCTGCACGAACATGTCGAACTCCTCGAACGACCCGTGGTCGAGGAGGAGCTCGATGCGCTCGCGCGCGGTCAGCTTGCCGCGCTTGTGCTGGGCCACGACGCGGTTCTCGCCGCCGCCGAGGCGGGCCTGGGCGCGCCGCTCTTCCAGCTTCTCGAGAATGTCCTTCATGCGCGCCCAGCCCTGGTTGGAGAGATCCCGTCGCGTTCCGCACGAACCTTGGCGGTCGCGATTTGAACCGGCCTTAGCACGCGGCGCTTTCCGCGAAAATCGATTTAACGGCTCAATTGTGCCAACTGGGCCGCGGCCTCGAACTCGGCTTGCCGAACGGCGTGGCGCGCCTCGGCTTCCGCGTCACGGCCCCAGACGCTCGCCTGATACGCCTCGTCGACATGGGCCGCCGTCCAGGCGTCGGTCGGACCGACCTGACCCCGCAACACCGCGAGGGCGAGGACGAGCGATCCGCTCAGGGTGGTCAGCGTGTGGAGGGCGGCCAGCCGGAAAGGACCTTCGGTCTCTTCGATCGCCCGGCGCAGGGCCGCCACGGTGGTGTCCGGCTGGGTGACGTGCATCACGCCCTCGCCCAGGATGAAGCGCGCGCCGAGATCCCGGTGCGCCCAGTCGAGGATCGGGTCCCAGGCCTCGGCCTGGGCGCGCACGAGGCGCTCGGGATCGCCGGCGCGATACGCCAGCAGGTCGGTGCCCGCGTAGGCCGAGAGGTCGTCGATGACCGCCTCGCGGCGCGGCGCGACCCCGTCGATGGCGGTGTTGCCGAGCCGCGTCAGGGGCATGGTGGCGGGGTCGATGACCGCGACCTGCGCCGCCCACTCGGCGGCCACGGCCTCCGCGAGGGCGCGCGTCGGCAGGGCGAGGGGATTGCGCGCCGGCGTGTTCGCCGGGCGTCCGTCGAGGGTCAGCCGGAAGCCGTCGCCATGCGGGGCGAGGCCGGCCTCCGCGTAGAACCGCTGGGGCAAGGCGGGCTTGCCCGGGCCGCGCGCCGCGCGGGTCGGATCGGGCTGGGCGGGGGGCTCGGGCGCACCGAGCCAATCGGGTTTGGAAGCGTCGCTCATGGTCCTGCAGATAGGGCATCGCGGCGCGGGCTGCGAGACGCCTCGCCTCTCCGCTTCCGTCTCGCGTCTTGCGCCTTGGGTCTCGCGCCCGGTCAGGCCCGAATCGCCGCCCCGGCCTGCGGATCGCCGGAGAAGAGGGCCCCGAGATCCTCTGCGGTGTCGACGACGATGGAGGCGCCGGCACCGAACAGCGCACCGACGGGATGGTAGCCCCAGGCCACGCCCACGGCAGCGGCCCCGGCATTGATCGCCATCGTCATGTCGTAGGTGGTGTCGCCGATCATCACGGTGGCGTCCGGCGCGATGCCGGTCTCCGCCATCGCCTGGAGCAGCATGGCCGGATCGGGCTTGGAGGGCGCGTCGTCGGCGCTCTGGGTCGTGGCGAACCAGCCCCCCCAGCCGTGGGTCTCGATCAGGCGATCGACCCCGCGCCGCGCCTTGCCGGTGGCGATCCCGAGTTGCACGTCGTCGCGCGCATGCAGGCGCGTGAGCAGCGCTTCCATGCCGGGAAACAGCGGCTCCTCGAAGCTCGGGTCGAGGCGCAGGATGTTGAAGGCGCGCTTGTAGCTCTCGGACAGGCCCTCGATCGGGCCGTCGTCCCCGACCAGGCGGCGGAAGGCCTGCGGCAGCGACAGGCCGACCACCGAGAGCGATTCCATCCGGCTCGGCGCCGTCAGGCCATGCTCGGCGAAGGCCACGCCCTGCGCGGCCACGATGAGGTGCTGGCTGTCGACGAGGGTTCCGTCGACGTCGAAGACGATGAGCTTCACGGGTTCGGACTCGTGCTGTGAGCGGCCTTCCTCACGGCTGTCGGGTGCTCTGGGGCTGACCGTTTCGGGGGCGATCATAGCCGAGCTTGCACCGGACGAGGAACCGACGCCGGGCCCCGCCGCGCAGACCGCGCGTGTGCGAGATGCGGTTGCAGGCTGCATAGGATCGCCGCCGGGGCCGGCCGACCTGCGCCGCGCCACGGCCACCGGCCGTCCCCACGGCCTGGCTGGCGCCCGCTGGCCGCGAGCCCTGTCCCTGCGCGCCCGACCCTTGAGGCTGGGCGCCCGACCCCTGGCCCTGCGCGCCCGACCCTTGGGGCTGGGCGGCGGCCGCCGAGGGCGGCTGCGGTCCCGAACTCGGCGGCGTCGCCTGCGGCGGGGGCGATGCCGGCGCCTGGACCGACGGAGGCGCCTTGGTCTGGGCGGGCGGCGTGGCCTGTGCGGTCGCGGCGGTGCTGAGCGTGCTGCCAGCGCCGATCGCCGTGAGTGCCAGGAGGGCGAAGCCGATCGCCGGCGTCAGGATCGTGTCTCGATGCATCGTGGCGCGACGGTCCTTGGCCGGTGGCAACGCGCCCGCCGGGATGGATCAGGAGGATAAGGTATGGCGGGCGCTTGCCAAGGTGCAACCGTGGCCGCCCTCCCCCTCGTCCTCTGGCGAGGTGCCGCACCTCCCGGAGGTGGGCGCGGGCCTCAGGCTTCCGGCGCCTCCACGATGGGATCGTAGCGGGACGCGTCGAACCCGAGCAGGTTCCAGCTCTGCGCCATATGCGGCGGAAGCGGGGCCGTGACGTCCACGGGCTGGCCCGTGCGCGGGTGCGGGATCACGATTCTGCGGGCGAGCAGGTGCAACCGGTTCTGAATGCCGCCGGGCAGCTCCCAGTTCTCGATGCTGAAGTATTTCGGGTCGCCCACGATGGGGTGCCCGATATGGGCGGCGTGGGCGCGCAACTGGTGGGTGCGCCCGGTCACCGGCTTCAGGGAGAGCCAGGACAGCTTCTGCGCCGCGTTGTCGACCATGGCGTAATACGTCAGGGCGTGGGCGGCGCCCTCGTCGCCGTGCTTGGCGACCCGCATGCGCGCATCCGCGTCCGTGGGCTCCTCCTTGGCGAGGTAGGTCGAGATCCGGCCCTGCGCCACCCGCGGCACGCCGGCGGTCAGGGCCCAGTAGACCTTGCGGGCCGAGCGCGACCGGAAGCTCTTGGCCAGCGTCGCGGCGGCCAGCCGCGTCTTGGCCACGATGAGGCAGCCCGCCGTGTCCTTGTCGAGGCGGTGTACGAGGCGCGGCTTCTGGCCGTCCTTGCCCGTCAGTGCCTCCAGGAGACCGTCCACGTGGCGCACGGTGCCGGAGCCGCCCTGCACCGCGAGGCCGAAGGGCTTGTTCAGGATCATCATCTCGGCATCCTCGTAGAGGATGAGCGAGCGGATGAAGTCGGCGTCGGTGGCGTCCTTCGCGGCCGAGCGGGGGCGCTCGCCCTGGGCCTCGAGCTTGAGCGGCGGCACGCGCACGCTCATGCCCGGCTCGAGCCGATCGTTGGGCTTGGCACGCTTGCCGTCGACCCGGAGTTCGCCCTTGCGCACGATGCTCTGGACGCGGGTGAAGGGAAGCTGGGGAAAACGCGTGGTGAGGAAGCGGTCGATCCGCATCCCGGCCTCGTCCTCCTCCACCGTGAGGGTCTGGACGCCGGAGGCCAGGGTGGCGGAGGCGGCCGCGCGCTGCTCGCGCCGGGTCGGTCCCTCCGGCACCGGCGTGGTCGCGCGCGAGGCCGCGCCCGGGCGACGCGCCGGCGCGCCACCGGCCGGTGCCGGCCGCTCGGCGCGGGTGCGCGGCGCACACCGGGGGGCTTCGTCGGGTTTCTCGAAGTGGTCCTGCGCGAAGCCGTTACGTTCAAAGCCGTCAGGGGACCCGGTCTCGCGGTCCCGGGCCTCCTGACCGGGGCGCCAGGGCGCATGCTTGGCCGCGCCATCTCCGCGGGCCTGCGCTGCCCGCTGGGCGGCATCGAGGGCGCTGGTGCGCGGCCCCGTGCGCTCGCGGTCCGGCCGCTTGAAGGCGCCCGGCTTGCCGGGCCGGCCGGGGCGGCCGGGAGCAGCGCCGCGTCCGGTGCCGGCGCCCGGGCCGGTACCTTTGCCGGCGCCCGGGCCTTTGCCGGCTCCCTTGCGCCCGGAGCCGCCGCGTGAAGGTGGTCGTGTGGTCATGGCGTGCTCGTAACACCCGACGGCGCCACCACAAAGGGCGCACGGCGCGTGTCGCCCGTTCGCGCCGATGTTTCGGGCCTTCCCGGCGGCGTCAGGCTGCGCGTCGCGCCGCTTCGAGGGTCAGCCCGGTGCCCACGGAGCCGAAGGTGTCGCCATCGACCACCCGGGCGTTCGGGACGCCGGCGGTCAGGGCGGCGCGGACATGCGGCAGGCCGGTGGAGCCCCCGGTGAGGAACAGGGCATCGATCCGGTCGGCCGTCAGGCCGGCCTGCGCGAGGCACCTTTCGATCCGCTCGGCGATCCGTCGCGCGAGCGCGTCCGTCTGGACCATGAGGCCCTGCCGGTCGATCTCGGCCTCGAGGCCCGCCTCGACCCAGTCCAGGTCGATCCGGCCCTGGCCGGCTTCCGAGGTGGCGATCTTGGCGCCTTCCACCTCCATCGCCAGGGAATGCCCGCGCTCGGCTTCGACGACGGTGTGCAGCCGCGCCAGCAGGTCGGGACGCTGCGCATCGCGGCGAACCTCCTCGATCTCGCGCAGGGTCTTGGCATTGTAGAGCCGGTTGATGCTCGACCAGGTGGCGAGGTCGTGGAAATAGCCCGTGGGGACATCGATATCGCCCCGCGTCATCGGGCTGCCGAGGCCGAGCAGCGGCATCACCGTGCCGAGGCTCAGCCGGCGGTCGAAGTCGGTCCCGCCGATGCGCACCCCATCGTTGGCCAGGATATCGCCGCTGCGATCGGGCCGCGCATGACGCTCCGGCGAGAGGCGCACGATGGAGAAGTCCGACGTGCCACCGCCGATATCCGCGATGAGGGCGATCTCCTCCGCGCGGACCTGCTGCTCGTAATCGAGGGCGGCCGCGATCGGCTCGAACTGGAACGAGACGTGGCGGAAGCCGATGCCGGTGGCGATCGCGCGAAGGGCGTCCTCGGCGCGGGCATCGCCCTCCGGATCGCCGTCGACGAAGTGAACCGGCCGGCCGTGGACGACCGTGTCGAGGGCGCGGCCCGCCTCAGCCTCCGCCCGCGTCTTCACGGCTGCGAGGTAGCGCGCGATGACGTCGCGGAACTTGATGCGCTCGCGCCCGACCGGGGTCGTCTCCTCCAGGAGGGACGAGCCCAGCACCGACTTGAGGCTCCGCATCAACCGGCCCGGCGTGCCCTCGAGGTACTCGGCCATGGCGGCGCGACCGACGAAGGGCGCCTGCCCCGGTGGGAAGAAGATCGCGCTGGGGATCGTGACGTGGCGCCCCTCCAGGGGCACGAGCTGCGGGCGCTGTCCGGTGACGAGGCCAAGGGTGGTGTTCGAGGTGCCGAAATCGAGGCCGCAGGCCGCCATGAGGATCTCCGGACATCAGGTCCGCTGGGGTAAGGGGCCGTCGGCCTACAGGCTGACCCGCTTCCGGTCCACCATCCTGCACGCGCGGAGCCCCGGGCCGGGGCGGATCGCGGCGCGCTGCAACGGTTGGACCGCGCGACTTTTCGACCGCCCGACTCTTGGACCGCCCGACTTTTCGACCCCCGCGAGATCGCCACGCGTTCGGGCAGCCGGCAGCGGCGGTGCGGATCCTCAGACCGCCCCCTCGCCGAGATACCGGAGCCGCAGGTGATCCATGAAGTCTTGCGCGCCGAGGGGTTTGCCGGTGGCGGCGATGAGCAGGTCATCGGTCTCGAGCAGGGACCCGCGGGCGTGGACGGCGTCGCGCAGCCAACCGCGCAGGGCCGTGAAATCGCCGCGGGTCAGATCGGCCGGGACGCTCGGCACCTGTTCCCGCGCCGCGCGGAACAGCTGCGCCGCCGCCATCGCGCCGAGGGTGTAGGTCGGGAAGTAGCCGAAGCTTCCGCTCGGCCAGTGGATGTCCTGGAGGCAGCCCTGCCGGTCGTCGGGGACGGTGAGGCCGAGGAGATCGTGAAGGCCGTCGTTGAAGGCGCCGGGCAGGTCGGAGACGGCGAGATCGCCCGCGATCATCGCGGTCTCGAGGGCGTAGCGCAGGAGGATGTGGGCCGGATAGGTGACCTCGTCCGCATCCACCCGGATGAAGCCCGGCGCCACCCGCGTGTAGCACCGGTACAGGTTCCGGGCGCTCCAGGCGGGGCCTTCCCGGCCGAAGGCCTCCGCCAGGATCGGCGCGAGATAGGCGCAGAACGCCTCCGAGCGGCAGGCCTGCATCTCCACCAGCAGAGACTGGCTCTCATGCAGGGTCATGCCGCGGGCGGTCCCCACCGGCTGGTGATGCCACGCGGCGGGCAGGCCCTGTTCGTAGAGGGCGTGGCCGGTCTCGTGCAGCACGCCCATCAGGGCGCTGGTGGCATCGGCGTCATCGTAGCGGGTGGTGATCCGCACATCGTCCGTGGCGCCGCCGCAGAAGGGGTGAAGGCTGACATCGAGCCTGCCCCGCTCGAAATCGAAGCCGACGGCGCGCATCAGCCGTTCGCCGACCGCCTTCTGACCCGCCACTGGAAATGGGCCGGTCAGCGGCAGCGGGGCCGGCTCCCGCGCCTGGCGCGCGTGGGCCGCCGCGATCAGGTCCGGCAACGCGGCGCGCAGCTGGGCGAACAGCGGGTCGATCGTCCCGCGGCGCATCCCGGGATCGTAGCCGTCGAGGAGGGCATCGTACGGATCGAGGCCGAGGGCGGAGCCCTTCGCCACGCCGACCTCCCGCTGCAGGCGCAGGGTCTCGCCCAGTGCCGGCGCCAGCATCGCGAAATCGGCGCGCGCCCGCGCCTCGCGCCAGATCATGCCCGAGTGCGAGGACGCCTTCGAGCTCGCGGCGACGAGATCGGCCGGGACCGCGGCGGCGTGGAGATAGGCCCGGCGCATCTCACGCAGGTTCGCCCGTTCCCACGGCCCGAGGCTCGCGGCGTCGTCGAGGGACCGGGCGATCAGGTCGCCGGTCTCGGCGGCCGTCAGGATCTCGTGGCCGATGACCGCGAGGTGTGCGAGCTGCTCGGCCCGCATCTCGGCCGCACCGGCGGGCATCAGCGTCTGGCGGTCCCAGTGGAGAAGCCCTGCGGCGTCACCGAGGGCGCCGAGGCGCGCGAAGCGGGCGGAGAGGATCGCGTAGGCCTGCATGCTGGCTCGAAGGGTCCTGTCGGATCGCGGCGCGGGCACGACACGGTGCCGGCCGGCCGCGGGAAAACGGGTCTGGGGCGTCACGCGCCGGACGGCCCGCGGCGCGAATCCCACCATGGCGGCCCTCAGGTTGCAAGGCCGGCGCGCGCGATCGCCTCGTCCCGAGGCCCGACCGGCGCTGGGCAGCGCACACCCCGCAAGACTTGGTCCTCGCAAGACTTGTCTCTCGCGAGATTTGCTTTCTTGCGCGCCGGTGCAGATTCGCCGCGGGTCGAAGCAGTTAAGACGATGTTAGCGGAATCGATCCAGTCTGAGCGATATGGATACCTTGCCCTTTCCGCAGAGCCACGACTCCGCTGTGTTCGACTTCAGCGAATTCCCGCTGGCGCCGAACGGCGCGGTCCCCGGGGCGACCTTGGTCACGCTGCCGGCGAATCTGGACGCAACCACCACCGGGTCGCAGCCCAATCCCCTCCTCCGCAAGCTCCTTCCCTGGATCGGCGCGCAGGTCGCCGCGGCCATCGGCCTCGGCACCTGTCTGGCGCAGGCGATGCCGCCCGTCGCCGCGACGCCGCTCCTGACCAACGAGGCGGCCTTCGCCCTGCGCCTGGGCGAGGCGGCGGAGTTCACCGGACCGGTCCCGAGCGCCATCCGCGACGGCTTTCATCTCCGCCTCGGCGCGGACGACTAGGCTCCCGCCGGCGCGCGCGGTTCGCGGACCTTCGGCGGGCAGGACGGGAGGGTCAGGCCTCGTCGGTGCGTCGCTGCCGGCGCAAGGCCTCCCAATGGGCCAGCCGCTCGGTGTAGCGCTGCTCCATGCCGCGATCCGTGGGCGCGTAGAAACGCTGGCGCCCGAGCTTTTCCGGCCAGTAATCCTGGCCCGAGAAGGCGTCGGGCTCGTCGTGATCGTAGCGATAGCCCTCGCCATAGCCGATCTTCCGCATCAGCTTCGTCGAGCCGTTGAGGATGGTGCGGGGCGGCGGCAGCGAGCCGTGTTCCTTCGCGATCCGCGTCGCGGCCTTGTAGGCGTTGTAGACCGCGTTCGATTTCGGGGCGCAGGCGAGGTAGACCGTCACCTGGGCGAGCGCCAGTTCCCCCTCCGGCGAGCCGAGGAAGTCGAAGGCGTCCTTGGCGGCGGTCGCCACCACCAGGGCCTGCGGGTCGGCCAGCCCGATATCCTCCACCGCCATGCGCACGAGGCGGCGGGCGATGAACAGGCGGTCCTCGCCGCCATCGAGCATCCGGCAGAGATAGTAGAGCGCCGCGTCCGGGTCGGAGCCGCGCACCGTCTTATGCAGGGCGCTGATGAGGTTGTAGTGCCCCTCCTGCGACTTGTCGTAGATCGGCGCCCGCCGCTGGATGATCGCCTGCAGCTGTTCGGCATCGAAGATCTCGCCGGGCTTGGCCGAGCGCCAGACCTCCTCGGCCAGGGTCAGCGCGGCGCGCCCGTCCCCGTCGGCCATGCGGACCAGAACGCCCCGCGCCTCCGCGTCGAGGGGAAGCGGTTGCCCGGTCAGGGCCTCCGCCCGCAGCAGCAGCTTGGCGATGGCCGCGTCGTCGAGCGCGCGGAACAGGAGGACGCGGGCGCGCGACAGGAGTGCGGCGTTCAGCTCGAAGGAGGGGTTCTCCGTGGTGGCGCCGACCAGCGTCACCGTGCCGTCCTCCATCACGGGCAGGAAGGCGTCGAGCTGCGCCCGGTTGAACCGGTGGATCTCGTCGACGAAGAGCAGGGTGCCCCGCCCCATGGCCCGGCGCCCGCGCGCTGCGTCGAACACCTTCCGCAGTTCGGCGATGCCCGAGAAGATCGCCGAGATCTGCTCGAAATGCAGGTCGGTCTCGTGCGCCAGCAGCCGCGCCACGGTGGTCTTGCCGGTGCCCGGGGGGCCCCAGAACACCAGCGAGCCGAAGGAGCGGGCGTTGAGGAGCCGGGTCAGGGCCCCGTCGGGCCCGGTCAGGTGCTCCTGCCCGACGACCTCCGCCAGGGTTTTCGGACGCAGGGCATCGGCGAGGGGGCGGGGGGCGGCGTTTGCCAAGCCGGCCGAGGCGAACAGATCGGACATCGGCGCATCAAAGACGCGGGTATCCGTCGCCCGCAACCGGAAAAATCACGGCCTCCCCTGTCGACTAGGCTGTCGGCTAGGCCTTCAGCCCCCGAACATCGAGGTCATGACCTCGCCGCCGCGGTTGATCGAGACCTCCCACATGTTGAGGCTGTTGCGGGTGATCCGCTCGAGGTCCTTCGTGGTGGCGACGGGCATGCCGTTGATGGCCACGATCATGTCACCCTTCTGCAGGCCGGCCCGCGCGGCGATCGAGCCCTCGTCGACGCTGGCGACGGCGACGCCGTCCGCGGGGAAATCGGCCTGCAGCTCCTCCGCCACGGCGGGTGACGTGTTCATCAGGGTGGCGCCCAGGAAGGGCGAGCGGGTCCGCACCTTGAGGGTCTCGCGCGGACGCGTCTCCGGCGCGGGGCTGAGCTTCACCGAGACGGTGGAGCGCCCGGTGCCGCGCAGGATGCCGAACTGGGTCTGGCCGCTGAGCCCCTTCAGGGCGAAGCGGTAGCCGAAGGCTTCCGGGTCGTCGACGCTCTTGCCGTCCACCGTGAGGATGAGGTCGCCGCGCTTGAGGCCGGCCTCCTCCGCCGGGCTCTTGGCCTGGAGGCTGGCCACCAGCACGCCGGTGGGATGATCGAGGCCCATGCTCTCGGCGATATCGGGCGTCACGCTCTGCACGCGCGCGCCGAGCCAGGGGCGCCGCACGGCGGTGGCGCCACCCTTGGCGGTTTCCACCACGGCGCGGACCATGCTGGCGGGAATGGCGAAGCCGATGCCGTGGCTGCCGCCCGATTGCGAGTAGATCGCGGTGTTGATCCCGACCAGCTGGCCCTGGAGGTTGACCAGAGCACCACCGGAATTGCCCGGATTGATGGCCGCATCGGTCTGGATGAAGAACTGATAGTCGGAGGAGCCGACCTGCGTGCGCGCCAGCGCCGAGACGATGCCCTGCGTCACCGTCTGGCCGACCCCGAACGGGTTGCCGATCGCCATCACGAAGTCGCCGACCTCGAGGGACTCGGAATCGCCGAAGGCCATCGGGATCAGCCCGCCGGACGGGCTCTTGATCTTGACCACGGCGAGATCGGTGCGGGGGTCGCGCAGCACGATGGTGGCCTCGAACTCGCGCCGGTCGGCGAGCGCGATGCGCACCTCGTTCATGTTCTCGATGACGTGGTTGTTGGTGATGACGAGGCCGGATTCATCGACGATCACCCCGGAGCCGAGGGACTTCTGGGCGCGTTCGCCCGGCGCGCCGCCGCGCCCGCGGCCCCCGCCATTGTCGCCGAAGAAGCGCCGCATGAACTCGTCCATGGCGCTGCGGCTCTGGCCCCGCGTGTCCACGTGCGAGGCGTAGACGTTCACCACGGAGGGGGCGGCCCGCTTCACCACGGGAGCGAAGGAGAGCTGCACCTGGCCCTTGGCGAGGGGGACGACCTTGTCGGGCGTGCCTGGCTCGGGGACCGCCGGCGACTTCATCATCTGCGCCGTGGCAGGCACGGCGGCGAGCGTCGCGGTCAGCAGCGGGACGAGCAGAAGGAGGGTGCGCGGCATGAGGGACGTGCGCGGCATGGAAACTCCCGGAACGAGGGCGCGGCGCCCTGCCCCGGTCTGGGACGGCGCCGCGACGGATTCCGGGATATCTAGACGGGTCGGGCCGCCGGCGCGAGGGGCGCCGGCGCCGGATGTGTCAGCGCCGGCCGATCGTGCCGGTGAACCGGCTGGCGCGCCTGGCGAGGGCCGCGAAGCAGCTGAGCGACGCGTCGGCCGCGCGCTGCATCTCGCTGACCTGGAGGCGGATGGCATCAGCCGGATTCTTGGCCCCCGAGAGGGCCTGCCAGTGGGCCAGAGCCGCGGCGCCCTCGCCGCGCAGGTAGCTGAGCACGGTGGTGTTCACCTCACCGAGTTCGCCCATCACCCCGGAGATCCGCACCCCGGAGATCCGCCCCTCGGAGATCCGTGGCGACAGGGCGCGTTCGGCGCTCGTGCCGAACGAAGCCGGGGAGCCTTCGCGGGTGGACATCGCCGCCGGCAGGGGCTCGGCCATGGTCGCGGGCAGGGTCTGAACGACGGTTTCGACGGCGTCGGTCGCGGCCTCGAGCGTTTCCCGCACGCCCGCGGCCGGTCCCGCCGTCTCCTCCGGGACCACGGTGAGATCCGCGACGCGGTCCGGGGTCTCGGTCGCGGCCGGAGCGGACGCGGTCACGACGGGGGATGGCTCGCCATCGCTGTCGCTCGCCGTCGCCAGCGCGCCCGGGGACACACCTTCGAGGAGCGCGTCATGGACGTTCCGCCCGTGTTCCGATCCCGGGGATTCCGTCTGCGAGAAGTCCTGTCCCGAGAAGTCCTGTCCCGAGGATTCCTGTCCCGAGGATTCCGGTCCCGATGACTCCTTCGGATCACCAACCGCGACAGCCTGTGCGATGTCGGTGTTCATCGGCCCATCTTCCTGGCTGGCCGCGGTCTGCGGCAGCGTTCCGGCTCGGTCCTGAGCTTTGGAGGGCGTTCTGCGCCGTCTGGCCATGGCTTTGTGTCTCCTTGCCGCTTCGGGGGACGAACGACGTCAGGGGAAGAATAGCCCGAATCGGCGGGATGTCTGCGGGGCGCCGCGCACACGGCCGGCGCCCCGCGATGCGGACGGTGACGTCCGCGGGTTCCCGTAATGCGGACGGCGACGTCCGCGGATTCCCGCGATGCGGACGGTGACGTCCGCGAATCCCAACAATGCGGACGGCGACGTCCGCGGGTCGCGAGTCCGAGGCCGGGCTCAGGCCGAGGGGCGAAGGGTGTTCTGGGCCACGGCGCCCAGATCCTTGGCCTGCGCCTGCAGGTTGGCGATCTGGCTGCGGATGAATTCGGCCTGCAACGCCATCGCCTCGCGGACGTCGCGGGTCCGGACCAGCTTCTGCGCGAAGTCGAACGTCGCGGCGGCGTTCTCCTGAACCTGGTCGAGACCCTTCGCGACGACGGTCTGCAAGGATTCCTGCACCGACTTCGACGTGGTCTGCATCTGCTCGGCCGTCTTGACGGCCGTTCCGATGAAGCTGCTCACGGCCGTACGGGCCTGATCGACGCCCTTCTCGGCGAAAGCGCGCATCTCGGCGGGGATCTCGAAGGTCTGACCGTTCATCTGGCTTCTCTCCACTGTGCATCGACTCATTCAATGCAGTGCGAGAGACTTATGTTGCGGTGCAACATCTGCGTCAAGATCACGGATCTCGAAAGTTGCAGAATTTTGCCAAGTTTCGGCGCCGTCTTCAAGCCGCCGGGGCGATGGCCCGCGCGTGCTCCGGCGCGACGGCCCGCGTCGCGAGGATGCGCTCGTAGACCGCGATCAGCGCATCGCTGTGAGCCCCGAGCGTCATCGGGCTCGCCCAGTAGCGGGCATGCGCGGCGGCGCCGAGACGGGCCGTAAGGGCGTCGTCGTGGAGCGTGGCGGCAGCCCGCGCCCAGGCCTCAGGCTCCGGAGAAACGGAATAACCGTTCACCCCATCGAGGACTTTCTCGGAAGCGCCGGAGCGGTTCGAGGCCAGGACCGGGATGCCGTGGGCCAGGGATTCGTAGACCGTCAGCGGCCCGGTCTCGTACCAGCGTGACGGCGCAGCGATCGCCCGGGCCCGGCGGCGCAGCAGCGCCCAGACCGCCTCCGGTGTCTGCCAGCCGACGAGTTCGACCCCGGGGCGCCCACAAAGTTCGTTCTCCAGGGGACCGGTGCCGACGAACAGGGCCGGAAGCCCGGCGGCCTGGGCGGCGTCCGCGACGAGGTCGACGCCCTTCTCGCGGGTCAGGCGGCCGACATAGGCCAGGGCATCGCCCCGGGCCGGATCGGCCGGCCCCTGCTTCGTGACGCCCACCGGGTTGTCGACCCGGTGATGGGTGACCGAAAGGCCCTCTAGGAGCGCCCCCATGCGCGCCACGCTCGCGTCGCAGACATGAATGACGTCGAGACGCCGGCGCTTCAGGGCGGCGCGCAGGGAGACCGAGCGTCCGACGCGGACCAGCTTGTGGAGCCGGCTCCGGCCGTCGCAGGGCGCTGCGATGCAGGCGGCCGAGAGCGGCTTCAGCGCGCAGGGTTCTGCCTGATCGAAGCGATAATAGACGCCGTTCGGGCAGGCGAGAAAGTAGTCGTGCAGGGTCGTGACGACGGGCAGGTTGCGCGCGAACAGGGCCGGGAAGACGCTCGGCGACAGGCTGCGCGTCCATTGATGGAGATGGATCAGGTCCGGCCGCACCGGCAACGCGTCGAGGGCGGCTCCGAGACGGGCCGCGGCCTCCGCGTCCCAGAGCCCGGTGAGCGCGGCGCGATGCGTCGGACGCTGCCAGATGTCGGTGTTGCCCAGGCCGATTCGACGGATGCGGGGATGCGCCAGCAGGGCATCCACCGGACCGTCGATGGCCTGGATGTAGGTCACGTCGAGTCCGGCCTCGGCGAGGCCGCGTGCCGATTCGACGGCCACCTTCTCGGCGCCGCCGCTCGCCACCGCGAACTCCGCCAACACGACGATCTGCATGTGAGGTCCGAGACTGTGTCGATGCCCGAGGAATTCGAAGCGGTTCGTCCGACGACCACCGCAAGAGATCGGATTTACCGGCGATCAACGTACGTTCGGTAAAGATCGGCGAAGACCTCGTCGTTGGCCGGGACTGTCCACCATGCACCTCGTCCTCGTCGTGGACCATGCCTTCATCAATGGCGGACAGGCCAAGGTGGCCCTGGATTCCGCGCTCGGCCTGCGCGCGCGGGGCCACAGCGTCACGGTGTTCGCCGCGGTCGGTCCCGCCGATCCGCGTTTGGAGGCGGCCGGAATCCGGGTGATCTGCCTCGGTCAGGACGATATCGGCACGACGACGAACAAGCTCGCCTTCGCCGCCCAGGCGATCTGGAACCGTCCGGCCGCCCGGCGCCTGGCCACGGCGTTGCAGGGCCTCGACCCGCGCGACACCGTCGTCCACGTCCATGCCTTCGCCAAGGCGCTCTCGCCCTCGATCGGGCGCAGCCTCGCGGCGTCCGGTCTGGCGCTGCTCTACACGATGCACGAGTTCTTCCTCGTCTGCCCGAATGGCGGCTTCTACGAGTATCCGGCCGCCCGGATCTGCCACCGCACGCCGATGTCCCTGGGCTGCCTGAGCACGAACTGCGATGCCCGCAGCTACCCGCGCAAGCTGCTGCGGGTGGTGCGCCACCTCGGCCTCGAGCATGTGGCCGGCCTCAAGGCGTTGTTCCCGCACATCGTCACGCTCAGCGCCCTGCAGGAACGGGTGGTCGCCCCGCATCTTCCCAGCGCGACCCGCTTCCACCGGGTCGACAACCCCATCGCGGTGGACAAGGCCCCTCTCCGCTCGGGGCCGCCGGGCGAATTCCTGTTCGTCGGGCGCATCTCCACCGAGAAGGGCGCGCCGATCTTCGCCGAGGCGGCCCGCCGCGCCGGAATCCGGCCGGTCTTCGTCGGGGACGGGCCGGCCCGCGCCGATCTCTCGGCCCGGTATCCGGAGGCGGCGATGCTGGGCTGGCGCGACGAGGCCGGCGTCCAGGCCCTGATGCGACGGGCCCGAGCCCTGATCTTTCCCAGCGTCTGGTACGAGGGCCAGCCCCTCACGGTGTACGAGGCCCTGGCCTGCGGCGCGCCCGTGATCGTCAGCGATGCCTGCGCCGGCCGGGAAGCGGTGGAGGATGGCGAGACCGGCTTCTGGTTCCGCTCGGGTGACCCGGATTCCCTCGCCGCGCACCTCGTCCGGCTCTCCGACGATGCGCTCGCCGAGCGCATGAGCCGGGCGGCATACGAACGCTACTGGGCCTCACCCCTGACGTCGGATGCGCATCTCGACCGCCTGATGCAGGTCTACGACTTCGTCCTGCGGGAGGCCCGGACGGCGCCCGCCCGCCCCGACCGGGCCACGACCCGGACGCAGATCCCGGCAGCCCCCTGAGGGAGGATCCCGGCGCGTCCATGGAAACCGGACGCGCCCGCGGCGTTGTCCCGGACGATGTGCCGACGCAGGCGCGGACCTACGAACCGAAGGAGTGCCCAGGATGGCCGATCACCAGAAGACGCCGGAGACCGACATCATCTCCACCACGGGTCAGGCAGCCCCGAAAGGATCCGACAGGAACCGTCCCGAGAATCAGAAGGGCGAACTCGACGAGCGCCTCGATGAGGCCCTGGAGGAGACCTTCCCGTCGAGCGACCCCGTGTCGGTCAAGATCACGAAGTAGCGCGACCTCGACGACACCCTGTTTGAATACCAGACCGCCGGGGCGATCGGATCGCCCCGGCGGTCCCGCGTCATCGGCCTCGCAACGCGGTGCCGGTCCTCGCGGCTCAGGCGGCTTCGAGCAGGCGGCGCGCGATGACCTGGGCCTGGATCTCGGCGGCCCCCTCGAAGATCGACAGGATGCGCGCGTCGCAGAGCACGCGGCTCACCGCGTATTCCAGCGCGAAGCCGTTACCACCATGAATCTGCAGGGCATTGTCGGCCGCCGCCCAGGCGACACGGGCGCCCAAGAGCTTGGCCATGCCGGCCTCGAGGTCGCAGCGCTTGCCCTCGTCCTTCTCCCGAGCCGAGAAGTAGGTCAGCTGCCGGGCGATGTTGATCTCCACCGCCATCATGGCGATCTTGTCGGCCACGCGGGGGAAGTTGATCAGGGCCTTGCCGAACTGCACCCGCTCCTCGGCGTAGCGCAGGCCGAGGTCGAGGGCGTTCTGCGCCACGCCGATGGCGCGGGCTGCCGTCTGGATACGCGCCGATTCGAAGGTCTGCATCAGCTGGGCGAAGCCCTTGCCCTCGACCTCGCCGAGCAGGTTGGCAGCCGGGACCTCGAAATTGTCGAAGGCGAGCTCGTATTCCTTCATGCCGCGGTAGCCGAGCACGTGGATCTCGCCGCCGGACAGCCCCTGGACCGGGAACGGCTCGGCATCGGTGCCGCGCGGCTTCTCGGCGATGAGGAGCGACAGGCCCTTGTGGCCCTTCTCCTCCGGCTTGGTGCGCACGAGGCAGGTCATGATGTCGGCGCGCACCGGGTGTGTGATCCAGGTCTTGTTGCCCGAAATCTTCCAGACATCGCCGTCCCTGACGGCCTTGGTGCGCAGGCTCGCGAGATCGGAGCCGGTGTTCGGCTCGGTGAACACGGCGGTGGGCAGGGTGTCGCCTGAAGCGATGCCGGGCAGGAAGCGGTGCTTCTGCTCCTCGGTGCCGCCGCACAGGATCAGCTCGGCGGCGATCTCCGACCGAGTTCCGAGGGAACCGACACCGATATAGGCGCGCGACAATTCCTCGGAGACCACGCACATCGAGATCTTCGGCAGGCCCATGCCGCCGTACTCCTCGGGAATCGTCAGGCCGAAGACGCCGAGCTCGGCCATCTTGGTGACGATCTCCATCGGTATGTAGGCGTTCTGGCTGTGCCACTCGTGAGCATGTGGCACGACCTCGGCAAGGCCGAAGCGGCGCATTTCGGAGCGGATCGCTTCCATGTCCTCGTCGAGGCCGGACTTGCCGATGGTGGCCGCGCCGCCATTGTCGCGGATGCGGGCCACGAGGGCAGCGCGGTTCTCGGGGGTGTTGCCTTCGGCGATCAGGGTCTCCACCGCCTCGGTACGGAACTTGGCGACCTCGCGCGCGCCCAGGCCCAGGGAGCCGGTGGGTCGCACCATCTCGCCCTGGCTCATCGGGATACCGGAGAACATCTGATCGAGGTACTCGCCGAGGCCGATCCGGACCAAGAGGCTCTCGGTCTCGCCGAACTCCCCGCTCTCCGTGAGGCGCTGGGCGTAGGCCCCGAGCTCACGCACGCCCTCGGCGTAGGTTGCGATCCAGGCGAGGCCATGCGTGGCGTGCTGCTGCATCTCCATCTTCTCGGCCGAGATCTTGCCCTCGTCCGACAGGATCGTGGCGCGCACGCGCCGCGTGGCCTCGGCGACAAGACCCTTCGCGGCCTCGGCCGCATCACGGGCCATGGTCACGAGATCCTGCGGTTCGGTCGAGACGACGGGGGAGGCTGACATGGTAAGCTCGCTGGCAAAGGAATGGGGCTTTGCAGTTCATTATAGGCAGGTTTGCTGCGCCTGTAGAGGCGTCTCGCCGCACTGCGGCACTATCCCGCCTGAATGCATTATGCGCCAAGCTGAAAAGCCGTGATTTCTCTTTGCTATTCGAGCGATGATGAATTTTATTGAGATGTTTCTCAAAGAAAAAGTTGATCTCCGAACCCGTCGATCACCCTTGGCTGGCGAGCGCGACGCCCAGGGTCGCGATGACCATGCCGCCCATCTGGATCGGGGCAAGTGCCTCGCCGAACAGTGCGTAGGCCATCGCCGCTGAGACTGGCGGGACGAGGAACAGCAGCGCGGCGACCCCCGCCACCGCGCCGCGACGGATCAGGAAGAGCAGCAGCAGGATACCTCCGACGGAGTTGACGAGGACCGACCAAGCGAGGCCGAGCCACAGGGAGGTGGACGCATCGAAGCCACCGGTGCCGAAGATGAGGGCGACCGGTACGGCGAGGAGAGCGGCCCCCACGAACTGGATGGCGGCGTTGCTGAGGAGGTCCCCTCCGGCCCCGTATCGCTTCTGCAAGAGGGTGCCACCCGTCATCGCCGCCATCGCGAAGAGGCAGGCAGCCAGAGCCGCGACCGGGATGCCGGCCGAATCTGATGCGCCGATCTTCGGCAACAGGACGAAGAGCGCACCGGCGAAACCGGTCGCGATGCCAAACCAACGTCGCCGGCTCACGGGCTCTCCGAGGGCGGGCCCCGCCAGGGTCGCGGTCAACAGGGGCTGAAAGCTGCCCACCAGGGCGGCGATGCCCGCCGGCAAACCATGCTGCACCGACCAGAACACGCCGATGACGTAGATCCCCTGCATCAACACGCCCGCAAACGCGGCATGGAGCCAGCCGGTTCGGCCACGCGGCCAGCGTGCGCGGAGCACTAGAGCGAGGCCCCCCAGCACGAGCGCGACTGCGACCACGCGGATTGCCACGAAGGTGAAGGCCTCGGCATGGGGAGCCACGAAGCGGGCCGCGACGAAGCCGGTCGCCCAGATCAGAACGAACAGGGCGGGAACGAGGAACGGAGCGGGAGCGGGCATGATGGCAGCCACGCATCACACGGCCGCGTCGAATTCAAGCGGGTACGGCGCTGGGTCACGCACGGTACGTTGCGCGAACAGGCTGCGTTGCGTTTAGAAGACGCGCCTACCCGCCTGCCCCGCTCGAGGACGACCCCCAGCCCCGTGAGACGTCTCCGCAAGCCTTTCGAGATCGCAGGCGTCGCCGCCCTGCGCTTCGTCGCCCATGACGGCTGGGCCATCGCCAGCCACATCGCTCTCTCGAGTCTGACCGCGCTGTTTCCGTTTCTGATCCTGCTCGCGGCCTTGGCCGGCCTGTTCGGGACGAAATCGCTCGCCGACGAAGCCAGCGTCCTCATCTTTGATGCCTGGCCGCGCGAGGTGGCCAAACCCATCGTCAACGAGGTGCACCGGGTGCTGACCGAGCAACGCGGCGGCGTGCTCACTCTCGGCGCGCTTTTGGCGCTGTACTTCTCATCCTCGGGTGTGGAGAGCCTGCGCGTCGGGCTGAATCGCGCCTACGGCCTGCGCGAGGTGCGGCCCTGGTGGCTGACGCGTCTCGAATCTATCGGTTACGTCGTCTGCGGCGCCTTCGCGATGCTGGCCTTTGCGCTCCTTGTAGTGCTGGGCCCTCTGATCTGGCGCAAAGTCATCAACGTGGCGCCGGGGCTCGAGCCCCTCAGCTTGACCGTCGCGATCGGACGGATCGGTATCACGGCTTTCCTGCTCCTCACCGTGCTGGTGATCGCTCATAAGTTTGTGGCGACAGGGCGCCGCTCCGTCTTGGCAGTGGTCCCTGGAATCGCGGTGACGTTGCTGCTGTGGTTCCTGGCCGGCCTCGGGTTCGGCTACTACCTCGACCGCTTCTCCAACGCCTACGCCTCCACCTATGGTGGCCTTGCCACCGCGATGGTGTTCCTCGTGTTCCTCTATTGGCTTGCCGCGATGTTCCTGTTCGGCGGTGAGATCAATGGCACCGTCATTGCAGCGCGGCGCGTGCGGCTTCAGGCGCGGATGCAGGAGAAGCAGGCGCGGGCCCGAGGGCTCTGAACCTGCACTGCTTCATCTGCGCGCAGGGCGCGCGATGACATCCGTCTGTGACCCTGGCGGCCTAGTGTCTCGGTCCGAGCGCGGGCAGTGAGGGCGCAGGCGGCGGCGCTGCGGGCGGCCCGGGGGAGCTTCGATGCGAATTAGGTTCGGTTGCGAGATGGGCTATGACTTCCCTCAGCCGACGCCCGTGATCGCCCGCCTGAACTCCTATCCGTCGAACGGCTTGGCTGCCGTACCGCCGGACGTGCTCACCCTCGATCCGCCGCTGCCCCTGCGGACCTTCCGAGATGTCTTCGGTAACCGGACCGTGCGCTTCGTAGCTCCCGGCGGCGCCCTGACCCTCAGCGTTCATGCCGAAACTGAGGACGACGGCACCCTGGATCCAGTCGTGCCGGAAGCCGAGGAGCACGCGGTCGAGGATCTGCCAGAAGAGGCTTTGCCGTTCCTCGTGGCGAGCCGCTATTGCGAATCTGACCTGCTTTCGAACGAGGCCTGGGGACTGTTCGGCGACCTTGACCCCGGCTGGTCGCGCGTGCAGGCGATCTGCGACTTCGTCCACGACCACATCACCTTCGGCTACGGGTATGCCCATGTCGACCGCACCGCTGCCGACGCCTTCGCGAGTCGGCGCGGTGTATGTCGCGACTATGCCCACCTGTTCGTCGCCTTTTGCCGGGCCCTGAATATCCCGACGCGCTACTGCACTGGCTATCTCAGCTTCATCGGAGAGCCTGAACCGCATGCTCCAGGCGATTTTGCCGCCTGGACTGAGGTCTACCTCGGCGGCGGCTGGCACGTCTTCGATCCGCGCAACAATGCCCCTCGTCGGGGCCGGATCCTGGTGGCACGCGGGCGCGATGCGGCGGACGTACCCCTGACCCACACCTTCGGATCGAACCGCCTGACAAAATTCCGGGTCTGGGCGGAAGATGCGGCGTTGTCTGCGGCGGATTGATCGCCTGCACCGGATTGGGTGGTCATCGGACCGTACCTGATAGCCGTCCGGTCACAATGGCGGCGTGGGTCTATCTCCTCCAAGTCTTTGCCGAAGACCTTGTTTTAAAAAAAGCCCTCACCCGAGTGCCGGATGAGGGCTTCTCTTGTCGACCTGCGTCGCGTGGATCAGGCCGCGAGCGGCATACCCTCCGGCTCGGCGCTCGCCATGAACTGAGCTCGGGCGAGATCGGCAAAACGTCCGTTCTGCGTGACGAGATCGTCGAAGCTACCCGATTCGACGATCCGGCCCTCGTGGAAGACGAGGATACGGTCGGCGTTACGGATCGTTGCCAGACGGTGGGCGATGACGAAGGTGGTGCGGCCCTCCATCACGGCCTCCAAGGCACCCTGCAGCTTGCGCTCGGTGGTGGCATCAAGGGCGGATGTAGCCTCGTCGAGGATCAGCACCGGCGGGTTCTTCAGGAGCGCGCGGGCGATCGAGAGGCGCTGGCGCTCGCCGCCAGAGAGCGAGCGTCCGCGCTCGCCAATCACCGTGTCGAGACCATCCGCTTGGCGAGCCATGAATTCGCTGGCCTGAGCCCGCTCGAGGGCGTCGAGCATCTCGGCATCGGTGGCGTCGGGGCGGCCGACCTGCAGGTTCTCGCGGATCGAGCGGGCGAACAGCATCGGCTCCTGGAACACCACTCCGATGTTGTGGCGCAGCGACGACAGGCCGATGTCGCGGATATCGGTGCCATCGATGCGGATTGCGCCGTGGTCGGGGTCGAAAGCGCGGTGGAGAAGGCCGAGCGTCGTCGACTTTCCCGACCCGGTGGTGCCGACGAGAGCGACGGTTTCGCCGGCCCGCGCGATGAAGGAGACATCCTCCAAGGCCTTGCGGCGGGCGTTGTAGGAGAAGCCGACACCTTCGAAAGCCACTTCGCCGTCGAACCGCGCGACCTGCTGGGCGCCCGGGCGGTCATGTACCGCCGGCGTCGTGTCAAGGATCTCGAAGAACTCGTCGATCTTGGGCATCTGCTGAAACAGGCCGTTGATGCAGGTGGCAACTTGGTCAAGACGTGAAACCAGCATGGTCGCAAGGCTCATGAAGGCTACGACCTCCCCGACGCTGGCCTGACCGTGCTGATGCAGGGCGATGCCGGTGATGAAGATCGCGGTCATCGTCAGAGTCGCCGAGGCGCGCGTGGCCACGTTTGCAAGCGCCCACCAAGACAGGACCGGGATCTGCGCAGCGAGCAGGTTGCGGATGATGTCGTGCATCGCGTCCTTCTCGGCCTTAGCGCGCGTGAAGGACTGGATGACCGCGACGTTGCCGAGGGCATCCGAGGCGTGTTCGGCCAGACCCGACTGATAGGCCTCGACCCGCCCCTGGAGGGTCTCGGTGCGACGCATGACCATCGTGGTCAGGGCCGTGAACGCCAGGACGAGCACCACGAGGATCGAGCCGAGCTGCCAGTTCACGAACAGGGTCATCGGCAGGAGGACGATGAGCGAGACAAAGGCCACGAAGTGATCACGGAAGAAGCCGAGCCAGAGCCAGAACATGCCATTCGAGCCCTCCAGCATCGCCTTGAGAACGCGACCCGAATGGTTCGACGAGTGGAACGCCAGCGGCAGTTCCAACACGTGCTCGAAGTAATTCGCCATGGCCGACAAGCGGTTACGGTGGGCAAGCCGGTCCGCATGCAGCGCGATCGTCACGCCGGCCGCGATCGTGAATAGGCCGAAGCCCACCCAGGCGCCGATCAGCGGCGCCAGCGTGGTGAAGGCGCTGGTGCTGCTCTTGAGATGCGTCAGCTGGTCGATGATGCGGCCCATCAGCAGCGGCTCGGCAAAGGCTGCCACCGCCAGGGCCACGTTCGCGCAGGCCAGGACAGCGGCCAAGCGGCGGTCGGTGCCCAGAAGACCCATGACTCGCGCGTAGAGACGAACCAACGACATGATACCGTATGCTCCGATGCCGGACCAGGTTGCGACGACGCTTCCCGGCAGAGGCGGCCAAACCTTTGGCGCTCCGTGCCTTATGTCGTGGCCTCCCTGAACGGTGCATGACGCGATCGCGTAGCGTTTGGCCAGGGTTTTTACGGTTCGTTCAACCTGAATCCGTAACGGTGGGGACGGCGCCTCGTCCTGTGGCGCCAACGCGGCATGCGGGCAGCCGCCCAGGCTCGAGTGATCATGGATCTCGCAACCGGTATCGGCCTCGTCGGCGGCTTCGGCGTCGTCTTCGTCCTGATCATGATCGATGGCGGCAACTTCGCCGCCTATTTCGATAAGCACGCCGTCATCGTGATCTTCGGTGGGGCCACCGCCGCCACCATGATGCGCTTTCCCTTTTCGACGATGATGCACGGGCTGCCGATGGGCTTGCGCTATGCCTTCTCAATGCGCGCCATCAAGCCCCGCGACCTCATTGAGGAGATCACCAAGATCGCTGATGTGGTGCGGAAATCCGGGCTGATGGCTCTGGAGAACATGGAGATCTCCGATCCCTTCCTGGCCCAGGGCGCGCGCTACATCGCCGATGGCTATGACCGCGAGTTCATTCGGGACACGATGGAGCGCGACCGCGACAACTTCCTGATGCACCTCGACGAAGGCTCGAAGATCTACCGTGCCTTCGGAGACTGCGCCCCCGCCTGGGGCATGATCGGAACCATCCTAGGCATGGTGACGATGTTCGCCAACATGTCCGACCCCTCGAAGCTCGGCCCGGCCATGGCGACCGCCCTCCTCGCCACGCTCTACGGTGCCTTGATTGCCAACATGATCACCCTGCCGCTTGCCGACAAACTCCACGTGAAGCTGGAGGAGGAGGATGTGTCGCGCTCACTCATCATCGACGGGATCCTCCTGATCCGCGACGCCAAGAGCTCGTCACTGGTGCGCGAGATGCTGATCGCTTATCTGCCGCACAACCACCGCGACGAACTCGTGGCCGAGCCGGCGTAATGGCGTCCACCCACATCACGCGCGACGGCGCAGATGGCTAAGAAAAAGCGCGGCGGCGCTCATGGTGGCCACGGATGGTTCGTGACCTTCGCCGACCTGATGGCACTTCTCATGAGTTTTTTCGTGATGATTGCCGCCTATTCGACTCAGGACCAGAAGAAGATGCAGGCGGTGGCCGGCTCCATGCGAGACGCATTCGGCGTCAACAAGGAGTCGCGCTTTGCTGGCATTATCGAGAAGGACGGCCTCGCCCACGCCGACAAGGTCAAGTACAAACGCGACATTCCCCCTGACCTCGCTACCGATCACACCACCCCACCTGCGGTCGATGGCAACGTTGACGAGGGTATGCCGGACAAGGGCTACCCGGACGGTGCCGGTCTTGCCGCAGCAAGCCTGCGGCAGGCATTGCAAGACATGCCCGAGGTCGCCGAGCTATCGAAGAACATCATCGTCGCTCCCTCGCAGCGCGGGATCGACGTCTCGATTGTCGATCAGGACGGAGCTTCAATGTTTCCTGATGGATCGAGGCGGCCCAATGCCCGTACCCGACGCCTCTTGGAGCGGGTCGCCGGAACTCTGCGCAAGATGCCCAATCGTATCGCCATCACGGGCTACACCGCGACGGAGAGACCCGGAACGCGACCTTCCGCTCCACCTTGGGAGCTCTCGGCCAACCGCGCGATCAGCGTCCGCGAAATTCTGGCCGGCAGCGGCGTTCCCGATGACCGTTTCGCAGCCGTAACCGGGAAAGCCGACACGGAGCCCCTGTTTCCGGATAATCCCTACCTCCCGGCCAACCGCCGAGTGACCGTGACGCTCCTCAGCGAAACGTCACCGACGCCTCGGATGAAGAATTTTCCCTGAGCCGCCGAGGATGCGCTGCGCGCAGAGTTTGGCTCAAAGCCCGGTCGGATCGGGCGGCGTCATCCGCAACGGTGAAGTTTCCCTCCGCTAGCCGTCCGGGAACCCCTCCGAAGATGCGCCTACAGTTTCGTGTCTGACGGTAAAGCCAACATCCGGCCGGGACAGGCGTGCATAAACGCCGTCTAGCGGGCCAACAGGAGCGCCCAGTAAACCTTGTACTTTGACCCGGGCGCGTAGGCGGTCGCGATGCCCATGCGCTGAACACCGGGTGCCAGCATCGCGGCGTTGTGAGCCGGGCTGTCACGCCATCCTGAAAACGCCTCGGCCAGGGTGTGGTAACCGGCCGACAGATTAGCCTCCGCCGATTGGAAGCCGAGCCGCTCGACTGCATTCTTGACGGTCTGAGCCCGGCTTGGTCGGTCGGCCGCGGCCATCGCGGCTGCTTCCGTCTCGGCCAGCTTCTGCAACTCGGGGTCAAGGCGCAGCGGCCCTGCTCCGTTTCGCGCGCGGTAGGCCGAGATCATGTCGCGGGCCGTCGCCGTATCGACCTGCGCCGACTGCGTCGTCATCGGCCAGTAGAGGCTGGGAAGCGTGGCGTTGATAGGCTCCTGGGTGGCGCAGCCCGCGAGCAGCGTCAGACCAGCCGCCGCCATGCCGGTGCCAAAACTCAGTACCGTTCTACGCCCCACGTCCCCATCTCCCTACGTACCGCGTCAACTCCCCGCGCGCCGCCTTGCAACCTCCGCGGAGTGCATAGGCTCGGCCTCGTCGAACCGCTCCTCGGCACGCTGCGGTGAGGTTTGATCTCCAGAGCGTTGCGGTTGGGTGAACGCGCTGGCGATCTGCCCCACGGCACTTTGGAAGGAATCCAGTCCTTGCACGGTGACCACGCTGGACCCGGGCCCGAGAGCGGGGATCATTCCAGCCTGCGACAAGGTCTGAAAGACCGTAAGGTTCAAATCGTTCTGCACTTTCAGGCCCAGACTGACATCGACGATCATGACGATCAGCTCGAATTCCAGGAAGGGATCGCCGATCTTGCGGAAGACGACGCGGGGCGGCGGTTCCTTCAGCACGTCCGGCTGGGCCTGACCGCAGCGCATCAGGAGTTCGGCCGCGTGGACGGGGTCTTGGTTGCGCAGAACGCTGACCGTGATGCTGACACGGCCGGTCCGATCGCCGCGGACGCGGTTCTTCACGATACCGGAAATCAAATTCGAGTTCGGTACGATTACGGCCGAGCGATCGAAGGTCTGGATCTCGGTCGAACGTACCGAGATGCGTTTTACGATGCCTTCGCTGTCTCCGATCAGGACCTGATCGCCGACGCGGATCGGGCGCTCCCAGAGGAGAAGCAAGCCAGAGACGAAGTTGTTGACGATGGATTGCAGGCCGAAACCGATACCGACGGAGAGGGCACCGGCCACGATGGTGAGCTTCTCCAGGCTGAGGCCTAGGTAGGAAAATGCAAGCGCTAGGGTGAGCAGGAAGCCGATATAACCCGCAATCGTCGAAATCGAGTTGCGCAGGCCGGCGTCGAGGTCAGTGGCCGGTAGGTAGGTCTGCTCGAGCCAGCGCTGAATCGCGCGCGTCACCGCCATGCCAAGGAGCAGGAGACCAATGGCGAGGACGATCGTCGAGAGCGAGATCGTCACATCACCGACTTTGAAGCCGAAAAAGGCACTGCGGACCGAGCTGAACACGTCGGTCGAGTCGAGGCCCCACGGGGCTAGGGCCAGCAGCGCGGCAACGAGGACTAGCACCACCCGCGCAAGGCCGGTCGCCAGCACGGCAATCTGATTGATTGAGCGTTTGCGCAGGCCGGTATTGGCCTGGAGCGCGGTGGCGATCTTGGTATCGTCCCCGAGCGTCCCCCCGATGAAGGTGTCAGCGCTGGAAATCAGCAGGAACAGCAGGACGAAGAGCCCCGCCGTCCAGACGAGCTGATCGATGACGAAGGCCGCGAAGGCCACGTAGCCGACGATGGGAGCGATGGCGATGACCACCGCGGCCGCCCAGCCGAGAAGGCGCGCGGGGCCGCCGATCCCGGTGGTGGCTTCCGGGGCCACGTAGGGGCCGAAACACGCCTCCTCCTGCTCAGCTGAGTCGGCGAAGCGATGCAGTCCGATGGCGAGGATCAGCGCGGTGGCGAGCGCGCCAATACCGCGGGTGGCGATGGAGATGGGCAGAGCCGCGGAGATACCCGAATTCAGCGCCTCGATCGACTTAACCACCGTGATGACGATGGCGATGCCGACGGCCAGGCGGGTCACCCGCGCAGCGGCGGCGTCGCTCATTGTCGCAACGCGCCAGGACGGCTTGTCGGGAGAGAGCAGAGCGTCCGCCAGGGCCTCCACGAAGGCGATGAAGGCGAGGCCGCCCAGGATGGCGCCCGCCACTGGCAACAGGCGTAGGGGCAGGAGATCGGTGGCGTCGAGGGCGTAATAGACCGCGTAGCTGCCAATGAAGGCCGGAATGGTGCCAAGGAGGAACACTCGCCAAGCGGCCAGGAGCTTCCGGCGCTGTGAGGGATCGACGGCCTTGGCATCGCGCCGCCCGAGGCGCGGGGCGATGTTGCGGCGCCCGAAATACAGGGCAATCGAGATGCCGAAGGCGATCCCGAGCAGCAGCAGATTTCCGATGGTGCCGTTGCGGGCGAACAGGTCTGCCGTATCCTCCACGGCGCTCTGCAATGCGCGTATGTCGCGTGGGATGTCCGCTGCGATCCGCATCCACAGGTCTGGACTGACGAGGGCAGTCGAGCGCTCGAACAGGCCGCGGGTGAAAGCTGCGCGTCGGCGGTTCGAGACCTGATCGACGATCTGGTCGCTCTGAACCAGCAGGGAGCGGGCGAGGCGCTGCGTCTCGTCGATCTCCGCGACCGCGTGCTCCCGCTCCGACCGCTCGCGCGCTACGTCCTCGCCCTCTTCCCCCTCCTTCGGTTTTGGACCGAGCTGTGTCAGCCGTTCGCGAGCCGCCTCAAGGCGCGGGGTGGTGATGTCGATGACGTGGCGGATCTTGTCTGCAATGGCTTCGATGCCATCGCGGGCACGGGTCAGGTCGCCGCTTCCCACATGCGGTCCGGTCAGAATTTTTTCGCGTTGCTCCAGATCGACCTTGGCACTGTCGAGCTGGTCGCGAACGTTCTGGATCTGCTCCGACACGGCCGGCTTCGGTACCACCGCTTTTGGGGCGGGCTTGCCATCTGCGGTAGCCGCCGGCGCATTGGCCGGGGCAGCTTTCGAAGGGACCGTGGCAGGCGGTGCGGTCGGCGTACCCTGCCCCAAGGCACTCATGGGGGCCAAGACCAAGACGCCGAGCCACGCGGCGATCAGTGCCGCCCTTCGAATGCCGCAAGTCGTTTGGCCGGTCGGGGAATCGCCCATGATGATCCTTTTGCGCTGAGCCATAGCGCGGTCATGGCGCGTCGTCGCGCCTCGCCTCGTTGGGCCGCTGGCAACCCGCATGCCTGAACGGCACGAGCAGAATCTGCGCGACCCGGAAGGACGGGGAGCGACCAGGGACAGCCCCATCGCCGAGCAATGGGGCGAAAGGCTGACGGTACCGCAGATTCAGGCGGTCAGCCGACGTGGCTGCCGACCTGTGGGCGCGACCTCGTGGGAAGCCGGGTTGACCTTCACAAGCGTGTCACGCTGATATTAGACTAAGCGCCGATGGACTTGGCCTTTTCGTTCCCGTGCGAGGAGGTGGCGACGACCATCCGCGCCGATGAACGTCGCCACGAACCGGGCGTTTTCGCCCGATGCGACGGCTTTTGGCCAAAGACCGGCTCCCCTGCCCTTCGTCGGCGCTCTTGGAGCGGCTGGTCCCTATCCCCATCCCCGGCTGTGTCACGACTCCCCGGGTTGTGGAGATGTTTGATCTTTCACCAACCTGGGACGACGCGCTCACCGATTCCTGCGCGTTGTCCCTCCGTTGACCCGTCGAGAGGGTAGCGCCGATGCTGGATCTTCAAACGCTCGTCCTGAATGCGGATTACCGGCCGCTCTCTTATAATCCGCTTTCCTTGTGGTGCTGGAAGGACGCTTTCACCGCGTTGTTCCTCGATCGAGTGACGCTCGTGGCCAGCTACGACGTCGAGGCCCGGTCCCCGTCTCGCTCACTGCGCGTACCCAGCGTCGTCGCCCTGAAGAGCTATGTGACGCTGGCGCGTAGCCCGGCCTTCACTCGCTACAACATCTACCTGCGCGATACTTTCTCGTGCCAGTACTGCGGCTTGCGCCTTCCGGCGGGCGGCCTGACCTTCGACCATGTGGTGCCCCGGTCCCGCGGCGGCCTATCGAGCTGGGAGAACGTCGTTGCGGCCTGTTCCCCCTGCAATCTGCGCAAGGCCAATCGCACTCCGGCGGAAGCGGATATGCCGCTGCTCCACGAGCCGCACCGTCCGACGCGGCACGAACTACACCGCCGTCAGCCGGAGTTCGATCACCGGGAGTATCACCACACCTGGCTCGACTATCTCTACTGGGATACCGAGCTGGAGACCTGAATACGGTCAGAGCGCCTGAAAGCGCGTGGGCGGCTCGTTGTAGAGCGGCAATGCCAGGGAACGCGGCAACCGACGGATCGGAATCAAGACGACCGGGCGCTGCCGAGCAACGTAGGCCGGGTCGCGATAAGCGATGTGGGGCGGTAGAGTCAGGCGCTTGTACGCGGCGGTCGGCTCACCGCCCGCCTGGACTGGGTCGACGCCCATGGACACGACCACAGCGCAACCAATGACGACGAGGCGATGCATCAACGAACTCCCGGCCGGTCGATCCGCCGAGCGGCGATGCTAGACTGTGAAACACCAGCGTTCTGTTAACGACTCTCAGAACTTCACGGCCGCGCCACCGCGAACCGTGTTCAGGTTTACCTTGTGTCCGTCGAAATCGTTAAGCTGAACGTACTGGTACTCACCACGAACCAGAATGTTTTCCGTCACAGCGAACTCCAATCCGCCTCCGAGGGCTAATCCGCCGACCGTTTTGATCGTGGTTTTGCCTATGGTGTAGGGCGCATTGGGAGCGGTTTGAACTTGGCCGTACGGGGATGAATAATTTCCGGGATAGGCAGGATTGAAGCTCGCGTAATCATGCCTGACGACGTAGGCGGGTACTGTCGCGGTCAGGTTGGACGCATAGGTCTGAGAGTTGTAGCCGTAGTTTTGTACGGCGACCGTATCGGTGACAGCAGCACGGCCAATCGCGAGCCCGGCCGTTACAAAGGGTAGGAACCTCCCGAATGCCCAGCCACCGCGGGCACGGATGGTTCCGTAATCCTCGATCTTCGTGGACGAAAGGCCCCTCAAGTTGACGACCTCGGTCATGCCACCGGTGGTCGTCATGATACGACTGATACCGTTGCTGACTTCGCCTGCTTTGTTGAAGCGCGTGTAGTCGGCCTCGATGCCAACTACGACTTCGTCGAATTGATAGTTGAAGCCGGCAAAGGCCCCGTAGCTCGCTCCGTCTACGCGGGCCGAAGGCGCGGTAAGGAAGGATGAAACACTGAATTGGCTCTCGATGTCGCGCACCCTGAACTCTTCGGCGAGCATCTTCTGGAACACGTTGTTCTGATTGAGGGATGTCGACGTGTATCCGCCGTGCCCGCCGAAATAGACGCCGTTCCAATCAATAACTTGAACCTCGGGTTCGTAATCAGCGCCGCGAAGAACCCCATAATCTAGGTCTGCGCCCTGCACCGGGGCAACGACGCCGAGCGTAAAGCTAGCCATGAGCGCAAGGGTTACGGTACGCATTGATATCGTCCTCAGGGCGTCAGGCCGATGGTTTGGGGGGCCGAGCCTGTAGGTTTAGTTTTACTTGGGTAACCTTAATAATCCGTTGAAATACGCTTCCGAGAAGATACCTTCGGCCTACCGAAGCAGCGCAGCCCTCTCTTTGAGGGTCACTCGTAGGGATTTTGGGACGAAGTCACGCTGGTGAGCCCGGGGAGTCGACCTAAGCCGTTAGCGAAGCTGTAGCGTAGGCCAACCCTAACCTCGTGAGAGGCGAGGTCTTTCAAACGCGAATCAAAACCAAAGGTGTCGCGCCCCGTCTTGGCGCGGCCGAGATCGACGTAACGGTAGCTGGTGTCGAGGCTCAGGCCACCGCCGATCTCGTAGGCAACGCCGCCCGTCAACGACCAGGCCATTGACGTCACCGAACGGCTCGGCCGACGCACCACGTCGCGCAAACCGGTCCCGGGATTGTTGTCACAGAATTCGAGGATACAGGTCGTCTGAGTGTAGGCCTTGGCAAAGTGCTTGTCCGCAATACCAATGCCACCGCCGATATAGGGCGTCAGGCCCCACCAGGTTCCAAGGTCAGCGTAGACGTTCACCAGCCCCGTGAGAATGTCGAGTTGACCCGACTCGATGTTGTAGCCGGTGACGAACCCAGAGCCCGAAGAATAGGCACTGTAGCGCGAGGGGGTCCGTTGATCGATCGTTGCATCGACGCGAAGCCAATCGGTGATGCGGTAGCCGACGCCACCGCCGTAGCCAGGGGCCGTGTCGAGATTCAGACGTGTAAGGGGAACCAGCGGGCTTCCATCAGACGGAGCCGACGTTGCATCACGTGGGCGCGCATAGTCGCTGACCGTCGCGTCGACTCGGAGGTACCACCCCTCTCCGATGGCGACGGGCGCGGATGTCGGCGGCAGCAATCGGAGATCCGCTGCATGGACGATTGCCACCTGCCCTTGCGCGGCAAGCATCAATCCGAAAGCCGTGACGGTGCGAAATCTGAATGCGGCCATGACGGTCTCGAACACTGGAGGACGCGACGCGATCGAAGGCTCTATCTGTGCACCTTGAATCAACGTCGAGAGCAGTCTGCACTTGAACCGTTAGTGAGGACTTAACCCTAACATATTGAGCTGCCAGGAATTTTGACGCTTTTGCTGGTGTTCGAAAACGAAAAAAGGCCGGGCGCGGTATTTCACGCGCTCGGCCATTTGGTTCATATTCGTGAAGCGACGCGATCCCTCACCTTCCAGAAAAGGATGCTTTCAGTACTTGCGAACCAGGGGCGTCGGTTCAGGCTGATACTCGGCGACCGCCGGTGCGACAATCCCTCCGAGGAGCCAGCGCATGCCGATCCGAACGTCGTGGGAGGTGACCTCCTTAACCTTGTAGATCGCGCCACCGCAATCCTGGTTGATGCAGTTGACGACCCCAGAGCGCACGTCGCCCAAATTGAGGTAGCGATAGCCGAGTTCCAGCTTCAGGTTGGGCGTCACGCTGTAGGCGAGACCGGCCATGGCTGCCCAGGCCAAGGTGTTCGAGTGCTTGTCCTTCGCGAATCCATAACCACCGCTTGCGGTACCGAAGCCGCGGTCGTTGAATCCGGAGAATTCATGGAAGGCAGTGCCGACACCGCCGCCAATGAAGGGCGTCACGCCATACCAGGTGCCGAGATCGATGTAGCCGTTCGCCATGACGACCACCGAGGCGAGATTGGCTTGGTACGCGTTAACTCCGCGGCAGTCAGCCAAGAGGCAATCCGCTCCGTAGCTGTCCTGGAAGGTCAGTTTGCCGCCGCCACGATACTCTGCCGTGACATCGCCGTGGAAGTAGGAGCCGAACTGATAGCCAACACCGCCACCAGCGAAGAACTGGCTCTCGATGGCCTTCTGATCGTAGCGGTATCCGTCCGGAAGGGATCCCTTCAGGACCGTAGTCGAAATGGCGCTAACGCTTGCCGCGCCGACACCGACGTCGCCGCGCAGGTACCAGCCACCGCCGATTTCGACGGGCGGGGGCAGCGGTTCGGGCGGCAGGGGCGGAAGCAGATCCGCCGCTTGAGCGAGGCAGGGCGCTGCCACGCTCGCAAAGAGCGTGATCGAGCGCGCCAAGGCAGACAGCTTGGTGCGGCGCATCGGATGTCCTTCAATCGACCGTGTGCCGGAAGCCTGGAGCGCCGGCGGGATGACGAGAGCATCATGGAGTCCAAGCGTTAAATCCGATTTAACGTTAAATCTTATCCTTGCGGAAGAGTTGACGGTCAGCACACAACGCTAGGTCTGTGTCGAGCAAGGGTTGCCCTCTCGCTTCGAGTAGAAGCTCAGATCTCAAGGGAGATACTGCACGTGCCCAGCACACCAGAGGAAGTTCGCCGCTTGGCTGGATCTCTCCCGGAAGTGACCGAGGGGGCCCACAACGGGCACCCCGATTTCCGGATTCTGGGACGGATCTTCGCGACGCTTTGGGTCGAAGAGGAGCGACTGGTCCTGCGCCTGTCGCACGCGCAGCAGGTCGAGTGGATTGAGGCCGAGCCGAATCTCTTCGAGGCCGTTGACGGTGCTTGGGGCCGGCGCGGGTGGACCAGTCTCACCCTCTGGGAGGCGGATGAGGACAGGCTTGCCGCGGCCCTCCTGGCCGCTTGGCGTGAAGTCGCTCCCGCAGCTTACGACCAGCTCTGACGTTTCGACATGAAAGGGATCCCGACCGATCGCCCTATAACGCGGCGGGACGGATCCGCTGAAGCCGAAGACTCCGTACCGTCCCATCCTGGGCAAACCGGTGCGTGTTTTTACGCTGCGGCTTTGGCGACAGCCTCGACCACATCATCCACCACCTCCGTCACTAGGCGCCGGTCGTCTCCTTCAGCCATCACGCGGATCACCGTCTCGGTGCCCGACGGGCGGATCACCAAGCGGCCGGAATTACCAAGTCGTTCACGCGCCTGGGCAATCGCCGTGACGACAGAGTCTGCCTCCAGCGGTTGGCCAGACCGGTAGCGCACGTTCTTGAGAATTTGTGGCAAGGGATCGAAGCAGTGGCAGACCTCGCTGACTGGCCGCTCTTGACGCTTCACCACACTCAGAAGCTGAAGAGCCGCTACGAGGCCATCGCCCGTGGTGGCATAATCCGACATGATGATGTGCCCGGATTGCTCGCCACCCAGATTGTAGCCGTGTTCCCGCATATGCTCGAGCACGTACCGGTCCCCTACAGCGGTACGTGCCAAGTTGAGACCGATACCCCCCAGGAAGCGCTCAAGGCCTAGGTTCGACATGATCGTGGCGACCAACCCAGGCTGCGTCAGGCGGTCATCCTCCTTCCATGACCGCGCGACCACGGCCATCAGCTGATCGCCGTCAACAGACTGGCCCTTCTCATCGATGATGAGCACCCGGTCGGCGTCTCCGTCGAGGGCAATGCCGATATCAGCGCGAAGCTCCCGAACCTTGGCCGCAAGCGCGGCAGGTGCAGTCGATCCGACATCGCGATTGATATTGAACCCGTCGGGCTCCACGCCGATGGCGATCACCTCGGCGCCCAACTCCCAGAGGGTTTCAGGTGCCACCCGGTAGGCAGCCCCGTTCGCACAATCCACGACGATGCGCAGGCCGTCGAGAGTGACATTCCGCGGCAGGGAGCGCTTGGCAAATTCGATGTAGCGGGCGTGCACGCTCTCGATGCGCTTGGCTCGTCCAAGATCTCGCGAGCCCGCCAGACGCTTATGCAACTCGCCGTCGATCAGCGCCTCGATCTCGCGCTCCACATCGTCGCTGAGTTTGAAGCCATCAGGTCCAAACAGCTTGATACCATTGTCTTCGAAAGGATTGTGCGAGGCCGAAATCATCACACCGATATCGGCGCGCATCGATCGCGTGAGCATCGCCACGGCCGGCGTTGGCATCGGCCCGAGTTGCAGCACATCCATGCCCATTGATGTGAAGCCCGCAATCAGAGCCGTTTCGATCATGTAGCCCGAGAGACGCGTATCCTTGCCGATCACGACGCGGTGGCGGTAATCGCCGCGCTGAAAAATGAGGCCTGCTGCTTGACCGACCTTCAGGGCAAGTTCCGGTGTGATCACGCCGTTGGCCCGTCCCCGGATACCGTCGGTGCCAAAATACTTGCGCGACATGCTCTTCGCGTCCTGTCTGCTGTTCTCGGTGCAGGGGAACTGAGTCTGCCTCAAGACGCAATCCTCTGGCTTACCGCTGGTGATGATGCTTCGGCATTAGGTTCACCCCAGGGGCTGAAAATCCCGTTGCCGGATCCCGTTCAGGAGGACCAAACCTCCCATACCGTTAAGGAGGGCCTAGATACGAACGAGCCCGCCGGTGGCGGGCTCGTGACGTTAGTTGAAGAAGGCTGCAGCTTGATGGTTCAAGCCTGAGGCTGAGGCTCCAGTCCGTCACTCCCACGCGGACGACCACGACCGGCGGACGGAACAGATGATCCACGGAGTGTCGTCGGTCCATCGCCCGCATCACGGATCGGAGGTTTGCCAGCGATGAGGTTCTTGATCTCGTCGCCGGACAGCGTTTCATATTCCAAGAGGCCCTGCGCCAACGCCTCCAGGTCGTCCTTGTGGTCACCGAGGATGCGGCGCGCTTCTTCGAGGCCTGTTTCCACAAGGCGGCGGACTTCCGCATCGATCTTCTGAGCGGTCGCCTCCGAAACCGTCTGCTGACGGCCCATCGACATCCCCAGGAAGACCTCGTCGTTGTTCTCTCCGTAGGCAACGGTCCCGAGTTCCGGTGAGAAGCCCCAACGGGTGACCATCATGCGGGCAAGACGGGTCGCCTGCTCGATGTCCGACTGAGCACCCGAGGTCACCTTGTCGGCACCGAAAGTCATTTCCTCGGCGATGCGTCCACCCATCATGATCGCAAGCCGCGAGGTCATCTGCTCGTAAGACATCGACAGCTTGTCACGCTCCGGAAGCTGCATGACCATGCCGAGAGCCCGACCACGCGGGATAATCGTCGCCTTGTGCACAGGATCCGTGGCCGGGACATTGAAGGCAACGATCGCGTGACCGCCTTCGTGATAAGCAGTGAGCCGCTTCTCGTCCTCGGTCATGACCAGGGTGCGCCGCTCGGCGCCCATCATCACCTTATCTTTGGCATCCTCGAACTCGTGCATCGTGACGATTCGTTTGCCGCGGCGGGCCGCCAGCAAGGCCGACTCGTTGACGAGGTTCATCAGATCGGCGCCGGAGAAGCCCGGGGTGCCGCGCGCGATGACCTTTAGATCGACGTCCGGTGCCAGCGGCACCTTACGGACGTGAACGCGCAAGATACGCTCCCGACCGACGACATCAGGGTTCGGCACCATGATCTGGCGGTCGAACCGACCCGGACGCAGCAGAGCGGGATCAAGGACGTCGGGACGGTTCGTGGCGGCGATGATGATCACACCCTCATTCGCCTCGAACCCGTCCATTTCAACGAGGAGCTGGTTCAGCGTCTGCTCACGCTCATCGTTACCGCCGCCAAGGCCTGCGCCGCGATGCCGGCCAACAGCATCGATTTCATCGATAAAGATGATGCAAGGGGCATTCTTCTTCGCCTGTTCGAACATGTCGCGCACGCGGGAAGCACCGACACCGACGAACATCTCGACGAAGTCCGAGCCGGAGATGGTGAAGAAGGGCACGTTGGCTTCACCAGCGACCGCCCGGGCAATCAAGGTCTTACCTGTGCCCGGAGGGCCGACGAGAAGCACGCCGCGCGGGATACGACCGCCCAAACGCTGAAATTTCTGAGGGTCACGCAGGAATTCAACGATCTCCTGCAAGTCCTCCTTGGCTTCCTCGACGCCAGCAACGTCATCGAAACTCACGCGACCCGAAGCCTCGGTGAGGAGCTTAGCCTTCGACTTTCCGAAACCCATTGCGCGCCCTGCCCCGGACTGCATCTGGCGGGAAAGGAAAATCCAGGCGCCGATGAACACGAGGATCGGTAACCAACTGACGAGCAACTGGATGAACCAGGGCGTGTTGTCCGACGGAGGACGCGCAGTGATCTGAACGCCCTTGCTTTGCAGCTTGGACACCAGGCTCGGGTCATTGGGAGCATAGGAGGTGAAGTTGCCGCCGCCGACATAGGTGCCGCTGACATCCTGCCCTGAGATCACAACCGTCTGAATCTTGCCGGAATCGGCATCGTTCAAAAGCTGGCTGTAGGCGATCTCGGAACCGCCACCACGATGACCCGGGTTCTGGAACAGGGTCACGAGGGCAAGCACGAGCAGGAAGATGACGACCCACAAGGCGAAATTGCGGAAATTCGGGTTCATCGATCTATCCCTGGAGGCATCGGGGCCCACCACGCGAATTGGGGCGGGTCGCTCCTGACGCTCCCCGCCAATGTAGGCAGCGAGTCACCCCTTGCCAAGTCGAAGGGGAGGCCGTGCCATGGGCATGCTGCCGCGGCAAGGCTGCATCCAATGGGAAGGTTACGAAGATTTCTTCCCCCGGCGCGGCGGTGCCGAGGTCAGGACCAAATCCGCTGCCAGCGTCACTTCGAACAAGATTCCGCGCAGCGTCCTGCGTATCGGAGTGCGCGCATGAAGCGCGGGTCGAAGGTCGTCGAGAACAAGGGCTTCGAGCCGTTCCAGCCGCTCCGGCCCACCCGGGTTCATCTGCTCTGCAGCGAGACTGGTGAGACGAAGAAGCACGGCGTCCGGCAGCGAGCACAGATGTCGACCATCCAGACGGATGCCAGGGCGGAGTTCTGGCCTCCGTGCCACAGCGAATGCGATCCGCGCCGCTTCCTTCAGTGCGGCATCGTCACGTGCGCAGCGCGCTGCCAGGCGGCAGAGCCGATCCGTACTCAGCCCTTCGCGGGTGAGGCCCGGAACGAGCCGGCGGAGGCGAGCCCGGGCGAAGCGATCGTCGTCGTTGGAACGATCGCGCACGAAGGCGAACCCTTGGCGCTCGCAATAATCTACGAGTTGGGCCTTCGCGATCGTCAGGAAAGGCCGTACCAGCTTGATGGACGGTGTGAGAGAGCGCTCGGTGCGCATACCCGCGAGGCCTGCGGGCCCGCTTCCCGCCAGCAGACGCATCAGAACCGTCTCGGCCTGATCGTCGCGGGTGTGTCCAGTGAGCACGAGTTTGGCACCGACGATTTCGGCATGGGTCGCGAGGAGGGCGTAACGCGCTACACGGGCGGCCTCCTGAAGACCCCGCGACGGTTTCGGTCCGGTCCAGCTCAAGGTTCGGTGCGGAAGGCCGAGCGTCTCAGCGAGAGCCGCGACCGCCGCGGCTTCCGCGCTCGCTTCGCGCCGTAGGCCGTGATCGATCGTGGCGACGTGGACGGTTGCCGCAGACTTTACAGCCACGGCCGCGGCCATCAGCGCAGTCGAATCGGGACCACCGGACACCGCAAGAAGAACCGTCTCGCGCGACAGGTAGGCTCGGAGCGCGTTCTCGACCCCGTCGACCGCCTTGGTCAAGCGGCGCAGCGAGCGCGCTTCTGTTCACGCGTCACGCCCTGACGGACGCTGGCGCTGGCGGAAGGAAATTTACGCTCTAATTCGGCGAGGGTCGCACAGGCTTGCTCGCGGGCGCCGAGCGCGTTCAACGAGGCCCCGAGCTTCAGCATGGCATCCGGCGCCTGCGCCGAACGGGCATAGTCCGTGGAGACCTTCAAAAACTGCTCAGCCGCCTCGCGATTGCGGTTGCGCTGCAGGTAGCTCTCGCCGAGCCAGTAGGTTGCCGATGGCACCAGCGCGTCGCGCGGATGAGACTGAATGAATTGGCGTAGGCCCATCTCGGCCTGCTCGTACTGGCGCTGAAGGATGTAGGCGTAGGCCGCCTCGTAATCCCCGCGTGCATCGCCTGACCCCGTGGCAGCGACGCTGCCAGCCCGGGGCGGATTCGGAAGGGCACCGGTGGTCGGAACGCGGGCGGGTGGTGAGAGGTCGACGGGGCCGCCGAGACCAGGTGGCGTCAGGCCGGGCTCTTCGTCGTCCGCCTCCACGACTGTCGGAGGCACATTGCGTGTCCGGGGCGCTTCGGCCACCGCCCCGCTCGGCGTTGTGGTGCCCAGCTGCATCGGCGCGCCCGGTAGGCCGGGATTGTGCTCGGGATCGAAGGCATCACTGCGCTTCTGCGGCTTGGCCGGAGCCGGATTGGTACCGGACGGGACGCTGCTGCGGCCTCCCTTCGCTTCCTGCAGGCGGAACTCCACATCTTCCTGAAATTTGCGGAGTTGCTCCTTCAACTGGCGATTCTCGTATTGCAGCGTCTCGATCTGCCCGGCGGTCTGGCGCGACTGGTTCTCCAGCCGGTTGAGCCGGACGACGAAGTCGGAGGCGTCCTGTGCCATCGCGGGAGCCGACATCCCACAGAGGATTGATCCCATGACGACGCCGGCTGCGGTGCCGAGGCGGGTCGCGAAGAGGAGGCGGGCAAGCATGGCGGTCGTTACCGGTGGTCGGGGGGCGGAAGTGCGCTCGCGAGGATCGCGGCCCGCCGATAGCAAATGCTGTCCCACGCGGCAAAAATGCGGCCATGCCAAACTGCGGCGCATAGTTCTGGATGCGGGATCCCGGGCGAGCATCTGTCCGGAGATCCCAACATAGCCTGGGTCAGGAGCCGGCGCCACGGTCGAGAACGGTAACGGCGCGGCGATTCTGCGACCAGCACGAGATGTCGTTGCAAACGGCCACCGGACGCTCCTTACCGTAGGAAACAGTGCGGATCCGTCCGGTCGCGATCCCGCGCGAGGCGAGATAGTCCTTCACCGACTGCGCGCGGCGCTCTCCGAGCGAGAAGTTGTACTCACGAGTGCCGCGCTCGTCGGCATGACCCTCGATCAGGAAGGTGTAGCGCGGATAGCGCTGCAGCCAGGTGGCCTGCTTGTCGAGGGTGGCGGTGGCGGTGGGGGTCAGGTCGGTGGAATCGGACTCGAAGAACACCCGATCGCCGATGTTCACCACGAAGTCCTGAGCACTTCCGGGTGTGTTTGCGCCGCCGTTCATGCCACCGCCGGCGCCGAACCCGGAAGCATCGGCCAAATCCTTATCGTTGGTGCAGGCGGCGACGCTGAGGGCGGCGCAGAGGGCGGCCGCCAGCGGAAACACGCGGAAGCGCGCAATCATGGGCATGATCCTGTTCTCCTCGGGCACAGCCGCCGGGTTCCTGTCAATCAGGCTGGCAACGTCGCCTCATGTGCCCCCCTCGGGGACACATTGGCGGTTCTTATGTGGTCTCGGTTAAGCGAAGGTTCCGTCAACCTTGAAGCGATCTTTCCGAAATCGGCCAAGGTCTCTTGTAACGCAGTCGTCACGCCAGCCGGCGCCAGAACACTCCGGCGATGGCTTCGGTGAAACGAGATCCGGAATCGTCCCCGATTGCGGCGGCGGCGCGACGCTGACGTCGAAGCATGCATGGGCGTCCCATCCGTGACCGGATGGCAACATGCCGTAACCCGAGGGCTTCAGGATTGGATTCGGATGGCCCGGATCGCCGTCACCGCGGCTTCGGCCGATTTCCGGACCGCTGCGAGAGGCTCGGCAAGGTCGGCTCCCTCCAGGCAGGCCCGCTCCATCTGCGAGCAGCGCTGGGAAAGATCAAAGAAGCCGAGTGATCCGCTCGCGGAAAGCAGAATGTGGGCATCCTGCCCAAGGGTGATGCGTTCCGAGGCCGGCGCCAGAAGCCGTCGGCCGATCTCGGTCCTTAAGCGATCAAGCAGATCCATTAAGCGGGCCCGGCCGAAGATGTCCTCCAACTCCTTGAGCGTGCGGGGCTCGTAGATCGACCCCGCCTGCACAACGGGCGCATCGGGGGCTGCGGACGTCCCGGCCTCGTGGGTCGAATGGTCCGGCATTTTGTTTTCCAGACTAGGTCAGGGGCGTGACTTCGCCGAACCGTCGCTTCTGTTGATCGGCAATTAACCACTAGCGGACTAAGCCGGCTGTGCAAAGAGTTGGTGCGATTCATGCGTCGGCGTCAGATCCTCGTCGTCGAGGACAATTACCTGCTTCTTGAGATGCTGACCGCTCTGTGCCAGCGGAACGGCATCGCCGTGGTTTCGGTCTCCAGCGGAGAGGCGGCAGTGGCTGCCATCCGGCAGGCCACTGCGGCAGAAGATAGAGCAGACGCTGCTTTCGCGCTCCTGCTTACCGATATCAACCTGCCAGGCCTCATTGACGGCTGGTCTGTCGCCCAAGCTTTCCGCATGCTCAATCCGAACGGGCCGGTCATCTATTCGTCGACCGGGGGATGCGACGATCGCCGTGCCGTGCCGGACAGCGTTTTCCTGGCCAAGCCCTTTCGGATCCAGGATGTGGTCGATCTGGCCAACTCGATGATGCGTGAACCCGCCGCCGGATCGGAGTCGCTGATCCTGCGCGCGACAAGCTGAGGGAGGAGCGCACTCAGGCCTTGAACAATGACCGCACGGCAGGGTTTGCCCGCCAGCCCTCGACTCGGATGCACCCGAGGGACTCCGGTGCATGGCGCCGGTAGATCGCGAAGCTCGCCGCGATGAAGGCCGGTAGGTCGTAAAGTTTCGGGTCGCCCCGGCGGGCCCGGTCCTTGAACAGCATCGTACCCGTCAGGCCATAATGCGCTGCGAGGTCCGGGTAGAGGGGCCAGACCACGTCGGCGGCAAGGGTATCCGGGAGGTAATCCTCGACTCGGGCTGACAGGGGCTGCAGGCCCGCTTCTACGGCGAGTCGCCGGGCAATATCGGCCAGAACGAACAACTTGGGATGGTTCAGGACGTGCATGAAGCAACCGCGTCGGGACCATCGGGCGAGTTCCGCCTCCAGCGGAAACATGATGTCGCGCGCGCTACCCAGGAGTTCCGCTGCGGCCACGTTCCAGGCTTCATAGAAGCCGAGCCGCGTATAGATCGAATCGCGGAACAGTTCTGCAGTCTCCTCCGGTTTCAGGCCTTCCAAATAGGCGCACAGGACGATGGCAGAGTGATAGGGACCTGTGGGCGAGGCGATGAGGCGCGATGCAGAGAGCGCCCCGACATCACCCACGAGGACCATGTCAGGTTGGTAGCCTGGGAATAGAATGGTCGGATACAGGCTCAAGCGAGGATCGTCTTCGCCGAGAGCATGGACGTTTCCGCCCTCGACGAAACCCTGGGGGAAGAACTGCGTGAAGACGTGATCGAAGGGAGCGAGATAGCCCTTGAGGCGCTCCAGGGTGCCATGCCGTTTGCCGAGGCCGTCGAAGGGGACGAGGTGGACCTGCGCGCTGGGGAGCAGAAGTCGCAGGGATTGGGCGATACCCTCTGCCTGGCAGTTGCCGAGGACGGCGATCCGCGGTCCGTCCCGCACCGGGCCGGGGTCGATCCGGGGCCCGCGCCATGCTCCCGCCCAGGATCGCCACGATGAACCCGGACGTGCGAGGGAGGCAGCCAGGGCCGCGAAAGAGTCCGAGACCATGGTCTTGGTGAACGTGCGCGGCAATGGCCTGAGCGATCGGATGGAGATGCCGCCGTGGTAGTGAACCCTTACGCCGATCTACCGGCCGAGCGATTCTGGCGCAAGGCCGTGGCAGGCGTGGCGCCCTTCGCCTTGGCGCCCGCCCCGAGCAGCCGCTTCACCATCGGCCCTGAAGCTCGGGTGGCGACCGCCGGCTCGTGTTTCGCCCAGCACGTCGCCCGCGCCCTGACACGGGCAGGGTTCGGACATTATCTCACGGAGGTAGGGCCCGACGGTATGGCACCCGAAGCCGCCGCCGACCGGCAATATGGGATCTACTCGGCCCGCTACGGCAACATCTACACCGCCCGCCAGATTCTGCAGCTCTTCGACCGTGCCTGGGGCACCTACGCTCCTGCCCTGTCGACGTGGACGCGTCCGGATGGTCGCTTGGTTGATCCGTTTCGCCCTGGAATCGAGCCAGCCGGCTTCGCCGATGCGGCCGAGGTGGAAGCCGATCGCCGGAGGCATCTTGCGGCGGTACGGGCCATGTTCGAAAGCCTCGACGTCTTCGTATTCACCTTAGGCCTGACCGAGGGCTGGATGCATCGCGCCGACGGCGCGATGCTCCCGGTAGCCCCAGGGGTCATCGGCGGTAGCTTCGACCCGGACGCCTACGCCTTCGTGAATGCGCGGGTGGGTGATGTGCGGGACGACATGCTGACTTTCCTGGAGCGGCTGTTCGCGGTCAATCCAGCCGCCCGGGTGATTCTCACGGTCTCGCCAGTGCCCCTGATCGCGACCTACGCGGATCAGCACGTGCTGGTCTCCAACACCTACAGCAAGGCCGCTTTGCGGGCGGCGGCCGAAGAGATCGCCGCGGCTGAGCCGCGCGCCGTCTACTTTCCCGCGTACGAAATCGTGACGAGTACCGCCAATGCGGGGCGTTACTACGAGGACGACCTGCGTTCGGTTACGCCCAGCGCGGTCGCCCACGTGATGCGGGTGTTCCTCGACGCCTTCACCGCCCGGGCGAAAGCACCGATCCTGACTCAGCCCCTCGGCAGCGAGTATCGACGCGCGGCCAGCGTGATCTGCGACGAGGAGGCGATCGAGCGAAGTCTGGCGTGAGCGCCTATTGGAGATGCCGCGCGTAGGTGTCGCCCGCTGCCCGCTTCAATTCGGCGCCGGCCTCGCGCCCGATCTCGGCGGCGTCCGCCACCGCGCCGGAGCGCTGGACGGCCCAGTGGGCGCTGCCGTCGGGCAGGAACAACAGGCCGTCGAGGTTGAGCGTGTCGCCGCTGATCCGCGCCAGGGCGGCGATCGGGGTCCGGCAGGAGCCGTCGAGCTCGGCCAGGAGACCGCGTTCGGCTGCGAGTTCGGCGGTGGCGGTGGCGGAGACCAAGGGGCCCAGGAGCGCGCGCACGTCCGCGTCGGCTTCGCGGCACTCGATCCCGAGGGCGCCCTGCGCCACGGCCGGGAGCATCTCGCCGACGTCGAGCACGCTGCGGGCCATGTCGGCCATGCCGAGGCGCTCCAGGCCGCAGAGCGCCAGGAGGGTGGCGTCGCAGGTCCCCTCCTCCAGCTTGCGCATGCGCGTGTTGGCGTTCCCGCGCAGGGGGACGATCCGCAGGTCCGGCCGGCGCATCAACACCTGCGCGGCCCGGCGCAGGGACGAGGTGCCGATCCGGGACCCCGACGGGAGCTCGGCGAAGCCGGAAGCCCGCGGCGACAGGAAGGCGTCACGGGGGTCGTCCCGCTCGAGGATGCAGGCGATCACCAGCCCGTCGGGCAGCCACGTCTCCACGTCCTTCATTGAGTGGACGGCGACGTCGACGACGTCGGCATAGAGCGCCTGCTCGAGCTCCTTGGTGAACAGCCCCTTGCCTCCGATCTCGGAGAGCGGGCGGTCGAGGATGCGATCCGCCACGGTGTTGACCACTACGATCTCGGTCTCGAGACCCGGATTGGCCGCGACGATCTTGTCCCGGACCATTCCGGTCTGGGCCAGGGCCATCGGACTTCCGCGCGTTCCGATGCGGAGGGGGCGTTGGATCATGGGCGAGGATCGCTCGGTGGTAGGGAGAGTCCGGCGCCCGGGGACCGGGCCGGTTCGGCCTGCTGAACCTAGGTACGCAGTCCGTGCGCCGATGTCACCGGGAGCGCGTTCGATCGTCCTCCGGCCGCTAAGTATTCCGAAACCACGCGCGTAGGTCGCGCCTCCCGCGCCCGGCGATCTTAGGCCAAGCTTATCGCTCTCGGCGTGTATCTCGTGCGACGAGGATGTCACGAGCCAGGTCGGCGGACGCTCACCGATGAAGCGCAGCAAGCTTGAAGCCTATTACGAGCAGGAGTTCGGTCCGCGCGACGACGAGTCGGAGGACCGGCCGCCTCGGCGTCCGTCCGGTCGGGATCGTGCGCCGGCCCGACCCCGCCGGCAGCGCGGCGGTTTCGGCTTCTTCCGTCTGCTGAAGGTCACCCTGATGCTCGGACCGATGACGATTCTGCTGGCCGCGAGCCTGCTGATGGATTGCCAGGGGAGCGCCCGCGGGTCCTGGGTCCCCGACCTCCTGCGCAGCACCGCCTGCGCCCGCCGCGACCTGGCCGGCCGGATGCTCCATCTCGACAGCGACCTGCGAACGGTCGCGAGCGGCCTGCGGTAGCGCGGCGTGATGGGAACGGATCATCGCGATCGCGGCGGGAGGTCATGGTGACGCTCGGAGCTCGGACGATGCCCCTGGAGACGCGCGCCGGGCCGGCGCGGGACGATCCCGAGGTCGAGGCGGCGATGCCGGCGCAGGCCGGGGTCCGTCAGGCGATCATCCGTGAGGGTCTGCGCACGCCCCGGACGGTGCGCCGCTTCCGGGATGTCGAAGGCGAAGCGGAGCCGGAGGTCCGGTCCTTCGCCCTGGGCTGGGCGCCGTCCCTCTTGCTCAACCTCGTCCTGCTCACCGCGCCCTTCGCCCTGGTGATCGCGCTCCCGCCCGTCCTGGCCTGTCGCGAGCGCGCCGCGCAGTTCGGTTTCTTCGCCGGCGAGACCCTGTCGGGATGCGCCGCGCGCGGTGTCCGCGCGCGGATCGGCCGGCTCGACGACCGCATCAAGATGCTGGTGCGCGGTTCCGGCTCCTGACGCGTCCCTTAGAAGGCCTGGAGGGCCAGTTCGGTGTGCTCGACGCTCGGCGGGGCCTCGAAGCAGGGCGAGACCATGGCCCGGTAGTCCTTCCAGGCCTGGGAGCCGGTGAAGTCCACGGTGTGGTTCTCCAGGGTCTCCCACTCGATGTGCAGGCGGTAGCGCTGCGGCTTCTCGATGGAGCGGCGGACGGCGAAGCTGCGGCAGCCCTTGGCGGCCTTGAAGATCGCCGAGGCCTTGGCGATGCCGGCCTCGAACTCGGCCTCCATCCCGGGCTTGACGTCGATCTGCGCGATTTCGAGGATCATCGGGGGTCTCCGGCCGTAGGGTTCGAGGGGGATCAGCGGAAAGGGGATTCGCGAAAGGGACTCAGCGAAGGGGGCGGCCGAGGGCCTGGGCGAGCAGGCGCTGTGGGCTGCGCTCGGGGCGGGCCTGGTCGGCCACCGCGAGGTAGGCGGTCTGCTCCAGCATGTACTGGCCGCCCATGGCGCCGTGCATCACCAGGTCCGAGAAGGTCACCCAGGTCTGGCCGGGGGAGAAGTGCACGTCCGCCTGGGGCGCCGTCTCCTGGTACGCCATGTCCTGCTTCAGGGCGTCGTGCAGGTGCAGCATGAGGTGGTCGTACTCGCTGCGCCGCGCCTTGGTGATCTTCAGGAGCGCCAGCATCCGGGCCGAGAGCGGCGAGTAGCCGGGCAGGCGCGGCAGGAATTTCTGCGCCATCGACGGGAAGTCCTCGCCGACGCGCCAGTGACGCGGCTGGCCATTGGGGTTGATGTTGCGGAAGATGCGCAGGATGCGCTTCTCGCCGATCGGGTTCGACGGGAAGGCGTCCACGTGGAGGCGGGTGTCGTCGCGCCGCCAGCTCAGCTTGCGCTGGTCGACCTCGAAGGGGCGATAGGACGTGCCCGCGAAGGAGACCTTGCCGGCATAGGCCGGCAGGTGCTCGGCCAGCAGCGCCTCGGCGAAGGTGCGGTAGCGGATCAGGACCTGGCGCAGGGCCTCCTGCTCCTCCGGCGTGCCGGCCGCGCCCCGGAGGGTGGCCTCCGGTCCGCGGATATTGACGTTCTTGGCCTTGCCGTCGGCGAAGGGGCGCTCGACGAAGCGCTCCTCGAAGCGGCTCAAGGGAAAGTCCAGATCGGGGAACATCAGGACCGCGCCGCCCTCGAGGGCATCCACCAGGGACGGCGTGCCGGGGGGCGGCCCCGCGCGTGAGACGGATACGATCGGGCTGATCATCGGGCGGGGATCCTCGAAAACCGCGGCAGGACCGGCGGTTTAGCCGAACGGCACGCCGCTGACCACGGGCGTGGCGGTCCGTCAGAGGCCCCCTGCCCGCCCTGGCCCGGGCCGGTCCCGGCGGATAGCGGTGGATGACGGTGCTTGCCGGTTGTCACGATGCCCGAACCAGCCCAACCCTGACGGCCTGTCCGGAGCAACCCTGGCGTTTCGGTCGCGTTGATGGAACAGTCGCGGTTCCGACCTCACGGAACCCTGCGGCGATGAGGATGCCGACCATGGCGACGTTGAAGGAATTCGAGGAGTCCCTGCGCGAGCACGGCATGCACATGGCGCTCGCCCTGCTGGAGCGCCTGCGCGAGCGGGACCGGGCGACGCGGACGATCAAGCCGGCCCGGCGCCTGACCGGCCAGAAGATGACCCCGGAGCTCGCCCGCGCGATCCTCGACCTGCATGCCTCCACCGGCATGACCCAGCAGGAGATCGCCTTCAAGGTCGGCGTGAACCAGGGCCGGGTCAACGAGGTGATCAAGCGCGGAAAGTGGCTCGACGATGATCCCCATGCCCCGGAGGCGATAGCCCGCGACAAGGCGAAAGCCCGTCTCAGGGCCGATCCGCCGGCCGAGCGCCCGGCCGCACGCCGGACCGTGGGCAAGCCTGCGGCCAAGCGCGCCAAGGGCAATCCGGCCGCGCGGCGTCCGAGCCCGCAGGGACAGCTGATCTTCGGCGACCTGTGAGCGCACGCAGCGGCCGAGGCGCCTGAGGCATGGGGCGCGCCGCGTCCTGCGTCTCGCGTCGGGATCGACCGGTCGCCGAGCGCGTTGGCCCGCCATGCCAGTCCGCATTGCCCGCGCCGCCCTCGTCCTTGCCCTCTGCACCGCACCGGCGCACGCGCAGCGGGCCTCAACGACAGCCATGTCCTGCGGCCAGGCCAAGACGCTGGTGGACCGCCGGGGCGGCCTCGTCCTCGGAACCGGGGGGCAGACCTATGACCGCTTCGTGCGCGACCGCAGCTTCTGCGAGGTCACCGAGATCACGATCCCGGCCTTCGTGCCGGCGCAGGATACGCCGCGCTGCTTCATCGGCTATCGCTGCAAGGAGCCGAGCCGCGACGATGGATTCGACGGCGACTTCTGAGCCAACCGTCCCTCCGGGCACGCGGTCTCCGGATCGGAAGAGGTCATCGGAGAGACAGAGGTTTCTGGACAGAAAAACGCCCCGGCCGTGCGGCCGGGGCGCTCCGAACGTCCTTACGCGCCGATCAGGCGGCCTGCTGCACCGAACCCTCGATCACCGGGGCCTGCGGGGTGCGGCCGGTGGCGATCTGGATCTGACGGGGCTTCTTCGCCTCCGGAATCTCGCGGACGAGATCGATGTGGAGGAGGCCGTTCTCCAGGGCGGCACCCGTCACCTGGACGTAGTCGGCCAGCTGGAACCGACGCTCGAAGGCGCGGGCCGCGATGCCCTGGTGCAGGAATTCCGCCGGCTTGGCGGGATCGGACTTCCGCTCGCCCTTCAGGGTGAGCGCGTTCTCCTTGACCTCGATCGCGAGATCGGAGTCGGTGAAGCCGGCCACCGCCACCGTGATCCGGTAGGCGTTCTCGCCGGTGCGCTCGATGTTGTAGGGCGGATAGGTCGGGGCCGCGTCGGCACTCACGAGCTGGTCGAGGGCCGAGAAGAGGCGGTCGAAACCGACGGTGGAGCGATAGAGGGGAGCAAGGTCGAACTGACGCATCACATATTCTCCGTAAGAAGCAACATGCTGGTTTCAGGTCCGCCCGTGGGCCGGACCAGTCGCGCCGCCGTATTGGCCGGTGCTCCCGTGATATCGGCGCTGGGTTTCAGCCTCGCAAGAGCCTGAGCCGGTGCCTCGACCGAAAAAATTTGGTTCCTTCCTCTACCTGAGACTTCGTCGATGCTGACTCTGCGCTCCACCCCCGACAATCCCGTTCCGCCGGGCGGTGCCCTCAAGGCGGTGCGCACCGACGACGGCATCGAGTTGCGCGCCGCCCATTGGCGCCCGACCACCCGCCTGGTGAAGGGAACCGTCTGCCTCCTCCAGGGCCGGGCTGAATTCATCGAGAAGTACTACGAGACCATCGCCGACCTGCGCGGGCGGGGCTTCGCGGTCGTCGCCTTCGACTGGCGTGGCCAGGGCGAGTCGCAGCGACAGGTCGACGATCCGCATCGGGGCCACGTCGCGGATTTCGACGATTACCGTCTCGACCTGAAGGCGATCGAGGATGACATCCTGCATCCCTTGATGCCGCATCCGCATCTGGCCCTCGCGCACTCGATGGGCGGGGCCGTCGCCCTGACCGGGGCCCATGACGGCTGGCTGCCGTTCCGGCGCGTCGTCATGGTGGCGCCCATGCTGTCGATCCGCATGGTGCGTTGGCCCGCCGGGGCGGCCCTCCTCGCCGCTGCCCTGCACGCGATCGGCTGGGGCCGGCGCTACATTCCCTTCGGCTCGGCGGTCTCGATCGCGACGAAGCCCTATCCGGGCAATCGCCTGTGCCGCGATCCGAAGCGCTATGCCCGCAACGCGGCGGCCGCCCGGGATGTCGGGGCCGGCGCCGTCGGCGATCCGAGCATCGCCTGGCTCGCGAGCGCCTTCCGGGCGATGAAGCGCCTCGCCGATCCGCGCGTGCCGGGCCGGATCTCGGTGCCGACGCTCATCGTCGCGGCGGGCGCCGACCCCGTCTGCGGTACCCGCACCACCGAGCGTTTCGCCCGCGGCCTGCGCGCCGGGCACATCCTGGTGCTGCCCGATGCCCGGCACGAGATCCTGTCGGAGCGCGACAGCATCCGTCAGGACTTCTGGGCCGCCTTCGACGCCTTCATGCCCGGCTCCGACACGACCAAGCCGACCGACGCCCGCGTTCGGCAGGAGGCGTAACCTGAGGGGTCAAGAGGAGGCGTGCGCGTCAGGGACGTCTGGCGGTCCCCGATGCGGGAGACCTGTGCCGCGGGGGCTGCTTTCGACCCGACCTCGCCGTTGAGGCCATTTCACGGCCTGCCGGTAAGCGGACGCTGGATCAGCTTCCATGTCATCACTCGCCGCCGTGCAGGGTCCGGCCGAAGAGCGCAAGCATTGCGCTCCAACCCTGCTCTGCCGCAGCAGGGTCGAAAACAGGGAAGTCCGGCATCATCCAGCCATGCGCGGCCGGATAGGTCCGCGTTGTAAACTGCACGCCAGCCTCCGTCAGAGCCCCCTCCAGCCGCTCGGCCATTGCAGGCGAGTAGCTGCCATCGTTCTCCGCCGCGCCGATGTAGACTTCCGCCTTTAGCTTGTCAGTGAACAGGTGGGGGCTCGTCGACGCATCGGTCGCAAGATTGCCCCCGTGAAAGCTTGCAGCCGCGGCGAACCGCTCGGGATAAGTTCCCGCTGTGGCCAAGGCCATGCCGCCACCCATGCAAAAGCCCACCACCCCGATCTTGTGGCCTTCAACGTCGGCACGCGTATCGAGGTAAGCCAGCATGGCCCCTGCATCTTCAGCGGCCTTCAAGGGACTTGTTGTGGCCATCAGCGGCCTGAGGACTGCGCGAAAGTCGCCCGCGAACACTTCCTTCGGCACGAACGGCCCGTAGGGTCCGTAGCGGTAGAAGAGATCCGGCAGCAGGACGATGTAGCCAGCCTCAGCCAGCTGCTGAGCCATGTCGAGCATCGCCAGCCTGATTCCACCTGCGTCCATGTAGAAGACCACCGCGGGCCACGGTCCGCCGCTTGCGGGGGTCACGACGTGTGAAGGACAATCGCCGTCGCGCGTCCGGATCGTGACTTGCTCGATCGGCATGGGATGCTCCTCAGCCGGACAATTGCAGTGCCCGCTTCGAACCCTTTACGACCGGCAGCGGACCGACCGCAAACCACCCGCAGCGGACCTCACGCATGGGGACGAAGCGTCGGCCTCAGCCCGCCGGGCGCAGGATCTCATGGGCCACTCGGGGCGGGCGCCTCAGGGATTGAGGTGGCGCAGCGCCGCCTCGTGCAGGCGGGGGTCCCCAGCGGCGACGATACGCCCGCCCCCGGTGGCCGGCCCGCCGTCCCAGGTCGTCACGATGCCGCCGGCCCCCTCGATGATCGGGATCAGCGCGACGATGTCGTAGGGCTTGAGGCCGGCCTCCACCACCAGATCGATCTGTCCGGCCGCCAGCATGCAATAGGCGTAGCAGTCGGTGCCGTACCGGGACAGGCGCACCGCGCGCTCCAGGGCCAGGAAGCGCTCCCGCTCCACACCCTCGGCGAACAGGCGCGGGTCGGTGGTGGCGAGGACCGCCTGGTCCAGGGCGGTGCCGCGACGGGTCAGCAGGGTGCGCTCGCCGCGGGGCGACCGCAGGCGGGCCTGCGCGCCATCGCCGGCGAACAGCTCGCCGAGATAGGGTTGGTGCATCAGGCCGCGCACCGCCGCGCCGTGATGGGTCAGCCCGATCAGGGTGCCCCAGGTCGGCAGGCCGGCGACGAAGGCGCGGGTTCCGTCGATGGGGTCCAGCACCCAGACGCACTCGGCATCGAGGTTCTCCGCGCCGAACTCCTCGCCCAGGATGCCGTGGGTCGGCAGGTCGCGCCGGATCATCCCGCGCATGGCCACCTCGGCGGCCCGGTCGGCCTCCGTCACCGGATCGAAGGCGGCCCCGCCCCGCGCCTTGTCGTCCATGCCGAAGGCGGCGCGGAAGAAGGGCAGGATCGCATGCCCCGAGGCCGCGGCGAGATCGTCCATGAACCGCGCGAGATCGACGACGCTCATCGGCATACCTCTTTCCGGCAGGTGCCTGTCAGGCCAATCCCGATCGGGATCGCTGGCGAGCGAAGCGGACGGAGGGGGCGACGGTCAAGCCCAAAACCGCGTCGTCACACCGGCATCGGCTGGACCCGGGCGAATTCCGTCTCGACCTCGGGCGCTGTCTCGGCCGGGCTCCGGGTGCCGTGCGCGGTGGCCACAACGGCCTCCACGGCGGCCTTGAGGGACGACACGTGGATGTCGGCCTCCACCGCCCGGCGCCGGGTCGCCTCGTCGAGGCTGGCATCGTCCGCCTGCCAGAGACCGAGGACGAAGCAGGCCCGCGGGAGCTTGCGACGCAGGCGGTCGGCCAGCCGGCGCAGGTGCGTGGGCTCGCCGCTGATCGCCATCGAGACGATGCAGATGAGCTGTGCCGGGCCAGGGTCGAAGGCATCGATCCGCGCCCGCGCCACGTCGGCGAACGGCACCACCCGCGTGCCGATCCCGCGCTTGGCGAGAAGCTGGGCCAGGATCGCGCAGGCGGACTCGTCGACGAAGCTGCGCCCGGCGACGCACAGCACCGTGCCGTCGGGCCGCCAGGCCTCCGGCACCGGGTCCGGGCGCGGCGCGTCGGGATCCGCCTTCGCCTCGGTGTCGCTGCGCAGGTCGTCGCGGTCGGCCATCTCCTCGATCAGGCCGCCGACGCTGGCCCGGATGTCGTTCTTCTGCTCGGTGGTGAGCACGCCGCGGGCGGCGTCCCGGGCGGCGAGTTCGAGGCCCTTCACCACCACCTCGTCGTAGTAGGTGGTGAGCGAGCAGGTCTTCAGGATGAGGTCGGCATGCTCCTGCGCCTCATCCGGGTCGTCGGCCAGGATACGCTGGTAGAAGTTCTCCACCGGAGTCAGGGCCGGCCGGTCGCCGAACAGGACGTCGAGGAATTCGAGCTTGTCCACGTGGCGCCCGAGCACCACGAGGCAGACCGTCAGCGGCGTGGACAGGAGCAGGCCGACGGGTCCCCAGAGCCAGGTCCAGAACAGGGCCGAGACCAGGACCGCGAAGGGCGACATGCCGGTGGACTGGCCGTAGAGCATCGGCTCGATGAAGTGCCCGACCAGGGGTTCGAGGATCAGGAACAGGATCAGCGTCCCGATCACCATCGACCAGCCGGGATCGATCGCGGCGGCCAGCGCCAGGGGGAACAGGGCCGACACGAAGGCGCCGACATAGGGCACGAAGCGCATCAGCGCCGAGAAGATGCCCCACAGGACAGGGTTCGGCACGCCGAGACCGTAGAGCCCGATGCCCACCACCAGGCCGAAGGCGGCGTTGAGCCCGAGCTGGACCAGGAAGTAGCGGCTGAGGCGCTTGGCGGCGTCGTCCATCGCCACGGTGGTGCGGTGGAGGTCGCTGGAGCCGGCGAGCCGGATCATGCGGTCGCGCAGGTCCTCGCGCTGCATCAGCAGGAAGAGCAGCACCACGAACACGATGCCGATGGTGGCGAGGGGGTGCAGGATCGGCGAGATCAGCGTGCCCGCCATGGTCACCGGTCCGGGAACGCGCTCCTTGACCTCCACCAGGATCGCCTTCTCGGGCGGGGCCGGATTGGCCTGCGAGTCGGATTTCGGCTCAGGCTTGGCTTCGGGCTTGGGCTCCTCGTGGCTCTCGTGCATCGTCCGGCCGATGCTCGCGACGTAGCCGGCGAGGCGTCCGGCGGGCGTGTCGTTCAGACCCTCGATCTTGCGCTCGATGGTGCTGCGGTAGCGCGGCACGTCCTTGGCGATGTCGGCGAGCTGAACGCCGATCAGCGTCGCCAGGGACGCGGCGGTGCCCAGCGCCAGGACGACCGAGGCCGCCACCGAGAGGAAGCGGCCGAAATGCCAGCGCCGCAGGAGGTTCACCAGGGGGCCGAGGACGAAGGAGAGCAGGATCGCGATGGCGATCGGGATCAGGACGTCACGGCCGACATACAGGCCCGCCATGATCAGGGCAGCGACGATGATCGGCGAGGTCAGGGCCTGGGTCGGGGTGCCGGCGGCCGCGATGCGCGTGGGTCGCGGCGGGACGAGGGACGGCTTCGGGGGGGATCGCAGGGCCATTCCGATTCCGTTTTCGAGACGCGACGCGCGGGCCGCCGGCGTGGCGGGCATTGCGGCGTAGAGAACGACGCGCTTGCGAGAATCGATCCCTCCCCCGGGTTCATCGCGTCGCGAAACCGTGATCGAGGCGGGTCCGGCCTGCATTCGTTGCATAGCTGAGCGCTGGCGTCGCCCAGGTGATCGCAGCGTTCGGCCCGATCCTGAGCGTATCTGGCAACCCGGGCGACGTCATCCTGCGCGTTTGCGTGTCCGCGGAGGGACGAGCGCTCCGTCGATCCTCGCGCGTTTCTTGAACCATGGCCGGTTCGACCCAGGCGTGCACAAAATGGACGCTTCGATCGTGTTCATCGCCTTAACAACACGCACAGGGCTCGGCTGACGTCTGTGGGACTGCTGCGGGATCGGCGCTAAACATAAGATAAGTCTGGTGATCGGACCCGATGTGCACGCGAAACGATTGGTTTTAATGGAAATATAAGCTGAGTTGCGTAAGCTCTTCGACAGCGAGAGGACGGGGCCCGTCCGGATTTGTCTGGAGGCAGTTGTGCACGAGACGGCGAGTGATGCTGGCACCGGACCCAGCGCGGCGGATGCCACCAACCTGCGCGGCATTGCCACCGAGATCGCGGAGCTCCAGCGCATCGCCTCCGACAAGAGCCGGCGCATCCAGTCGATCACCGGCCAGGTGAAGATGCTCGCCCTCAACGCCCTGATCGAGGCCTCCCGCGCCGGAGATATGGGCCGCGGCTTCTCGGTGGTGGCGCAGGAGGTGCGGGCGATCGGCGCCGAGGTGGAGACCGTGGCCCGCGCCCTCGAGGTCGAGCTCTCGAACCGCATCGCCGGCCTCCAGGTCCAGGTCCGAAGCTTCGCCGACGCGTCCCAGACCCAACGGCTGATCGACCTCGCCCTCAACGCCGTCGAACTCATCGACCGCAACCTCTACGAGCGCACCTGCGACGTGCGCTGGTGGGCCACCGACGCGGCCCTGGTCGCCTGCGCGGCGGAGCCGAGCACCGATGCCGCCGCCCACGCGACCCGGCGCCTGGGCATCATCCTCGATGCCTACACGGTCTATCTCGACCTCTGGCTCTGCGACCTGAAGGGCAACGTGATCGCCCATGGACGCCCGAACCGCTATCCCGGTCTCGTCGGGCGCAATGTCGCCGACCAGGACTGGTTCCGGCGCGCGGCCGCCCTCCCCGACGGGGACGCCTACGTCGCCGCCGACGTGATGGGGCAACCCGGCCTCGGCGGGGCGCAGGTGGCGACCTACTGCGCCAGCGTCCGCCAGGACGGCGACAGCCGGGCCGGGCCGATCGGCGTCCTGGCGATCCACTTCGATTGGCAGGCCCAGGCCCGGGCCATCGTCGACGGCGTGCGGGTGGCGCAGGAGGACCGGGCCCGCACCCGCGTGCTCCTCGTCGATGCCCGCCACCGGGTGATCGCCGCCTCGGACGGGCGCGGCGTTCTCGAGGAGACCCTGCCGCTGGCGGCCGGCGGCCGGATCAGCGGCGCCGACCAGGATCCCCGGACCGGCCGAATCGTCGCCTTCCACCGCACGCCCGGCTACGAGACCTATGCGGGCCTCGGCTGGTACGGCGTCATCGTCCAGTCGCCGGAGTGAGGGCCGCTCAGACTAGGACCGGCATCGCGGCCTGCCCCGCATCGCCGAAGACGCGGGTGTACCGGGCGATCTCCCCGGCCGGGCCGATCGCCTTCGACGGGTTGTCGGAGATCTTCACGGTGGGGCGGCCGTCGGCGGCGATCACCTTGCAGACGATGGAGATCGGGTCGAGGCGGCCGTCCGGCACCAGGCCGCGGAAGTCGTTGGTGAGCAGCGTGCCCCAGCCGTAGCCGATCCGCATCCGGCCGTGGAAATGGGCGTGGATCGCCTCGATGGTGTCGATGTCGAGCCCGTCGGAGAAGATCGCGAGCTTTTCGCGGGGGTCGGAGCCCCGGGACCGCCACCACGCGATGGCCTCCTCGCCGCCGGCGATCGGCTCCTTCGAGTCGATGCGGATGCCCGTCCAGGCGTTCATCCAGTCGGGGGCGTTCGCCAGGAAGCCCGTGGTGCCGTAGGTGTCGGGCAGCATCACCAGCAGGTTGCCGGCGTAATCCTGCTGCCAGTCCGCGAGCACGTCGTAGGGCGCGCGGGCGAGGCCCGCATCGTCGTCGGCCAGCGCTGCGTAGACCATCGGCAGTTCGTGGGCGTTGGTGCCCACGGCCTCCACCTCGCGGCGCAGGGCGATGAGGCAGTTCGAGGTGCCGAGGAAGCGGTCGCCCAGGGCTTCGTGCATGGCCTCGACGCACCAGTCCTGCCACAGGAAGCCGTGACGGCGCCGGGTCCCGAAATCCGCGATGGAGAGGCCGGGCAGGCGCCGCAGCCGCTCGATCTTCTCCCAGACCCGGGTCATGGCGCGGGCATAGAGCACCTGCAGGTCGAGCTTGCCGAGGTGGCGCACCACGCCCCGCGTGCGCAGCTCGTTGAGGATGGCGAGCGCCGGCACCTCCCACATGGTAGTCTCGATCCAGGGGCCGTGGAAGGTCAGCACGTATTGCCCGTCCCGGGCCTCCAGCTCGTAGTCCGGCAGGCGAAACCCCTCGAGCCAGTCCATGAAATCGGCCGAGAACATCTGGCGCTGGCCGTAGAAGGTGTTGCCGCGCAGCCACGTGGATTCGCCCCGGCTCAGGCGCACCGAGCGGGCATGGTCGAGCTGCTCGCGCAATTCGCCAACATCGACGAACTCGGCAAGCCGGACCTGGCGCGAGCGGTTCTGGATTCCGAAGGTGACGCGGGCATCGCGGTGGCGGCGAAAGATCGTCTGCGCCATCAGGAGCTTGTAGAAGTCCGTGTCGAGCAGCGACCGGACGATCGGGTCGATCTTGAAGCTGTGGTTGTACACCCGCGTGGCAAGATCGAGCATGGTTCGGATCACGGTCCTTCTGAGGACGCCCCGGCGTCCGCGCGGCCGCAGAGGCGCACGGCACCGCGGGTCAAGTCAATCGGTCGCCACGCGGGGTGGGGGTGCGGCCGGGGGCGCATCGCCGACCCCAGACCCACGGAGTGACGGTGGATGGTGACGACCGATGGCGCCGCGGCGGGCGCCGCGTCGTTCGACCCCGAGGCTGGAGTCACGCCGTGGGCGGGATCGGGGAGCGGTCGTCGAGGCCATGCCGGCGACACGCCCTCTGGACCGATCGATGCCTTGGACTGCCACTGCATCGGATGCTTCAGCCCGGTGCCTGAAGCATCCGATGCAGCGTGCCGATCGCCGCTTCGATCTGCATCTCGGTGAGCGACGAGTACCCGAAGACCAGCATGTCGTCCCGGGCTTCGGGATCGAAGTCGTAGGCGGCTCCGCTGGAGAGGGCGTAGACGCCGATGCCGTGCGCGCGGGCCATGCTCTGGATCTGCCGGGCGGGTGGAAAACCGGGTGGAAGGCGCCAGACCAGATGCAGGCCACTCTCGCTGCCCAGGACGACGGCCCCGTCGAACGCCGCCCGCAGCGCCGCGACGAGGCAGTCCCGTCGTGCCTTGTAGACCTGCCGCAACCGGCGCAGGTGCCGGTCGAAATGCCCCTCGTCGATGAAGGCGGCCAGGGCGGCCTGTTCCAGCCAGGCCTGCCCGTTGCTCATCCGGGCCTTCAGCATCCGGGCCTCGTCCCAGAACAGGCGCGGGACCGTGGCGTAGCCGAGGCGCAGGCCCGCCCCGACGGACTTGGAGAACGTCCCGACGTAGAAGACCCGCCGTCCCCCATCGAGGCCGGCCAGGGCGGTCAGCGGCGGCCCGTCGTACCGGAAGTCGCTGTCGTAATCGTCCTCGACGATGTAGCTGTCGGTCTCTTCCGCCCATCGCAGGAGAGCCAGGCGCCGCGTCAACGGCATGGTGGACCCGGTGGGGAACTGGTGGGAGGGCGTGACGTAGAGCAGGCTGCCCTTGGCGGTGGGCAGGAGGTCCGTCCGCAGGCCATCGCCGTCGACGGGGACCGGATGGATGGCCGGGCCGGCATTCCTGAAGATCAGCGAGGCGCCGAGGTAGCAGGGGTTCTCGATGCAGAGCTGCCGGGTATGCCCCTTCAGCAGGGTGAAGACGAGGTTCAGAGCCTCTTGACCCCCCGTGGTCACGATGACCTGATCCTCGGTGACCGCCACCGCCCGGGCCCGCCGCAGGTGGGTGCTGATGGCCGTGCGCAGAGCCGGGAGACCGGCCGGATCGCAGTAATCGGTCAGATAGGCCGTTTCCCGCCCCAGGAGACGCATGACGATCCGTCGCCAGATCGGCAGCGGGAACCCGGCCGGATCGGACCGCCCGACCCAGAAGTCGAACTCGGGCCGGTCCCCACCGCCGCCGGGCGAGCCCGCGAAGCACAGCAGTGGCTCGCTCGACGCGTCCGGCACCGGCCCGTTCGTGAGCGAGCGACTGCCGCGTTGGATCAGCAGGAGACTGTCCGGCGGGATCGGCTCCACGAACAGGCCCGCCGTCCCGCGCGCCTTGACGTAACCCTCGGCCGTCAGGCGTTCGTAGGCCAGCATCACCGTGTTGCGCGACACGCGAAGGCGCTCCGCCAGCAGCCGGCTCGGCGGCAGCGCCATCCCGGCCTTGAGCTGGCCGTCGAGGATGATCTCGCGAACTTGATTGAAGACCTGCGCCTGAAGGGGCGTCTCGGACCCGAAGTCCAGCGTCAGCGTCAGGTCCACACGTGCCATCCCGTCCGGCTTCGTGCGACCCGCAGCGCAGCCCTGTCCGCACCGCGACGCTTCGGGTCCGAGGGCTCGGTCCGCAGCCGCGACAAAACGGTTGGTACCATATCCCGGCACTCTTTTGGCCCTTTCGCCATGCCAAAATTTGGAATTGTTAGCACTTGAGTGCATTGTGTGCGCGCATCGGGCCGGCCCGCCAGGAACAATAAGGCGGGACGCTCGGCCGTGGAGGAAACATGAACGAGATCGTCAAGCCCGACTCCCTGCTGGTCGCTCAGGCCGAGAGCCTGACCGAGACCTTCTTCGGCGGCTGCCCGCACGATTGTCCCGACACCTGCTCGATGTTGTTCGAGGTCAAGGACGGAGAGCTGCTCGGCGTGCGCGGCAACCCGGACCATCCGATGACCCGGGGCGGTCTCTGCGTGAAGCTGAAGGATTACGAGAAGCGCCACTACCACCCGGATCGGCTGCTCTACCCGATGAAGCGGGTCGGGCCGAAGGGCTCCAAACAGTTCGAGCGCATCACCTGGGACGAGGCCCTCGACACCATCGTGACGCGCTGGAAGGCGATCATCGATCAGTACGGCCCCGAAGCGATCGCGCCGTACAGCTACCTCGGCAACCAGGGCCTCGTGCACGGGCTGAACGGCGGTGACGCCTTCTTCAACCGGATGGGCGCCACCGTGACCGAGCGCACCTTCTGCGGCGAGGGCTCCTGCACGGCATGGCTGCTCACCGTCGGCCCGACCGCCGGGCTCGATCCGGACAGCTACATCCACTCCAAGTACATCGTGATCTGGGCCTGCAACTCGGTCAGCACGAACCTGCATCACTGGGCCATCGTCAAGGACGCGCAGAAGAAGGGCGCCAAGGTCGTCGTGATCGACACCTATGCCTCGCGCACGGCGAAGGCGGCCGACTGGCACATCGCGCCGAAACCCGGCACGGACGGCGCGCTGGCCATGGCGCTGATCAACTCCATCATCGAACAGGGCCTCGTCGACCAGGACTACGTCGATAACTACACGGTCGGCTTCGAGGAGCTGAAGGAGCGGGCCAGCACCCGCACGCCCGAATGGGCCGCCGAGATCACGGGCGTTTCCGCCGACGACATTCGCAAGCTCGCCCGCGAAATGGCGACCGAGCAGCCGGTGGGCATCCGCATGGGCGTGGCGCTGGAGCGGCACTACGGCGGCGGCCAGACCATCCGGGCCGTCTCGTCCATTCCGGCCCTGACGGGCGCCTGGCGCCATGTCGGCGGCGGCGTCACGCAGTTCGGCGTCTGGGAGCACCCCTACAAGTTCGACGTGATGTGCCGGCCCGACCTGATCCCCGAGGGGACCCGCGTGGTCAGCAACCTGCAGATCGGACGCGCGCTCACCGGCGAGTTGCAGCTCGACCCGCCGATCATGTCGATGATGTGTTGGAACTCGAACCCGGTGACGCAGGCGCCCGAGACCGACAAGATCGTCGCGGGGCTGATGCGCGAGGACCTGTTCATGGTCTCCGCCGAGCACTTTATCTCGGACACCGCCTCCTACGCCGACATCCTGTTGCCCGCCACGATGGGCGCGGAGATGGAGGACATGATCCTGTCCTGGGGCCACCTCTACCTGACCTACAACACCAAGTGCGCGGAGGCGCCCGGCGAGGCGATCCCGAACAACGAGATCTTCCGCCAGCTCGCCACCCGGCTCGGCTTCGAGGAAGAGAACTTCAAGTGGACCGACACGGAGTGCCTGGAGCACTACGTCGACTGGAACGCGCCGGCCTGCGAGGGCATCGACCTGCAGTACATGCGCGAGCACGGCTTTGCCCGCCTCAAGGTCGGTACGCCCGACGATCGGGCTCCGCACAAGGAAGGCAACTTCCCGACGCCGACCGGCAAGTGCATGTTCATGGTCGAGGGCGCCACGAACTTCGTCGCACCGCCGTTCCGGCAGATGTACGAGGGCTTCCAGCCCGGCGAGGCGCTCGATCCGCTGCCCGACTACCTGGGTCCGCGCGAATCCCACACCAACGACCCGGAGCTCGCCAAGCGCTTCCCGCTCAACATCGTCTCGCCCAAGAGCCACTACTTCCTGAACTCCTGCTACGCGAACATGGAGGACAAGCAGAAGGGCCAGGGCGAGCAGTTCGTGATGATCAACCAGGTCGACGCGGACGCCCGCGGCATCCGGGACGGCGACAAGGTCCAGGTCGCCAACGACCGCGGCGCCTTCAAGGGCGTGGCCCGCATCACCGACGACGTGAAGGCCGGCATCGTGGTGGCGACGCTGGGCTACTGGCGCCAGCTCAACGAGGGCACGGTGAACAGCATCTCGTCGCACGCCTTCACCGACATGGGCCACGCGCCGTCCTTCTCGGACAACCTGGTCGAGGTAGCCCGGGCGAATTGAGGCCGACGCCGGTGAGCGGCACGACCCTTCGATGAAAGGACGCAAGCGTCCCACGGGACGCTTGTTTTTTGCCTGGCACCGGATCTTGCGGGCACCCGGCATGGACGCGGTCTCCGCACGACCGTAAGGCGATCCCGACGCGGCACCCTGGCCCGTCCCCATGCGGGACCGCCCAAACGAAGAGGGCGGCGCGCCCCTCGGCACGCCGCCCCCGCCCAGACCCGCGCCTGAGCGTCAGGCGAGGTCGACCTTCTTGGTCTCGGTCTTGGGCGACTCGCCGGTCAGGGCGGCCTTCACGTAACCGTAGATGTGCAGCATCGTGGCGTTCGGGCTGTCCCAGTACTCGCCCTTCTCGGGATGGACGCGCAGGAGGGCGACCTCGGGGTCGTCCTTGCCGTTGGGGAACCAGGTCTTGAGGCTCTCGCTCCACTTGTCGTCGATGACCGCCTGGTCGGTCACGATCTCGGCCTTGCCGGCGATCGAGACGTAGGTCTGGTTCGACGGATCCGAGTAGGCCAGGTTGATCTGGTTGTCCTTGCTGATCTCGGCGGTCTTGGGGGAGTGCAGCTTGGTGAAAAACCACAGGTCGCCGTTCTCGTCCGCCTCCTGGCACCACATCGGGCGGCTGTAGAGCTTCCCGTCCTGGTCGGCGGTGGTCATCATCGCGACCTTGACGTCCTGGATGAGGGCGAACAGCTTCTTGGCGCCCTCGTGGTCGCGGTGGTTGCCCTGGTGCATGGGATTGCAGTCTCCAACTCGTCGAAAGGCTTTCCGGCGCGGTGATCGGCAGCCGGATCGTGTGCTCAACGAGCCAGGACCGCATTGGTTTCGGAGAGGCGCGCCGGGGCCGGCGGCGCGAGGGCCGCCGGGGGAGCGGATCGCGCGGGCTTCCGACGCATCGCGCCGAACTGGCCGAGGCGGCGATCGTCCAGGATGACGGCCGCGTCGCCGATGGCCCGCACGACGTGGCAGTTCCGGCCCAGGCCCTTGGCCTGGTAGAGGGCGGCATCCGCCTCCGCCACGAGCTCGGCCGGCGTGGTGGTCCGGCCGGCCGGGCTCACGGCGACGCCGATGCTTACGGTAACGAAGGGCTGGCCGTCGCCCCGGGCCACGTGCGGGATCTGGAGGCCGGCGATGCGGGCGCGCAGGCGTCGGACGACCCGAGCGACGGCGCGGGCGTCGCAGCCGCGCATCAGCACGGAGAACTCCTCGCCGCCGTAGCGGGCGACGCAGTCGCGCCCGCCGCGCGTCTCTCCCGCGATCGCCTCCGCGATCCGGCGCAGGCAGGCATCGCCGGCCGGGTGGCCGTAGGCATCGTTGAAGCGCTTGAAGTGATCGACGTCGATCATCAGCAGGGCGGTACCCCGGGCCTCGCGGGTGGTCTTGGCCAGGGCGGCATCGAGGGCGCGGCGGTTGGCGAGGCCCGTCAGGGGATCGGTCTCCGAGAGCACGGTGAGGACCCGGCGATCCTGCTCGAGGCCGGCCGAGCGCAGGATCTCGCGCAGGGAGACGAGGTAGGCCCGGCGGCGCACGCCCTCGATCTGGTGGTTTCCGTAGAGAACGAAGAAGGCGCCCGCCACGGTCTGGAACGCGAGGCAGAGGGCGAGCTCCGGGGCGAGATCCGTGCGCAGGGCGATGCTGGCGAACGAGGCCGCCGCGCTGAGGCCGGTCAGGATGAGCGCATGGGGGAAGCGCAGCACCAGCATCATGGTGGCGAACACCATCATCAGCGGGTACTCGATGTAGCAGATGGCGCTCATCGCCTCCCGCTCCAGGCTGAACAGCAGGATCGGCACCGCCGTCACCAGCAGCATCGTGGCGGTGACCATGCGCTCGCGCTGCGGCCCCGGCATCCGGGTGACGGACCAGGCGAGCAGCAGCCCGAGGGGCGTGACCAGGAACAGCCGCAGGGCGATCGCCAGGGGCAGCATGCCCGGCATCAGCAGCGCGGTCGTCAGGTTGTAGGCGTTGTGGAAGATGAGCCCGATCAGGATCGTCCGGCGCAGATGGAGCGCCCGTTCCCGGCCGGTATCGATCTCGTAGCGCGCCGAGACGGGGCGGGAGAACCGCAGCAGGTACGGGCTCATGGTCAGGTCGCCCTGGGCGACGTCGCCCCGCGAACGCAGCCGCGACGGCCGCGCGGGAGCGGAAACCCTGTTTCGGATCCAGGCGTACACGGATGGGCGATCCTGCAACGGTCGAGGCCGCCGCCGGGCGATCTCTCTGTGTTGCAGCGAACGTCGCGGCGGGCCGAGCGGACGCAAAACAGTGGCGCTCCCGTCGACTCATGCCTAGCAAAACCTGAACGCCCTCGCGGAAAACTCCGGCGCCGAAGTCCGGCGCGGCGCCGCGTCTCCGAACGGTCGAGACCCGGCCGCGACGAGGGGTCTCGCCCTCGGCAGCCCAGGGAAGCGCTTGCGCTCAGGCACCGCCTGTGCTGTCGCATGGGTTCGTCGCGGGTGGGCCGGGCAAGGCCGCAGCGTCCGCGAACCCCCGTTTGTCGCTGCGCCTCGGCCCTCCGGTCGGACGCGGCAAGGAGCCCGAACCTTGGCGATCACCCGTGACGACGTGCTGAAGGTGCTCTCGACCGTGACCGTCGATGCCGCGGGCACCACCCTGCCCGCCTCCGGGCGCCTGTCCCAGGTGGTGGTGGACCCCACCAACCGAGTGATGTTCTCGATCCTGATCGACCCCAGCGAGGCCGAGCGCTTTGAGCCGATCCGGCGTCGGGCCGAGGGCGCGATCCTGGCGACCCCGGGCGTCTCGGGCGTGTTCGCCAGCCTGACCTCCGAGCGCGGCCCGAACCAGCCGGCCCAGAATGCCCCGCAGGCCGCGGCTCCGCAGCCGCCCTCCCCCGGCCGTCCCGCCGCACCGCCGCCGCCGCGGACCGGCCCGGCCCTTCCAGGTGTGCGCCACATTGTGGCCGTCGCCTCCGGCAAGGGCGGCGTCGGCAAGTCCACCACGGCCTGTAACCTCGCGCTCGCCCTCTCGGCCCAGGGCCTCAAGGTCGGCCTGCTCGATGCCGACATCTACGGCCCCTCGGTGCCCAAGCTGTTCGGGCTGTCGGGCAAGCCCCGCGTCATCGAGGAGCGCCTGCTGGCCCCGATGGAAGGGTTCGGCATCAAGGTCATGTCGATCGGCTTCCTGATCGAGCCCGAGACGGCGATGATCTGGCGCGGCCCCATGGTGCAGTCGGCCATCACCCAGATGCTGCGCGAGGTCGCCTGGGGCGAGCTCGACGTGCTCGTGGTCGACATGCCGCCGGGCACCGGCGACGCGCAGCTGACCATGGCCCAGGCGACGCCGCTCTCCGGGGCGGTCATCGTCTCGACCCCGCAGGACCTGGCCCTCATCGACGCGCGCCGCGGCGTGACGATGTTCCGCAAGGTCGCGGTTCCGATCCTCGGCGTCATCGAGAACATGGCGACCTTCATCTGCCCGCATTGCGGTACGGCCTCGCACATCTTCGGGCATGGCGGTGCGCGGGCCGAGGCCGAGCGGCTGGACGTGCCGTTCCTCGGCGAGGTGCCGCTGAACATGACGATCCGCGAGACCTCCGATGCGGGTCGCCCCGTGGTGGCGGTGGACCCGGACGGGCCGCACGCGCAGGTCTATCGCGGCATCGCCGCCAAGCTCTGGGGCAACCTGACCGGCGGCCCCGCGCCGCGGACGGCGCCCCGCATCGTCATCGAGTAGCCCCGATGGCGCCGGTGCTGGGCGTGATCCTCGCCGGCGGGCTGGCGCGCCGCATGGGCGGGGGCGACAAGCCCCTGCGGACGCTCGGTGGCCGCACCCTGCTCGACCGCGTGCTCGCCCGCTTCGCACCCCAGTGCGGGGCCGGTGTCATCCTCAACGCCAACGGCGATCCGGGCCGCTTCCCGGATTTCCCGGGCATGATCGTGCCCGATGGCGTGCCGGACAATCCGGGCCCGCTGGCCGGCATTCTCGCGGGGCTGGAGCATGCGGCGGCCCATCATCCGGGCACGCGCCACGTCGCCAGCGTCTCCGGCGACGCGCCGTTCCTGCCCCACGATCTCGTCGCCCGTCTCGCCGAAGCGGCCGGGCGGGAAGGTACCATCGCCATGGCGGCGTCGGGTGGGCGCGAGCACTTCACGGTGGCGCTCTGGCCGGTGGCCCTGCGGGCGGAGCTGCGCGAGGCCCTGGTCACGCGCGGCGAGCGCCGGGTCGGCGCCTTCCTGAGGCGCCACGGTGCGGTGGCGGTGTCCTGGCCGGTGGAGCCCTCCGACCCCTTCGCCAACATCAACGCGCCGGAGGACCTGGCGGCAGCCGAGGCCCGCCTCGCCGGGACCGACGACCCCTGACGCCTCAGGTCGGGGCGCTCCCGACCGCGGCGCGGGCACGCCAGCGCGGGTAGAGGAGCCCCAGGCCGAGGCCGCCGAGGACCAGGCCGGCGGCGCCGAGCTTCCAGGCCGGCAGCGGCTCGCCGAGCCAGAAGGCCGAAGCCCCCATGCCGAAGACCGGCACCAGCAGGGCCATCGGGGTGATCTGGGCGGCGGGGTGGCGCGCGAGCAGCCGGCCCCAGATGGCATAGCCGAACATCGTGTTGCCGACGGACTGCCAGACCACCGCGCCCCAGGTCGTCAGGTCGGCCCGCAGGAGCCCGTCGCGGATGGCCTCCCAGCCTTCGAGGAGGAACGAGGCGGCGAGCAGCGGCGGCGCCGAGAACAGGCTCGCCCAGACGACGTAGGGCAGCATGGCCCTCGCCCCGCTGCGCTTGGCGGCCATGTTCCCGCCGGCCCAGCTCGCGGCGGCGCAGACGACCAGCCCGAGGCCGAAGGGTGTCGTCGCGGCGTCGGTATGGGCAGCGATGACGGCGAGGCCGGCGGCGGCGAGACCGAGGGCTGCCCATTGGTGGCCGGGCACGCGCTCTCCCGTCAGCCGCATCGACAGGCCGATGGTGAAGAAGACCTGGACCTGGATCACCAGGGAGGCGAGGCCGGGGGCGATGTGGCCGCGCAGGGCGATGAAGAGCAGGCCGAACTGTCCGGCCCCGATCAGCAGGCCATAGGCGGCGAGGTTGCGCCAAGGGACCGCCGGGCGGGCCAGAAGGAACACGCCCGGCAGTGCCGCCAGCACGAAGCGCAGGGCGGCGAACAACAGCGGCGGCAGGTGGTCGAGCCCGATCCGGATCACGACGAAGTTCGTGCCCCAGACCGCCACCACCGCGAGGGCAAGGAGGATGTCGCGAAGCGGGAGGGTGCCGGTCATGGGCCGCCATGTCCCAGTTGGCGAGCGGCCTGCCAAGCCGTGGCGGGCCCTGAAACGAAAGAAGTGTCCGCACTTTCGCGCGGACACTTCCCTCTGAACCCGGATTGTGCGGGCCGGATCAGGCGGCGCCGACGGTCGCCTTGACGATCTTGTCGGGGGAGCGCGGCGGCTCGCCCTTGTTCAGGGTGTCGACCACGTCCATGCCTTCGACGACCTTGCCCCAGACGGTGTACTGCTTGTCGAGGAAGCGGGCATCGCCGAAGCAGATGAAGAACTGCGAGTTGGCCGAGTGCGGGAAGTTGGTGCGCGCCATCGAGCAGGTGCCGCGCACGTGCGGCTCGGCGTTGAACTCGGCATTGAGGTCGGGCAGGTCGGAGCCGCCCGAGCCGGTGCCGGTCGGGTCGCCGGTCTGGGCCATGAAGCCGTCGATCACGCGGTGGAACGGGACGCCGTCATAGAAGCCCTGGGCGGCGAGCGTCTTCAGGCGCTCGACATGGTTGGGGGCGAGGTCGGGGCGGAGCCCGATCACGACGCGGCCCTTGGTGGTCTCCAGGATGATGGTCTCGGTCTCTGCCATGGGTCTAGACTCCTTTTCCCTTGGATCCTTGGTAGATGAAGCGGAGCGCGATGGGGCGCCCCGCGATGGCCGCGCCGAGGGCGGGGGTGATCCGGGCCGGGGTGCAGTGCCGGATCGCCGCCAGGGTCGCATCCAACAGGATGCGGTGGGCGCGGGTGTCTGAAGGCTGCGCCGAGAAGGTGACGCGCGGTGTCCCGATGATGCTGCCGTCCCGCCGAAGCGCGAAGCGGGTGGTGATCTCGGCCCGGGCCGAGGGGGACAGGCCCCGGGGAACCTCCCAGCACGCCGCGAGGGCGGGATAGAGGTCCCGCAGCGTATCGGCCGGGTTCGCGCCGTCGGCCAGGCCGCTCAGCGGGACCTGCACGGTGCCGCGCAGGGTTTCGGGTAGGGTCAGCGGGCCCGTGAAGGGCGCCGCCCGCGCGGGGAGCCCCACGGCGACGAGCGCCGCGAGAGCTCCCAGGTGGGCGCCGCCTCGCAAACTACTTGGCTCCCTGCGCCATCTGCATCTTGACGATCTTGTCGGGATTCTGCACCGCCCCGCCCGCCGCGCCGGGGGCCGCCTTCTTGATCGCGTCCACGGCTTCCATGCCCGAGGAGACGAGGCCGACCACGGTGTACTGCCCGTTGAGGAAGGGCGCGTCCCCGAGGCAGATGAAGAACTGCGAATTGGCGGAGTTCGGGTCGGACGACCGGGCCATGCCGACCGTTCCGCGGCGGAACGGTGCCTGCGAGAACTCGGCCGGGATGTTCGGCAGGCTCGAGCCGCCGGTGCCGTTGCCCTTCGGGTCGCCGGTCTGGGCCATGAAGCCGTCCATCACCCGGTGGAACTTAAGGCCGTTGTAGAAGCCCTGCTTGATCAGGGTCTTGAGCTGGGCCACGTGCTTCGGGGCGATCTCCGGGCGCAGCTCGATGGTGACGCGGCCATCCTTGGTGTCGAGGTACACCGTGTTGTCGTCCACCGCCCAGGCTGCGGGTGCCGTCGCGAGGAGGCCGGCAACGGCGAGGAGGGCGATGCGGCGATTCAGTCCAAAGGCCATGGGGTCAGCATGCTTTCGTTGGTCGTGGCGAAGGAGGGCTCAGGCCGCCCGGAAGCGCTGCGCGAGGCGCGTCGCCACCAGGGGCGGCACGAAGGGCGAGACGTCGCCGCCCATGGCGGCGATCTGGCGGACGAGGGTGGCGGTGATCGGCCGGACGCCGGTGGAGGCAGGCAGGAACACGGTCTGCACCTCCGGCGCCATGGCGCCGTTCATGCCGGCGAGTTGCATCTCGTAATCGAGGTCGGTGCCGTCGCGCAGGCCTCGGATGAAGACGCTGGCCCCCACCCGCCGCGCCGCGGTCACCGCGAGGTCGTCGAAGGTCACGATCGTCAGCGCCGTGCCCTCGGCCTCGGCCAGGGGCGTACAGGTGGCGCGCAGGAGCTCCGCCCGCTCCTCGGGCGAGAACATCGGCGCCTTGCCGGGATGCACGCCGATGGCGATGACGAGGGTCTGCACGAGCCGGCACGCCTGACGGATGACGTCGAGGTGTCCGTTCGTGACCGGGTCGAACGAGCCGGCGTAGAGGGCGGTGCGGATCATCGCGGCCCGGGGTAGAGCATTTCCACCCGAAACGGAACCTCCGGTCCCGACACGAAAACGGGCTAACTCCACGCCCGGCGATACGGACGGCCCCGGGGCCGTCCGCTTGAGGGGGTGCGATCAGCCCTGCACGGCCTCGTCGCCGGCTTCGCTCTCGTCCTCGCCCTCGATGTGCTCCACGGACACGACCTTCTCGGTCTTCTCCGTGTTGAACACCGTCACGCCCTGCGAGGCACGGCCGACGATGCGGATGTCGTCCACCGGAACGCGGATGAGCTGCCCGCCATCGGTGACCAGCATGATCTGGTCGGACGGCTGGACCGGGAAGGAGGCCACGAGGCTGCCGTTGCGGGCATTGACCCGCATCGCCGTGATGCCTTTGCCGCCCCGGCCGGACGTCCGGTACTCGTAGGACGAGGTCCGCTTGCCGAAGCCGCGCTCGGAGAGGGTGAGGACGAACTGCTCGGCGGCGCCCATCTCGTTGTAGCGGTCCAGGGAGATGGCGCTGGCCTCGGCCACGCCCTCCTCCGCCTCGGGGCTCGCCGTCTCCTCGCCCTCGACCCCGTCGCCGATCACGGCGCGGCGCATCTTGAGGTAGCCCGCCCGCTCCTCGGGCGAGGCGTCGAAGGCGTTGAGGATCGTCATCGAGATGACGCGGTCGTTCTTGCCCAGGCTGATGCCGCGCACGCCGGTAGAATCGCGACCCTTGAAGACCCGGACGTCCTCGACGGGGAAGCGGATGCACTGGCCGGCCTGCGTGGTGAGCAGCACGTTCTGGTCGGCGCGGCAGATCTCCACGTGGACGATGTGGTCACCCGCATCGAGCTTCATGGCGATCTTGCCGGCGCGGTTCACCTGGACGAAGTCCGAGAGCTTGTTCCGGCGCACGCTGCCGCTCGCCGTGGCGAACATCACGTCGAGGGTCTCCCAGGAGGCCTCGTCCTCGGGCAGCGGCATGATGGTGGTGATGCGCTCGGTGCCGGCATCCATCGACAGGATGTTGACCAAGGCCTTGCCGCGGGCGTTCGGCGCCGCCATCGGCAGGCGCCAGACCTTCTCCTTGTAGACCTGGCCCTGGTTCGAGAAGAACAGCACCGGCGTGTGGGTGTTGGCCACGAACAGGCGGGTGACGAAATCCTCGTCGCGGGTCGACATGCCGGAGCGGCCCTTGCCGCCGCGGCGCTGGGCCCGGTAGGTCGAGAGCGGCACGCGCTTGACGTAGCCCGCATGGGACACGGTGACGACCATGTCCTCGCGCTGAATCAGGTCCTCGTCCTCGACGTTCGAGTCCCAGTCGAGGATCACGGTGCGGCGCGGGGTGGCGTAGGCCTCGCGGACCTCCGCGAACTCGTCCTTGACGATGCCCATGATGCGCAGGCGCGAGCGCAGGATGTCGAGGTAGTCCGCGATCTCGTCGGCGAGCTTCTTCAGCTCGTCGCCGATCTCGTCGCGACCCAGGGCCGTGAGGCGCTGCAGGCGCAGGTCCAGGATGGCGCGGGCCTGCACCTCGGAGAGACGGTAGGTGCCGTCCTCGGCGACCCGGTGGCGCGGATCATCCACCAGGGCGATGAGCGGCGCGATGTCGTGGGCCGGCCAGTCGCGGTCCATCAGCGCCTCGCGGGCGGTGTTGGGATCGGGCGAGGTCCGGATCAGGCGGATGACCTCGTCGATGTTGGCCACCGCGATGGCGAGGCCGCACAGGACGTGGGCGCGCTCGCGGGCCTTGTTGAGGAGGAACTTGGTCCGCCGGGACACCACCTCCTCGCGGAAGTCCACGAAGGCCTGGAGCAGGTCCTTGAGGTTCATCAGCTCCGGGCGGCCGCCGTTCAGCGCCACCATGTTGCAGCCGAAGGACGATTGCAGGGGCGTGAAGCGGTAGAGCTGGTTCAGCACCACGTCCGCCATGGCGTCGCGCTTGATCTCGACGACGATGCGCATGCCGTCGCGGTCGGATTCGTCGCGCAGGTCGGAGATGCCCTCGACGCGCTTCTCCTTCACCAGCTCGGCGATCTTCTCCATGAGCGTCGCCTTGTTCACCTGATACGGGATCTCGGTGAAGATCAGCGCCTCGCGCTCCTTGCGCAGCTCCTCGGTGTGGGACTTCGCCCGCATGATGATCGAGCCGCGGCCCGTGGCGTAGGCCTGGCGGGTGCCGGCGCGGCCGAGGATCGAGCCGCCGGTGGGAAAGTCGGGACCGGGCACGTACTCGGTGAGCTGCTCGATCGACAGGCCGGGATCGTCGATGAGGGCGACGCAGGCGTCGATCAGCTCGCCGAGATTGTGCGGCGGGATGTTGGTGGCCATGCCGACGGCGATGCCGCCGGCGCCGTTGACGAGGAGGTTGGGGAAGCGCGCCGGCAGGACGGTCGGCTCCTCGCGCGACTCGTCGTAGTTCGGCTGGAAGTCGACGGTGTTCTTGTCGATGTCGGCGAGCAGCGCGTTGGCCGGCTTGGCGAGGCGCGATTCGGTGTAGCGCATGGCGGCCGGCGGATCGCCGTCCACGGAGCCGAAATTGCCCTGCCCGTCGATGAGCATGAGCCGCATCGAGAAGTCCTGCGCCATGCGGACCAAGGCGTCGTAGATCGATTGGTCGCCGTGCGGATGGTAGAGACCGATCACGTCGCCGACGATGCGGGCCGACTTGACGTATTTGCGCTCGGGCAGGTGCCCGCTCTCGTAGGCCGAGTAGAGGATGCGCCGGTGCACCGGCTTGAGGCCGTCGCGCGCGTCCGGAAGCGCCCGGCTCACGATCACGCTCATGGCGTAATCGAGGTAGGAACGCTTCATCTCGTCGGTGATGGAGACGGGCTTGATGTCGGAGGCGGGCGGCGGCGTGCCGGCGCCCGGAATGTCGTTCTCTGCCAAGGTCTTCGGTCTCTACCTGTCCGGGGGCCGGAGCGTCGGCGGCAAGGATGGGCGCCGCCCGCTCACGGCGTTGTCGCGCGCGTCTCCGGCGGCTGAGCCGGACCGTGCGGTGTTCTGCCCAAAGCTATAGCGCATCTCGTCCGTTCAGGCCAACAAATCGCGGCTTAACCCCCTGGTAACGAACGGTTTGCGCGAGCCGCGCCTGGACGCCGGGGCACGCCGACCCCGTCCCTAGAGGAACTTCGCCGGATCGGTGCTCGGCGGGGCCGGCTTCACATCGGCGCGGTGCCACCAGCCGCCGCCGAGGGCCTGAAACAGGGCGGCGGTGTCGGCATACTGGTTGGCGCGCGCGCCCGCCGAGGTCACCAGGGCCGAGAGGTACGATTGCTGCGCGATCAGCACCTGCGTGCTGTTCAGGGCCCCGGCCGCGTATTGCTTGCGGATGAGGCCGAGGCTCTCGTTGGTGGCCCGCTCGGCGGCCGAGGCCGCCGCCACCGCCCTGGCGTCGGACTGGAGCGCCCGCAGGGTGTCGGCGACGTTCTGGAAGGCGCCGATCACCACGGCCCGGTACTGCGCCTGGGCCTCGTTGAGCGTCTCCTCCGCGGCGCGCTGGCGCCGGAACAGGGTCCCGGCGTCGAAGATCGGCTGCGCCACGGTGCCGACGATGCCGTAGAACGAGGCGGCCGAGGTCGCGAGCTGCGCGATCCGCACCGCGCTGGCACCGCCATTGGCGGTGATGTTGAACTGCGGCAGGCGATTGGCCACCGCGACCCCCACCGCCGCGCTGGCCTGCTGGACGCTGGCCTCCGCCGCCTTCACGTCCGGGCGCTGCTGCACGAGGCGCGAGGGCAGGCTCACCGGCAGGTTGGTGGGCAGGCGCAGGGAGGCCAGGGTGAAGATGGGCGCGATCTCCTCGCTCGGCAGGCGCCCGACCAGGGCGGTCAGCAGGTTGCGCTGCTGGGCGAGCTGCTTCTCCAGGGGCGGCAGCAGCTGCATCGAGACCGAGAGGGCGGCCTGTTGCACCACCACGTCGGCCCCGGCGATCTGCCCGAGGGCGAGCTGCTTGTTGTAGAGGTTCAGGACCTCGGTCTGGGCCTGGATCACCTTGCGGGTGGCGTCGATCTGGGCGCGCAGCGACACCTCCTGGATCGCCGCCAGGACGACGTTCGTCGTCAGCGTCAGGTAGGTCGCCTCGAGCTGGAAGCGCTGGTTCTCGGCCTGGGCCTCGAGGGACTCGATCTGGCGCCGGTTGCCGCCGAACACGTCGGGCGTGAACGAGACCGTCACCTGCGGCGTGTAGAGGCTATAGAACAGCTGCCGGGTGTCGTTGAGCGGCCCCTGCAGGGCACCGCCGGGCGCCTTCTGGCGCGAGCCGAGGCCGTTGGCGCTCACCACCGGGAACAGCGTGCCCCTCTGCGCCTCGACGTTCTCCTGCGCGATCCGCAGGGAGGCCTGCGCGGCATCGAGGTTCGGGTTGTTGGCGAGCGCCTCTGCCACCAGGCGGTCGAGGGCTGGGGAGCGGAACAGGGTCCACCACTGACCCGGCACGTCGGCCCCGGAGACGAAGGTCTGGTCGGCCGAGCCGCCATGGGCGGTGCGGATGGTGTCGGTGGCGGTCGGGTTGCGCAGGGGCTCGCGGGTGTAGCGGATGGCCGGCGGATCGGCCGGCGGCACGTAGTCCGGGCCGACGACGCAGCCGCCGAGGCCGGTGACTGCCAGAGCGAGCAGGCTCGCACGGAGGGCGCGCGCATGGCTCCGGCCGGCGCGCGCCGCGATCGGGGAGGATGCCGCCATGGTGCCAAGGAATCCTGTCGCCGTCCCTGGCCGTAGAGGCGCCGGGCCGGGATCGAAGTCAACGCGGCCGGCGGCGTGCGCGCGGAGCTGTGACCGGTCCATCATGCGTGCTCCGCCTGGGCCGCCGCCCGGGCGGCCGCTTGCGACGGGATCGCGGCCGGGACCCGCCGGGAGAACAGGGCGATCAGGATCGGGACCACCACGAGGATCAGGTTCGGCGCGAGCAGGATGCCGCCCACCACCACCAGGGCGAGCGGCTTCTGCACCTGCGAGCCGATGCCGGTGGAGATCGCGGCCGGCAACAGGCCGACGCAGGCGGCGACGCAGGTCATCATCACCGGGCGCATGCGCACGTTGGCGGCGTGCCACACCGCCTCGGTCCGGGCCCAGCCCTCGTCGATGAGCTGGTTGTAGTAGGAGAGCAGGATCACGCCCTCCATGGTCGAGATGCCGAACAGGGCGATGAACCCGATCGCCGCCGAGATCGAGAACGGCGTCATCGTCAGGAACAGCGCGAAGATGCCGCCGATCATTGCCATCGGGATCACGCTCAGCGTCAGCACCATGTCGGTGACAGAGCTGAAATTGACGTAGAGCAGCAGGGCGATCAGCGCGATCGTCACCGGGACCACGATGGTCAGGCGCTGCACGGCATCCTGCAGGTTGGTGAACTGCCCCACCCATTCGAGGTGGAACCCGGGCGGCAGGGTCACCTCCTCGGCGATGCGGCCCTGTGCCTCGAGCACCGCGCCGCCGAGGTCGCGCCCGCGCACCGAGAACTTGACCGGGATGTAGCGCTCCTGGTTCTCGCGGTAGATGAAGGCCGCGCCGGAGACGAGCTCCACGGTGGCGATCTCCGAGAGCGGCACCTGGATCACCCCGCCGGCGGGGTTGGCCGCCCCGACGGTGATGTTGCGGATGGTCTCCAGGCTACGGCGGTACTGTGGCGCGAGGCGCACCCGCATGGGGAAGTGCCGGTCCGAGCCGTACTCGTAGAGGTCGCCCGCCGTCTGGCCGCCGATCGCCGCCTGGACGGTGGTGTTCACGTCGCCCGGCGACAGGCCGTAGCGGGCGGCCTTGCGCCGGTCGATGTCGATCCGCACCGTGGGCTGGCCGAGGGAGGCGAAGACCGCGAGGTCGGCGATGCCCGGCACCTTCGCCAGGGTGGCCTTGATCGCTTCCGCGGTCTTGGTCAGGTCGTTGAGGTCGTTCCCGTAGATCTTGACCGAGTTCTCGCCCTTCACGCCGGAGGCGGCCTCCTGGACGTTGTCCTCGATGTACTGGGAGAAGTTGAACTCGATGCCCGGGAAGGCCTCGTCGAGCTTGGCCGAGAGGTCGCGGACCAGCCCCTCCTTGTCGAGGCCCTTGCGCCAGGTGTCGAAGGGCTTGAGCGGCGCCAGGATCTCCACGTTGAAGAAGCCGGTGGCATCGGTCCCGTCGTCCGGGCGGCCCTGGTGCGAGAGCACCGTGACCACCTCCGGCACCTCGGCGATGATCTTGCGCAGGCGCTCCACGTAGGCGTTGCCGGCCTCCAGGGAGATCGAGGCCGGCATGGTGCCGCGAATGTAGAGGTTTCCCTCCTCCAGCTTAGGCAGGAATTCGAGGCCGAGGGTGCGGGCGGCGATGCCCGAGACGCCGAGCACCGCGGCGACCACGAGGAGCGACAGCACCTTGTTGCGCAGGCCGAAGCGCAGGATCAGCACGTGACCGAAGCGCAGGAGCCGCACCACCAGGGTGTCGCGCTCCTCCACGTGCTTGGGCAGGATCAGGGCCGAGAGGGCGGGCGAGACCGTGAAGGTGGCGATGAGGCCGCCGAGCAGCGCGTAGGCGTAGGTCTTGGCCATCGGGCCGAAGATGTGTCCCTCGACGCCCGTCAGGGTGAAGAGCGGCAGGAAGCCCACGATGATGATCGTGGCCGAGAAAAAGATCGCCCGGTTCACCTCCGCACCCGCGATGGCGATCGTGCCGAGGCGCCCGGCCAGGCCCCCCGGTGGTGCCTGGCCCGCGCCGTGTTCCGGTTCGGCGAGGTGCCGGAACACGTTCTCGACCATGATCACGGTGGCGTCGACGATGAGGCCGAAATCGATGGCCCCGAGGGAGAGGAGGTTCGCCGAGTCGCCGCGCAGGACCAGGATCAGGATGGCGAAGCCCAGCGCGAAGGGGATCGTCGCCGCCACGATGATCGCGCTGCGCAGGCTCCCCAGGAACAGCCACTGCACCACGAAGACCAGCGTCACACCGAAGACGAGGTTGTGCATCACCGTGTGGGTGGTGGTGTGGATGAGCCCGCTGCGGTCGTAGATGCGCTCCACCCGCACGTCCGGGGGCAGGATGCCGCTGGCGTTGATCTTGTCGATCTCGGCATTGACGAGGCGCAGGGTCGGCAGGCTCTCGCCGTCGCGGCTCATCAGCACGATGCCCTCGACGATGTCGTTGTCGCCGTCATGGCCGACGATGCCGAGGCGTGGCGCGTGCGAGACCCGCACCTCGGCGATATCGCGCACCAGCACCGGCACGCCGTTGACCTGGGTCAGCATCGTGTCGCGGATGTCGTCCATGTCGCGGATGAGGCCGATGCCGCGCACCACCGCCGACTGCTCGCCCACGTTCAGGGTCTGGCCGCCGACGTTGATGCTCGAATTGTTGAGCGCGGTGACGAGCTGGACCAGGGTCATGCCCTGGGCCTGGAGGCGGTTCAGGTCGACGGCGATCTCGTATTCCTTGGTCCGGCCGCCGAAGGCCGTCACGTCGACCACGCCGGGAATCGCCTTGAACCGGCGCTGCAGCACCCAGTCCTGCAGGGTCTTCAGGTCGGTGGAGGAGTAGCCCGGCGGCCCCGTCACCTTGTAGCGCATGATCTCACCGACCGGGCTGGTGGGCGAGATCTGCGGCTGGGCGCCGTTGGGCAGGGGCGGCAGCTGCGACAGGCGGTTGAGCACCCGCTGCAGGGCCTCCTGGTAGGTGAAGGCGTAGCTGAACTGCACCTTCACGTCGGAGAGGCCGAACAGCGAGATGGTGCGCACCACGGTCGCATTGGGGATGCCGGCGAGCTGCACCTCCAGGGGAATCGTGATGTAGCGCTCGATTTCGTCGGCCGATTGCCCGGGATTCTGCGTGATGACGTCGACCAGCGGCGGCACCGGATCGGGATAGGCCTCGATGTTGAGCTGGGTGTAGCTGGCATAGCCGAGCGCCAGCATCACCAGGAACAGCAGGCAGACCAGCACGCGCTGGCGCAGGGCGAAGACGATCAGGCTGTTCATGGCAGAGTTCTTCCGGCCGAGGCCCGAGGACGAGGAAGGGGCCCCAGGCCCGACGGGTCAGGACGCCTTGTCACCGCTCGTCGCCCGATCCATGAACACCGCGCCGCGCGTGACGATCGCTTCCCCCGCCGCGATGCCGGCGGTGACCTGCACCATCCCGCGGGCGGCCAGGCCCAGGGTGACGTCGCGGGCCTCGATGGCCCCGTCGGGCCGCGCGATCCAGACATGCGCCCGCGCCCCCTCGTACACGATGGCGGCGGCGGGCACGGCGGGCGCCGTCTGCCCCGGCCCGGTGAAGATCGTGAAGGTGGCGAACATCTCGGGCTTCAGGACCTGGTCCGGGTTCTCCACCTCGCTGCGCACCGCCAGGCGCCGCGTCGCCGGGTCGAGGCTCGCGGACAAGTAGTTGACCCGTGCCTTGAAGATGCGATCCCCGAAGCCCGCCACCGTCGCCTCGACCTCCTGGCCGATCCGGATGCGCGGGATCTCGCTCTCGCGCACGTTGGCGACCAGCCAGACCGTGGAGAGGTCGCCGATGACGAAGACCGGGTCGCTGGCGGTGGAGAGGTACTGACCCAGGCCGACCTTGCGCTGGACGATGGTGCCGGCGATGGGTGCCCGGATCTGGGTCTCGGGGCTGAGGGTGCCCTTCTTCTCGAAGGCCGCGATCTCCGCGTCGGTCTTTCCGAGAAGGCGCAGGCGGTTCTTGACCGCCTCCAGGCCCGCCTCGGCGCTCTTCAGGTCGCTCTGTGCCCCGATGACGTCGTTCTGGGCCGACTGGTAGTCCTTGAGCGCCACGGCCTTGGCCTGGAACAGCTCCTGCTGGCGCGTGGCGATGGTCTGGTCGAGCTTCAGCAGCGCGGTCGCCTTGGCGAGGGTGTTGAGGGCGGTCTGGTAGTCGTTCTGGGCCTGGACCATGTCCGTGGCCTCGAGGGTGAGGAGCACGTCGCCGGCCTTCACCTCGTCGCCGGCACGGACCAGCACCTTGGTCACCCGGCCGGCATAGGGCGAGGTCACCGGCACGTTGTCGTCCTCGTTGAGGGCGATGCGGCCCTCGGCCGTCCCTTCCGGCCGGAAGCTGACCGCGGTGATCGGAACGATGTTCAGGGCGGCGCGCTGGGCCGGGCTCGGCCGGAAGAGCCGGGCCGGCCCGCCCGCGCGGGGATCGCCGCCCGCGGCGGTCTCGGCCTCGCTCGTCCCGAGGCGCTCACGAATCGCCGCGCTCAGCCCCGTAACGACGCTGATGACCGGAGCGGGCCAGAGACTAACGGCGACCACCACGCAGATCAGCAATCCGAGGGGCGCGAGAATGGTCGCGATCGTGCGCTTTGTCCCGGTCATGTGCCGCAGAAGTGCTTTCGGGTTGGCCGCTAGTGGTCAGGTTGGAGGCGTGCGGGTGGCCCGGACGACCTGATCGGGCGATCCGGATGCTGAGGATTGCGGTAGGCTGTGTTCAGGAATACGGGTCTCGCCAAATCAAAGTCCGTCCCGTCCGAAGATCGGACAGGTCGAGGGCTCCGGCCGCGACTGTCTTAGCCAAGTCGCGTCCTGTTTGTGTGACGCCATTCGTGGCAAATTTCAGATTGGAGTCGCGCGCCCGCGTCGACGATCGTCTCGATGTCCCTCTCGCTGGTGGGCGTGCCACAGGTGGGCGGTCACGCCTGGGGGCGCCCTGCACCGGAGGGAGTGAGAGGGCCAAGCTTGAGCACGAGTCAATCCGCTGAGGACGCAACGCCACGGGTGACGACGACCCTACCCTCGTGGGGCGCAGGGCGACTGACGATTTCGTGTTCGTGGAGTGTGCCGAGGCGCGGGCGCGGGCGCGTCACGCGATCACCGGGCAGAGGCCGGCATCCGGGCGCAGGCCCGGCCCGTCATCATCGGTCAGGATGGCGGATATCTGATTGTGGGGGGCGTCTCATTGTGGGGGGCAATGAGTTCGAATGGTCGGAGCGAGAGGATTCGAACCTCCGACCCCTAGTCCCCCAGACTAGCCATATACACCGTTAAGCGTTGTCATCCCCGATCACTCGCTTTCGTAAGCGGTTGTGATGTCGCGCTTTTCGTTGTCATCTGCTGTCAGGAGGTTTCGGGTAGCGTCGGTTTTTTGAACCCCCGCTGAACCCCAGAGCCGGTGACTAGGGACTCAGCATGGCGGTAGTCAACATGACAGCGGCGTTCATCCGATCTCTAACTTCAAAGCCGCCCGATAGTGGAAGAGTGGAGTACTGGGACAGCCTGACTGCGGGGCTTTGCCTTCGCGTCAGTCCTACGGGTCAGGGAACATGGACCTTCCGCTATCGCCCCCGCGAGGGAGCGGGATTCCAGCGCATCACGCTCGGCAAGCTGAACGAGCTCACGCTGGCCGAGGCACGGGAGCGAGTGCTCCGCCACCGCGTCGCGGTCTCCGATGGCGGTGATCCTCAGGGCGAGCGGAAAGCGCGACGTCACGCCGCGTCACAGGCCCTCACGTTCGACGGTCTCGCGCAGCGCTACTTAAATGAGTACGCCAAGCCCAACAAAAAAAGCTGGCGCAATGATGAGGGCTATCTAAAGCGGCCGCAGGCAGCGTGGGGCGCCCGAGCGGCTAGTACGATCACGCGGCGGAATGTCATCGCGCTTCTCGACGCAATCAGGGCTGAAGCCCCGGTTAGCGCAAATCGCACGCACACGATTCTGACCACCTTGTTCAACTGGGCCGTCGAAGGGGAGCTTCTCGAAGCCACCCCAATTGCCGGTCTCAAGAAGCGAGCAAGGGAAACGGCCAAAGAGCGAGTGCTAAGCGATCCCGAGATCCGGGTGCTGTGGCAGAAGCTCGACGGAGCAGGCGGCCTGTCCGACGACGTTGCTGACGCGCTTAAACTTATCTTGGTGCTCGGACAGAGACCGGGCGAGGTGGCTGGTGCGTTGCAATCTGAACTTATCAAGCTTGGCGACGCAGTCGATGCTCGTTGGGAAATTCCAGCTGGGCGCACGAAAGCCGGTCGCGCTCACGTCGTCCCTCTTCCGCCTATGGGCATGGAGCTGTTCAAGCGCGCTCTTAGCCGCCGAGCAATCGACGGCGACGGCCAAAGCGTCTTCGCCAGCAAGTTCACGTCGCGCAAGACCATAGCGCGCCACAGCCTGTCACACGGACTGTCCCGAGTTATCCAGCGGTTACCGGTAGACGGGCCGGACAGCGAGGCGCGTCGGTCTCTGAAAGAAAGCCCGCCAACGCCGCACGACCTGAGGCGCACTCTGGCGACCGGGCTGGCGCGCCTCGGCGTACCCCGTGAGGATCGCAAAGCCGTGTTGGCGCACATTGAGGGTGACGTACATGGCCAACACTACGACAAGTACGAACGCCTACGCGAGAAGAGGAGCGCACTTGTGACTTGGGAAGAGCACTTAGCTGCGCTTGTAAAATAACTTCAGGGGACGCTGGTCCGGAAGGTGGCTCAGTGAGCGAAGATAATCAGAACTATGCAGGCATGTTTTCGCCGGACATGATCTCAAGCCTGCGATATTTGCTTGGTCACGACATCTCGCTTCAAGGCATGATTGAGACGCGCGACTTTCTGAACATGATCGCCGATGCCGTCTTTAAAACCAAGATAGATATCGAGGAACGGTCCGTCCGAGTAGTAAGCACGCAAAGAGATGCAAAACGTCTTCTGACGAAAATTATCAATTCTGCTGAAGCATTGTCCGAAGGTCTTGGGGAGAGCGGCAATTTAACAGAACTCTTGCTCACCGGACCGGACAGGCCGCTTTCCCTGATTTCGAGAGGAGAAATACAAGACCATGAAATGTTTCTGCAAAACACGTTATCGAACATCATCGAACAGGCGCGTTTTATGTCCAAGCAGGGAGAATTTTTGAGAAGAGCGGTGGGATTATCGCCTGGCGAACATCCTAACAAGTCGCCAATACAAGCGTGCTTATGGCGCCGACTATTTTATCTATGGGAGCGTTCGGGAAAGAAAGTCAGCTACTCAATAGAACCGCGTTCAGGAAAGCGCCGAAAGCCTGTCCTTATCGACTTTATCAAATTGGTTCATGAGGCGGCAGGTTTTGATCCGCCTAACCACGAGGAAGTGAAGGATGCTGCGGCTGAATGGCGGCGCCTCAGAGTGGATGACCCACGGCTGAGTCGTCTCAAGCCGAAGCGAGGGCAGAACTTGCCCTGACCACCCCCTCTTTTCGATGAAAGCATACGAATACCAAAAAAGCCGTCCAACGTTTGGAGACGGCTCATGCGCAACGAACTGCTTCTACCCGATGAAGTCAGAGAGTTAGTCCGACTGTCCGAGCCAACGATCTATCGGCTCCGACGCAAAGGTAAGTTTCCCGCCCCGATTATCCTTGGTGAGAAGCGCATCGCTTATCGCCGCAGCGAAGTCATGTCTTGGCTTGAGGCGCGGACTCGCGCTTCCTACAGCGTGGAGGCCGCATAATCGCATGCCCCAGAACGTCAAAACCCTCGCCGGGGCAAACGGCGAGGGCTCTGGAAACTGTGTCTGCTTGGCCGCTGACACCACCAGAGATACAGCACCCGCCCTCATCCTTCAAGCAAATTGGCTTCGCCGTCGTCTCGGCGTTTCAGTCGAGCAAGCGCTGATGCTCGCCCCGATAGTCTTCGAACGCGGGAGGCCCCGCGCATGAACTTCGGCCGCGCTATCGCTCTCACTGTCGTCGGCATCCCCGGCTTCCTGTCGCCGGATCACATGGACGACGCGGATCTTGACGACCTCGCCCACGTCCTCCGCGCCACCCTCAACGCTGTCGAAGAAGAACGGCTTGACCGAGTCATCACGCAGGGCGGCGCGGCGCTTTCGTCCTCGAAGATCGGAGGCTCCGCCGCATGATGGCCGGACACGAACATACCGTGCGACCGTCGAAGCCATGGGTTCCGCCGTTCGCTGGCTTGCCGGACCTTGCTGCTCTTCGCGAGCTTCAGAGCCAACCGCAGTGGGTGGCCTGGGACTACGTATGGAAGGAGGACAAGCAGAAGTGGGACAAGCCCCCGGTCGACGCCAAGACGGGGCTGGCGGGCAAGTCCAATGATCCGTCCACATGGGCTTCCTATGACCGCGCGGCACGTCATGTTGAGGCTAAGCGGCTGGCCGGTGTTGGTTATGCTCTGACGAAGGAGGAGGAGCGTAGCGGCATCGACCTCGACAAGTGCCGAGATCCTCAAACCGGTAAGCTGCACGCCTGGGCTCAGACGGTTGTGGACTTCGCAGAGACCTACACGGAAGTCTCGCCCTCCGGCGCCGGTTTGCGGCTGTTCATGCGCGGCAAGACCGAGACGGTGAAAAACGATGCCGCTCACGTCGAGATCTATCCTGACGGCCGGTATCTGACCATCACGGGCCAGCACGTCCCCGGCACCCCGGAAGAAATCTGCGAGGCACCTAGGACGCTCGCCTTCCTACGCGAGCGGGCCGAGCAGTTCCGGGAAGCCGAGCGCGCTGCCGTTGAACGCGTCCGCGAATTGGAACGCAAGAAGGCCGAGAGACAGGCGCAGGAGCCCCCCAAGCGCACCACCAGCGAGCGCGCCTCGGCGCCAGCCCGCGAGCGCGGCCCTCATGAGGGGCCGGACTTCTGGAAGACGGTCAACGACCGCGCCTTGGCTAACCTTGGCGCGTGGGTGCAGTACGTGTTTCCGCGTGCCCGATACCAATCCGGGACCGGCGCCTATCGAGTCAGCCAGCGGGACCTCGACGAGGGATACGAAGAGGATCTATCGCTCCACCCAGACGGCATCCGAGATTTCGGCTGTGGAGACATGGGCGATGACCGTGGCGGCGCTCGGACGCCAATCAACATTGTTCGCGACTACCTCCCAGCCGACAGTGCCAAAGCTGCTGCGTTGTGGTTGTGCGAGCGCCTGGGCACCCGGCCAGAAGACATCGGCTGGAAGGGTGGCGAGCAGGCCAACAGTGATGGGGCGCGTGATGCGCTCACTGCGCAGACAGCATCCGCTAGCGAGCGGAAGCGCATCCGAGCGACGCCCTTCGTCTACCGAGACCCATCCCTGATCCCGCCCCGCGAGTGGGTCTATGGCCGGCACCTGATCCGCCGCTTCCTCAGCACGACCGTTGCGCCCGGCGCGGTCGGCAAATCAAGTCTCGTGCTGGTCGAGGCCATCGCCATGGTCACTGGCAGGGCTTTGCTCGGGGTTATGCCGGTCCGCTGCATGCGCGTCTGGTACGTGAACCTAGAGGACCCGCTGGAAGAGACCGAGCGCCGCGTCGCTGCGATCTGCCTGCATTACGGGATTGATGCTCGCGAGCTGGAAGGCCGCCTTTTCCTCGACAGTGGACGCACGGCCGAGATCATCATCGCGACCCGGCAGCGTGACGGTGTGAAGATCGCCGAGCCGGTGATCGAGGACGTTATTGCCAGCATGGCCGAGAACGAGATTGACCACCTCGCGATTGACCCGTTCGTTTCTTCCCATCGCGTTACCGAGAACGCCAACGACGAGATCGACATCGTCGCCAAAGCCTGGAACCGGGTTGCCGAGGCCGGCAACGCCTCGATCGAACTCGTGCACCACGTGCGGAAAGGTCAGGCCGGTCAGGGCGAGTATACTGTCGATGATGGCCGTGGAGCCGGCGCCTTGCTCGCGGCGGCACGCTCAGCCCGCGTGCTCAACCTCATGTCCAAGGACCAAGCCGAGAAGGCTGGACTGCCGACGAACCGGGGCTTCTTCCGGGTTGATAACGGCAAGGCCAACCTCGCCCCACCGCCGGACAAGAGCGACTGGTTTCAGCTCGTGTCCGTGTCACTCGGCAACGGGCCACCTAACTTCTACGACTGCGGCGATCAGGTTGCCGTTGTCAAACCCTGGGAATGGCCAGACCCGTTCGAGGGCGTAGGCACCGACGAGCTGCGCGATGCTCAGGCCGAGGTGGCTGGCTGTACGGCTGCTGGTGCGCGCTTCCGGCTGAACCTGCAGTCGCCGGAGTGGGTCGGCATCCCCATCGCTCGCGCACTTAAGCTCAACCACGAGGACAAGGCTCACCGCAGCAAGATCAACCGCATGCTCAAAGTGTGGATTGAGACGGGCATGTTCGCGGTCGTCCAGGGGAAGGACGCGAAGGGCAACAACCGGGACTTTGTGGAGGTCGGCAAGCATGCCTCAGATGCTGGCGAATGAGCCTTTCCCCACCTCCCCAGGTGAGGTGAGGAACGGTGTGGAAGTGAGGACAAAAACTCCTCACCACCACCCCCTTATAGGGGTGGGTGGGGGTGGTGAGGATGGCTTGCCACGAAGTGAGGGTGTGGGATCGGCTATCGCGCTTAACCGCGCCTTCGACCTCTGCCGCCTTCTCGACCTAAAGCGTGCTCTGGCCAGCTACGCGGCGGCCTATCGTCCGACCCGGAGGTGCGGCCATGACTGACCGCGCCAACGACCTCGCTCGCTACCTTGTCGTGGACGCCGCTCGCCGCTCCACGGCGCTCCGGCGGTATTTTATCACCAAGGTTCCCGAACCCCAGTCCGCCGTCGAACTGGCTGCGCTGCCGCTGCCCGGCTGTTGGCCGGTCCTCACGGAAGACGAGATCAGCCTCGGCTTTGCCATGGCGACCAACGTGATCCGCAACGCTGGCTTCCCCGCCGAGGCCGCTCAACTCTCCATCCTGAGCGAGGTGCACGGCCATGGCTGAACCGCAGAAGGGCATCCCTTATCCCATCATGGAAGCGCTGCTGGCCGAGCTGGACGCAGTGAGCACCAAGATACGCGCCTATGCGATCCACTGCGCCGCCGTGCCGCTGGAGGCCGCCGACAACGATGCATGGCCCGCAAATGCCGGCCATCCTGATCTCATCACCGTCGCTGAAGGCGCCACCATCCTGGGCTGCTCCACGGACACAGCGTATCGATACTCCGACAAACACGGCCTCGGCAAAGAGTATCCGGTCGGGTGGCGCATGTCTCACAAGCGCATCGCTGCATTCAGACGACAGAAATCCGCAAAATAGTTTCTGTGTTGCGGCAAATGCGGCAAATGCGGCTTTGCTGCTGCGGCAATTATTTGGTCAACTGCCCTCATGACGTTGGGGCAGCCGAGATGATCGCGCCAGCGGCTCCGTGAGACAACGAGAATTCGGCCTGCGAGCTTCAACGTTTAGGCGTCAAATCGTTCAAGGCCGATGTGAGCCGCACAGAATTTGGGATGGACGGGCGAATGCTGATGAGAGTACCCAAGCGCGCAAAGGACAAGCCCGGAACAGCTGGCAACGACGTCGAGGATCTTCGTCGTGAGCTTGCTACGGCTGATGCTGAGCGTGCTGATGCGGTCCGCATTCGTCACGACCTTGAGGCGCAGCGCTCCGAGGTGGTGGATCAGGGTGGCCTCGACGCCCTTGAAGAGCACGACCGCGCCATTGAGAACGCCCGCCGCCGGATCGATGTCGCCGACAGCGCGCATACTCGGCTGACCCTCGCGTTGCAGGCAGTCGAGGCCGAGGTCGAGCAGGCCCGCCGCCGCGCCCTCCGTGCTGAGGCTGAGAAGGCCATGGCCGAGGCCGCGACGCTGATGCGCACCGAGTACGTCACGCATGCCAGGGCCGTCGCCCGGATACTCCGGCAGGTGGCCGCGCTTCGGGCTCTGGCGTTCACCGCCAACGAGAACCTGCCAGACGGCGCCGACGCTATTCCCACGAACGTCGAGCCCCTTAACTCCAGGCATTGGGCTTCCGGCTCCGAGGAAGTGGAAGAGATGTGTCTCTTCCATCGTGAGACGGGCGAGCCGGCCCCCTCAAACGTGGTGACGGGACCGAGCTACGAGCGCCGGCTCGTCAAGATCCGCCGGCCTACCCCAGTCTATCCTGAAGTTCCGCATCGGGCTGTTGCAGATTACGTCAACTTACCGGGCGTCGACCCGGACGAATATATTTACGCCGCATCCCATTGGACGCAGCCAAGAGCTTAGCAAGGAAGATCATGTTCAGCGAAAAAGCGTTTCAGGACTGGAAATCACGACAGGGTGCGGTCGAGGAACGCGAGCGCACTCGCGTCCGATCCGAGATCGCCGCCGAGATCGATGGTGCTCTCGATGAGATCCGCACCAAGACCGAGGTCGAGCGCTCCCGCGAGAAGTTCTTGCACGCGACCCGGCACGCCCGTGCCGTCGCGGCTGTCCGCGATGCCGATCCGAAGAACCCTGTCGGCACTGAGTGCCGAACCACAGACGGCACCGTGTGGGTGCGCAAAGCCTGATCGAAGGAAGTTCAATGTCAGCCAATCACCCGACTTTCAGCGCATCCGGCCCGGATGCGACCTACACGCCAGCGACCTTCAACGACAATGACGGCAGCTATCAGAAGGGCGTCACGCCAGCCGTTCTCTTGGCAGGCCAGATCGGCGCTCTTTCGGTTGCACTGAACAACATCGTCTCAGCGAGCACGGGCTACGCCATCGGCGACATCGCGGGCCTCGTGACCCGGTACGATGCTGCGAGCAAGCAACTCTTCACCTACTGGCAGAACTTCACGGCTGGCACGCTTCCGGGCGGTGCACCGGCTGCCGGAAGTTACACCCCATCCCCCCTGATGGGTCTGCCCAACGGTGAGAACCACCTTGGCGCCATCAGCGGCGGTTCTCAGCTGGTGAAGCTTCAGTGGAACCGGCCCGCCAACACGACCCCCTATGACAACGGTGATCTGATCGGGAAGACGACGACCGTCACCAGCCCCTCTGATGGCACCGGCAACGCACTGATCGCGTTCGGCGGCCGCATCGCCAACGCGCCGATCAACCTCGTCCGCGCCCGCATGTGGAAGTCCAGCCCGTCGCTCACGGGCGCCACCTTCCACTTGCACTTCTTCGAGGAGGTGCCGACGCTGACGGTGGGTGACAACGGCGTCTTCAACTCAACCCCGACCGGGACTGGCGGCACCTTCGCCTGTGACCGGGTCCGCTTCTACGCCGGCAAACTCACGGTGACGATGGACTCCTCACGCTCTGACGGCTGCACGGGCATCGCGACACCGCAGATCGGCAGCCAGATCATCTTAAGCCCAGCCTTCGGGACAAAAGCTTTTTACTGCGTGATCGAGGCAGGCGCAGCCTACACGCCCGCCAACACCGAAGCCTTCGGCCTCACCTTCGAAATCTATCAGGACTGAAGGAGGGGGATCGCTATGGCAACAACCTTCGCCGATCTGACGACATCATGGCAGCAGATCGCCACAGCCGCGACAACCCTTCAGGCTAGTTCGGGGGTCGTCATGCTGCAGGTGAGCGCGACTGCGCCAGCTAACACCGAGACGCGCGGTCACATCCTCGACACTACCAACCTGCCCGGCGTCACTTGGGGTGCTCAGACGGCAGGCGAGAAGCTGTACGCCCGTGCCCTGCAAGGCACCGCGTCGGTCATTATGACTGCGGACATAGCTTGAGAAGGCGCGAGCACGTGGCTCAGCTCGGCACACAGCCTAAGCTTCACGCGCGCCCTCATCGAGGAAATGCAGTCGCTGGGCTGGCAACTATCGACGCACAGTTTCTAGGGCAACATCTGCTTCAGCAGCGGGCCAGTTGTCGCTGCAAAAGCAAACAGCACGATGAGCATCCGGCGGATGTGAATGTCGGTGATCATGGAAGGCTCCCTTGCAGCTGTGTTCAGCTTGCAGCGAGGCCGTTCGTAGCGAGGCGGTATTACTTAGAGGTTGCGAGACTTAGTGAACAGTCGCTTCACCATAGGTTGGGTTGTATTGCCGTCGAAATGAAACCCAGGGTCCTTGGAAGCCCCCACCAGGGACACGGGTCCGCAGAGGCGCAGTAACTAACCCGATGCAAAATTTTCAAATAGGACTTTTTGTTTATGTCTGACGCACGCGGGCGCATCCTAAATCGCTGTGAGATCGCGGAGATCTTCGGCCGCAGTCTCCCAACGATAGACAATTGGGTGCGCCTAGGATGCCCCTTTGTCGAGCGTGGCGAGCGTGGTCGCGAATGGCAATTCAATTCCGCAGATGTCTTGGATTGGCGAGAACGTCGCGCAGTGACCAAAGCTCTGGGAAGCGCACCATCCGGTGAACTTGATCCAGTTCAAGAGCGTGCCCGCAAAGACCGCGCGCTCGCCATCGCAACCGAACTGAAGAACGATGTGGTGATCGGCAAGGTCGTGCTGGTCGATGTCGCAGTGGCTGCGGTCACCGTTCAGCACCGGAAGCTCCGCAACAAGCTTCTGAGCCTCCCCATTCGCATCGCCAGCCGTGTGCCCGAGCAAGTGCGCGCGCAGGTTTTCGACCTCGCAGAGACCGAGGTTCTGGGGGCGATGGCTGAACTCACAACCGGGGGCGAGGGCGACTTCACGCTCGCCGAAGTCGAGGCCGAACGCAGCCGTGCTGCATCCACTGAGGAGCCGTCCCATGTCTGACCCCGATCTGATCTGCGAGGTCCGCACAGAGGGCGGCACCTATCACAACTGGCTGTCGGTTGCCATGACGCAGTCATTCGATGATCGAAACGGCTTCCGCAATTTTCGTCTGATCTGTGCCGAGCCGAGCGCAGTCGCTAATCTGCGTCTCAAGCCTGGCGACCGGGTAGATATCGCCTTGGCCGGTCAGGTGGCCGTGCAAGAGGGTTACATCGTCAACCGGCAAGCGGCTTACGATGCCAACCGACACGTCGTGCAGATCGACGGCTACTCAAAGGGTGGGCAGACCACGCGAGCGTCAATCAACGAGGGCACGGGTCAGTTTCGCGGCTACAAGCTCGAAGCAATCGCGAACTCGGTGCTGAAGCCGCACGGGATTAAGTTCAAGGTCGTGAACCCGCCAGACGGCGCGGACGAGCCCTTCACGAACGTGCAGGTCCGCTTCGGTGAAACGCCGTTTCAGCTGATTTCCCGGCTGTGCAATCAGCGCGGGCTCTGGATTAGCTCCGAGGCGGACGGCACGATGGTGGCCGGCGCGGACACCAAGGGCGGCGGCGTCGTGTTCGAGGAGGGCAAGAACATCCTCTCGGCGAACTGCTCTATCGCCATGCCTTCGGTTCAGGAGGTTATCGTCAACGCGCAGAAGCCCGGCTCGGATAGCTTGTTCGGGAGGAAGGCGGCCGAGATCCAGGCCAAGGCCACGATGCAGGGGCCGAAAGGGCAGGCTCGTAAGGTCCTGGCCGAGATGCCGCTGAGCGAGAAGGAACTGAAGCTTCGCACCAACATGGAGGTCCAGGCGATTGAAGCCTCGCTCGTCCGGGTGAGCATCACCTACCAAGGCTGGCTGCGCCCCGGCATTGGCGGATTATGGGAGCTTGCGCACGACTACGCGACCATCAAGTCGCCGATGCTGTTCCCGACCGAGAGTGGGCAGATGAAGATGAAGCTATGGAGCTACGTCTACTCGCAGTCAGAGGCCGGAACGACCACGACGTGCGAGTTCGTCAGCGAGAAGGCGTTCGAACAGAAAGCCGCCGATGCCACGAAGAACGACGGGTTCATCAGCAACGGCGCGTCACTGGCTGTGCCAGAGACGGTGACGTGAACGGGTTCAAGAGCCGTCAGATGGTGACGACGAGCATCTAAAGGGAAGCGCGAGGCTCAGGGCAACAGCGACTGAAACAGCGGAATGGGTAGTTCGGGTGTGTGCCGTAGCTACACACTCCGCTGGCCGTTCGGCTTCTGACAGGATGAAACCGGAGCGGCTGTTCACTTACGACAATGTTTTGGCGCAGCACTACCCCCGGAAACTACTGGGGTGTCCTGCTCCGCGAAGCGATGCGTCTCCGGCGGTGTTACATCGAGGACGGGAGCGAGATTGAGCGTGCGGGCGAGCGCAATCAGATCCTTCAGGCGTCCCGTCTGGGTTTTGCGGCGTAGGTTGAGACGGTGGGACTCTACCGTGCGGACGCTGACATCCAGCCGCCGCGCTACCTCTTTGTTGCTGAACCCTGAACTCAGCAGGCGCAGGATCTCTGTTTCTCGGCGCGTGAGGTCAAGATCCAGCGGGTCTGTCGCTACAACTGGGGCAGTCTCTCCATCGCAAGGTAGGTCCTCGCCATGAGGCATGAGCGCGGCACGAAGGTCGTCTAAGGATGGACGTCGTGTGACGAAGCTATCTGCGCCGGCTTCGACCAGCTGACGCAGGTTGGTTGCACTCATCGCCTGAATGGCGACCACGATCCGCAAGCTTGGCAACTGCTTCTTCAGTGCGGTGACTCGCGCGACAGCGGATGCGATCTCGGCCTCCTGCACGGAGAGAAGCGCTGCCTTACTGCGTGGCTCATCCCGTTTAAGTTCGGCCTCGGAGATCAACTGGATTGTAGATAATTGCTTCAGGGTCGTTTGAAGTGCTGGGTCAATCGAAGCGGTCTCCCCCACAAAACAAACAGCTAAACTAGAAATCATAGTAAACACCTGTCATGTGCCGACCTGAAACAGCCGGAGCCTTCAACGGGCTAACTAACAAGTTTCGTTCCATCAATATTTGGCGGAACTGGGTCAACCTGGGTCGATCTCTTATTCGGCGCTCGATCTCGTCAACAAGCTGGCCTGGGAGCAGCGCAAGGGCGACGCGACGAAGAACGACGGGTTCCATGACCTCGGGAACTCGGCGGCACAGCCGGAGGCGGCGACGTAGTGCCACCGCCTCCCACGGCATCACTCGCTAGCAGCAGCCTTGCGCGGGCGACCAGCCTTCTTCGGCTTCGCGCCGGCCGGCGCTGCTGAGACTGTCTCATCAACCACAGCGGCTTTAGCCTTGGCCTGGTCTTTCCGCCGCTGTCCGAGCCCAATTGAGCGCGCAAGTTCAGCACGTTGTGCTGAGTAACTGGGCGCGGTCATTGGGTACTCAGGAGAGAGGCCGTACTTGGCTCGGTAAGTCTTGGGCGTAAGGCCGTGAAGCGTCAGGTGACGCTTCAGCGTCTTGTAGTGCTTGCCGTCCTCAAAGCTGATCAGCGCGTCCGGCGTGATCGACTTTTTGATCTGGGCAGCAGTCGGTTTCTCGACTTCCTCAGCGGCAGGCACAACAGGACTCTTCAACCCGCTGAGTGCCTGGTGCACCGAGGAAATTAGCTCGCCCAGTTCGGTAGGCGGAACGGAGTTTTTTGAGACGTAGGCCGATACGATGTCAGCGGTGATCTCGATGTAGTTGGTTGCCGGGCCGGGTGTAGAATCATTCATGATCTAAATTCTCTAGTTGCACCAACTCTTCTCTAAGAGTCACGGCAACAAGAAAATCAACGATAAATACTACGGTGCCGCCACGCTCATTCATTGTCCACTAAATGATAGTTTTTGTTGCATATATTAAAAAGACAGATTTTGTTTCATTGTACCAATGGTTACACGACGCTAGTTTGCATTTAGATTCACTGACAATCTAGCTTAATCCTCGCGAGATTGTCATCAAAAACGGATGGTGCCCCACGAAGTGGCACACTAAACGCATGAACCCAAGGAGTTACAAATCCAGGACAGCACGCATGGTAGATGACGAAACCCTAACATTTGAAGACTTTATGCTGGGCACAACCACAATTCTGCAAGCGATTGTTTTTCGGCTAGAAGACACCAACGTAGCAACGCGCGAACAATTGGCGGCGGACCTGGAACGAATGGGTGCGCATTTAGACTTACAAAAGCGCAGATATCTAACAATATTTCATAACAGTCTTGCTAGTAGCAACAGGCCTCGATTGTCAGTGATTAATGGCGGGAAGGGCGATCCTGGATCTTAGGTATCAAGTAATCCTGGGCCTCAATCCGGCACGACATCGCGAACTATCCGGTCAATCTCCGGTGGTCCCGCAACAAGCACCTTAACATCCGCGATTTTATCCCAGGTCCCATCATCTATCATGTCTATGCAGGCCGATATGGCCTTCTGCTTTGCGATCCGTAACGTGGCTGCTGCATCGGAAATCACACTCAAATCGATGAGTTCGTCCTTTCCAATCTCAACGGGGATGCAAGCAGTTTCCTCAATCACGCGGACCCGCTTAACCCACACTTCGTGAATGGCCATTGATCACCCCCCTCCGCCGCCGGGTCGAATGGCTTAGCTTAATCCTCTCACGTTAACTTTCATCCTCGCCCTTGTTCAATTCTTCTGCGAGCATCTCATGCCGGATGCGAGTCATCTGATGTGCCGATGGGTTAGCACCTTCAATTAATCGGCAATTCGTCTGTAGATTTCCTCGGCGGCTTCTAGAAACCGTTTAGCCTCAGAAAGAAGTTCACGCGCCTCCGAGATCTTTCCTTCCTTGGCCAGGGCGTCAGCATCGCGGGAACATCTCCTGGCCTGAGCAGTGAGGGCGCCTGCCTGGGCTCTATAGTTGGGAGGCCGTATTATGCTCATGGCAGGCCTCTGGCTGGAATACAGCGGGACATAGGATGCTCGAACGGGGGAGTCGCTCAGTTTCAGAAACCCCAGGATGTGTTTCGTCTGTACGCCGTAGCCAACGCATCCACTCTGTCGGCTTCGAGATCCATCCCTTCCTGACGCATTGCTTCACGGATGCGGGCAAGCATCTCTTGGCGCTCAATCAGCGTGGCGAAGCGTTGCCCTATGGGCGGTTGCTTCCCTGATGACAGTCGCCATAGAGCGCCAGGGTTCTCCTTTTCGAACAGGGCCTTCGCCCGCTCATGCAATTCAAGTTCGGTTTGGCGGATCATCGGCGTAGCTCGGCAGTCAATTGAATTGGTTCTGCCTTGTGCTTGCCCAGCCCGAAAGCCTCCTTTGAGGGTCCTTAGCGACGCACCCCGCCTTTGTGTAAACCACTACTCGGCTTCGACCATGCCGAGGTACCCAGGATCTGCGCGGCCGGAGGCGGCGACATAAACCAGTTTCCAGAGTCCGCTGTCGGGCGCGCCATGACAGCGGCCGGGCTATGACTAAATGGCGCGCCGGGTTCAACTCGAACTTACCCGAAACACTGCCCTGCGACGCCAAAACACCTTCCAGGGAACGCTTGACAGAACTACGTGTTCTCCGTAGCGAGGTGTTCATGCACGCTATCTGCGAAACGCGATCTTTCCAACGAGCAGCAGCAGATGCTGGCATGACGGCCGAGGAGTTGGCCGACCTTGTCGACTTCCTGGCCCGCAATCCAAGTGCGGGCGACGAGATCGAAGGCACAGGCGGATGCCGCAAGCTCCGCGTGGCTGGAAAGGGCAAGGGGAAGAGCGGCGGGTATCGAACGATCACGTTCTACACCGGCTCGCAACTGCCGGTCTTTCTAATCACCGTTTTTTCGAAAGGCGACAAAGCCACGTTGTCGAAAGCCGAGAAAAACGCACTAGGAGAGTTGGGTAAGATCTTAGTGGCAGAGTACCGCAAGAAGGTCGTTAAGGTGAGGGCAGGAGCATGAGCAAGCGCGCGTTCGACAAGATTGCTGAGGGGCTGAACGAGGCCATCGGGATCGCTCGTGGCGAGCTAGCCCCTGCAAAATTGCACATCCCTGCCGAGATCGACGTGCGGGCTATCCGTCGTAAGCTGAAGCTGTCCCAGGACGATTTCGCTTATGAGTACGGGTTCACCGTCAGTCAGATCCGCGACTGGGAGCAAGGGCGCTCTAGGCCCCTTGGTGCTCTACGCCTGTACCTGCTCATGATTAGCCACGACCCCCAGGGCGTCATTGCGCTCATTCGCCAGACCGGCGTCAGTCAAGCCGCCTGAACTCAAGAAAAACCCGCCACGGCCGAAGCCAGGCGGGTGAAGGTTGTGGCTGTTTCCCGTCCGCAGGGGGGCGTCCTGGATCGCGACCGATCCCTTCGTGGCGCACCAGGGTTAACGCCGACCTTCAAGGTAACATGCTCAATGAGGAAATCCGCCACGGATTGCTCCGAGCGGGTGAAGGTATCGGCTCGATCAAAGGCTGAGACCGCGCATCCGCCGCTCATC
>NZ_PDHT01000109.1:0-1578 GCF_002917135.1 Methylobacterium sp. V23
GGAGGTTCTGTCCGTAGGCGGTTTTGGCAAAGAGCTTGCCGCGGGCGACGAGCTGGTCCTTGCCGATGAAGCCCTGCAGGTAGGCGATCTCCTCCAGGCAGGCCACCTGCAGGCCTTGGCGGTGCTGGAGCGTGCGCACGAACTCGGCCGCCTCCAGCAGGCTGTCATGGGTGCCCGTGTCGAGCCAGGCATAGCCGCGGCTCATGCGCTCCACGTGCAGCTGCCCGCGCTCGAGATAGGCCTCGTTGACGCTGGTGATCTCGAGCTCGCCCCGGGCCGAGGGCGTCACTGCCGCGGCGATGTCGAGGACCTGGTTGTCGTAGAAGTACAGCCCCGTCACCGCCCAGGGGCTCTCGGGCTCCACCGGCTTCTCGACCAGGCGCAGGGGCCGTCCGTCCGGGCCGAGGGTCACCACGCCGTAGGCCGAGGGATCGTCGACGTGGTAGGCAAACACCGTGGCGCCGCTCTCGCGGGCGCGCGCCCGGGCCAGCATCTCGCGCATGCCCGAGCCGAAGAACAGGTTGTCGCCGAGCACCAGGGCCACGCTGTCCGCGCCCACGAAGTCGCGCCCGATCAGGAAGGCCTGGGCCAGCCCTTCCGGCCGGGGCTGGAGCGCGTAGCTGAAGAACAGCCCGAACTGCTCGCCGGTGCCGAACAGGCGCTTGTAGTTGTCCAGGTGCTCGGGCGAGGAGATGATCAGGATCTCGCGGATGCCCGCCAGCATCAGCACCGAGACCGGGTAGTAGATCATCGGCTTGTCGTAGACCGGCAGCAGCTGCTTGTTGATCGACAGCGTGGCCGGGTGCAGGCGCGTGCCCGTGCCGCCGGCCAGAACGATCCCCTTCATGCCTGTGTCTCCGTCGTTGTCCGTTCGGGGCCGACCAGCCGGTCGAGGATGTCGTCGAGGGCCCGTTCCCAGGGCCGCGGCCTCAGGCCGTAGGCGGCCGTGAGGCTCGCGGTCGAGAGCACCGAGTACGTGGGCCGGCGGGCCGGGGTCGGGAAGGCGCTGGTGGGAATGGCCTCGACCGGCACCGCGCGGGCGCCGCGCCGGGCCGCGCCCGCCACGATGGCGCGGGCAAAGCCGCACCAGGTGGTGGCGCCCGTATTGACGAAGTGATGCGTGCCCGTGGGGGCGGTAGGATCGCGGGCCAGCGCCTGGGCGATCTGGGCCAGGCCGGCGGCGAGGTCGCCCGCGCTCGTCGGGCTGCCGTGCTGGTCGTCGACCACGCTGAGGCGCTCGCGCTCGGCGGCGAGCCGCAGCATCGTCTTGACGAAGTTGCCCCGGTGCGGGCTCGCCACCCAGGCGGTGCGGAGGATGGCGTGGCGCGGGTTGGCGCTGCGCACCGCGATTTCGCCGGCCGCCTTGCTGGCGCCGTAGACGCTCTGCGGGTCGATCGGCGTATCGGGGGTGCAGGGGGCCTCGGTGCGGCCGTCGAAGACGTAGTCGGTGGAGACGTGCACGAGGGGGATGCCGGCCCGGGCGGTGGCGGCGGCCAGGAGTGCTGGCGCCACCGCGTTCAGGGCCCAGGCCGCGGCGATCTCGCTCTCGGCCCGGTCCACGGCGGTGTAGGCGGCCGC
>NZ_PDHT01000110.1:0-1568 GCF_002917135.1 Methylobacterium sp. V23
TGCGCTCGCGGTTGAGGTCGAGGAAGTACTCGGCCATGGCACCGTGCATCTGCAGCGCAAAGCGTCCGTGCGCCGTGTCGCTGTCGAACTGCTCGGTGAGGGAGCGGAAGTGAACCTCCTTCACGCGCAGGGAGTCGATTGTCCGCATCATCTCGACGAGGGAGCGGCCGAGGCGATCGAGCTTCCAGACGACGAGCACGTCGGTGGGTCGAAGGTAGGCGAGCGCCGCCTCGAACTCGGGACGCTTGGTCCCGGCCTTGCCGGACTTCTTCTCCTCGAACAGCCGCTCGCACCCGGCTCGTGTCAGCGCGTCGCGCTGCAGGTCGAGGTTCTGATCGAGGGTGGAGACGCGGGCATATCCGACGAGCATGTCGGGATAGTGATTCAGGTGCGTTTAATCCGCAATAGAAATCCGGTCATATTTTCCCGACAGAAACACAGCGGTTTGAGGCCGTTTGAATCGGGCTCAGCATGAGTGACGGGAAAACGATCGGATACCCGACATTACCGAGCTATGCGCCGGATGCGCATGTAGCCTTCGTGAGGCATGCCCGCGAAGACACTGCCTGGAATGACTGGATTGGGTTAGTTATCCGCCAGTCCGACCAATGGCTGGATCGGGCGGAGCTCTCACTTACTGGCCCATCCCTTCAGCCAAAAGAAGAAATACATCAGCAGGCTCGTAATGAGGGCCTGAATGACGATCAACACCATGGGATCCCATCCAAACGGGATCAATAGCGCACGGATGAGCACGAGGCTCGTGGCTGCGCCGATCATAGCAGCCACGGCCCCGGCCAGCGCGATCCTGCGTCGCCCTGCCAACCACCTCGGCATGTACTCTCCTTGGCTGCGGTGCGCCCCGTGATATCCTGGGATAAAATGCTGGGCCCAGCATCTTTGTGAGATGAATTGGGCGGGCATCTACAACCACCCGATGACATATGTCTCAAAGGTTAGCAAAGGGTGGAAAGTGGGCGTTAATCAAAGTGCGCGCAAATTGGACACGATGCCAGGCCTCTTTATGAAAAACACATCGAACAATTTATATAGGGACATCTTAACTCCGCCCTTGGCAGCGGTATTCGTGGTCAATCTACATACTTTTGTTTTTAGTAATAACAAATCAGTGCATTATATTGTGATATCGATCGCGTTGATTTCAATGGTGACATACTTTTTTGCTGTGTATCGCTATACTAGGATAGGGTTTAAAACTTTTGGGCGGAGCGATTTTGTTTTCAAAATATCGCTCTTACGGATCATCCCATTCATTGTATGTTTTGTAATATATCTGAGTGGATTATTCTTCATAGCAGGAATGTATTTTCTGGATTATCCGGTATTTACCCGCAAAGAAGCTAATTTTATAACAACTATGCTGATGGGATGTAGCTTATTTGGAATGGCACCAGCTAAAGCATTAGGATTTTTAGCAAGATAATTCGCTCCAGTCTTAGGTCCCTGTCCATTAAGCTACCGGGAAGCGGACTTTCCCAGTGATCCGCCCCCATTGAAGTGGTCCGCCCTTTGGTATGATGGTGTGGAACGGCCCTGCTTGCGGCAGT
>NZ_PDHT01000111.1:0-1542 GCF_002917135.1 Methylobacterium sp. V23
TTGAAGTGGTCCGCCCTTTGGTATGATGGTGTGGAACGGCCCTGCTTGCGGCAGTGCTGATCTGGTTTTTCAATCCGGATCAGTTCTCGAACGCGGAGGAACCGAAATGTCTGAGATTCACGTTGTCGGCCTCGATCTGGCTAAGCAGATCTTTCAGGTGCACGCGATCACCTCGGAGGGCGCCGTGGTGGTGAGACGGCAATTGCGCCGCTCGCAGGTGCTGACATTCTTCTCCAAGTTGCCATCCTGCCTCGTGGGGATGGAGGCATGCGGCGGTGCTCACTTCTGGGCGCGTGAGATTGCGAGGCTTGGCCATCAGGTGCGCCTTATGCCGCCGAACTACGTCAAGCCTTACGTGAAGCGCGGCAAGACCGATGCCGGCGATGCAGAAGCGATCTGTGAGGCGGTGAGCCGTCCAACGATGCGCTTTGTGCCGGTCAAGACAGCCGAGCAGCAGGCCGCCGCCATGGTGTTGAAGACACGTGACCTGCTCGTACGCCAGCGGAACCAAGCGATTAACGCGTTGCGGGCTCACCTATCGGAGTTGGGCATCGTGAGCGGCACGGGGGTCAGCCGAGTGGCGGGTCTGATCGGGATTGTCCGAGACCCTGACGATGCGCGGCTTCCGGTCATCGCGCGGCAGGTCCTTGTGGATCTGTCCGATCACATCGAAGCGTTGACCGAACGCCTTCACCGCTTGGACCGCGAGATCGTGGCCCGGTCACGGGAGGACGCGGACCTCCGGAGGCTGACGGCGGTCCCTGGTATTGGACCCATCTCGGCAGCGTCGCTGAAAGCCCTCGTCCCCGATCCGAGTGGGTTCGTCTCCGGACGGCACTTCGCAGCCTGGCTTGGCCTGACACCGCGCGCTCATTCCAGCGGAGGCAAAGAGCGTCTGGGCCGGATCTCAAAGATGGGCAATCCGACCTTGCGAACCTTGCTGATCCTGGGCGCGACCACGGTACTGCGTCACGCGCGCAATGGCGGGAAAGCTTCACCGTGGTTGCAGGCGATCCTGTCGCGTCGTCCTCCGAAGGTCGCCGCCGTTGCGCTGGCCAACAAGACGGCGCGCATCGTCTGGGCTCTCCTCACGAAGGGTAGCCATTATCGGAATCCTGGTCTCGCCGCATCGAGCACAATGGGCGCCTGACGGAAGAGACTAGACAGAGCTGACCGGCGGACCGCTGCCGGGCAGGGACAAGGTGTGCAACAGCAGCGATGAGACCCCACGGGACGTCACCCCGAAGTGAGACAGGCCTCCAAAGCCGATGCGCCTCCGAGCGCGCTGGTATGATCTGCCGCTCACCTCGCGGACTCCATCGAGGCCAGCGGTCTATGACCGCGCCCAAAGGCCGGACATATGACTGCACCGTTCGCGGTGGGGGATTTGTTGCTGAGCGCTCTTGTCCGCAGGGCCGTTCCACATATGGCTTTTGAGCCTGGAGGACGGACGAGATGGCAAAGCACCCGAAACCTGAGGAGATCGTTGCCAAGTTGCGGCAGGCGGATGTGCTGATCTCACAGGGCCAGAGCGTGGCCGAT
>NZ_PDHT01000112.1:0-1518 GCF_002917135.1 Methylobacterium sp. V23
GCGTCGGGTGAAGGTGCCTGCCAAGCGTACGAAGATCTCGGCAATGGCTGATGAAGCTATGCTGGTCGCAGACAAAGCACAGGCGCAACAGCAAGTCGCCCCTTCGGTTGTTGACGCTATTGCTGAAGCTGATGCCACCGCAGTCGCGCTTTCTTTCGCGCCGCAGGTACGTTCCGCACGGCGGACGCAGCAGGTCGCCACCTTGAAGCCGGGCGAGCGCTGCAAGCGTCGGCTTCCTCGGGCCCTCTGGTGACTTGATAGCCCTGGTTTCCGTGATACCTGACCCTCGTGAGGTTCAGGTCTCAAGGAGCACGGATGGCCATCGAAGCTGGCGAACAGGACGATCTGGTAGAGCTCACCACGCAGATCGTCACGGCCTTTGCCGCAGGCAATCATCTCCCGGCCGCCGAACTTCCGGGGTTGATTAGGGGCGTTCATGCGAGCCTTCAGGGGCTCACATCCAAGAATGCCCAGCCCGCTGAGCAGCAGCGCGTGCTGACGTCGGCTGAGATCTGGCGCTCAATCCAGCCTAACGGTTTGATCAGCTTCGAGGACGACAAGGCGTACAAGACGCTGCGCCGGCACCTCGCCCGGCTCGGCCTCACACCGGAGGCCTACCGGGCCAAGTGGGGCCTTCCTGTCGATTACCCGATGACCGCCTCGGCCTACTCAGCCCAGCGCTCGCAGCTCGCGCGTGATCTGGGCTTAGGCAGGTCGCGGAGTGCTGCGCCTGAGGCGCCCTCCTCTGCGGCGGGCGACGGGTCCACAGACAGAGACAATCCCTCGGCTGACGCAGAGCAATCAGTGACGCAGGACTCGATCCCAGATCCTGAGCAAGAAGATATAGCCGATGCTTTCGAGGAAGAGATTACCCGCGAGCCGTTCGACGAGGATGGCGTAGAACCCTAAGAGCCGGTCCGATAAGGGTCTGAGGCAGGGTTGAGTGGCCGGGATGGCAGTGATTCCAAGAGGGTGCTGAAACCTGACCTGGATCTGCCATGTGGACCCCGACCACCCGGCGGCAGCATAGCCGTGCGGGCCTGCGCTATGAAACCGACCTGACAGATGCCGAGTGGGCGGTGATCGCACCTCTGATGCCGGAGCCGGCGCCATGTGGCCGCCCGCCAGTCTGGACGACGCGGGAGGTCCTGAACGCCATCTTCTATGTGCTGCGAGGCGGTATCGCCTCGCGGCTGATCCCGAAGGACCTGCCTCCACGCAGCACGACGTTCGGCGACTTCGCGCGCTGGCGCGACGACGGGCTGTTCGGCCGGATCAACCATCACCTTGTCATGGTGGACCGCGAGCGGGCTGGTCGGCATGCCTCACCTACCGCCGCGGTACTCGATAGCCAGAGCGTGAAGACCACCGAGAGCGGTGGCCCGCGGGGCTACGACGCCGGAAAGAAGATCAAAGGCCGCAAGCGTCAGGCCCTGGTCGACACGGACGGGCGCGCTCTTGTGCTCGACCCACAGCCCGCCGACGTGCAGGATCGCGATGGGGCCGGACCGGTGCTGC
>NZ_PDHT01000113.1:0-1455 GCF_002917135.1 Methylobacterium sp. V23
GTCCTCTCTGATTGGGGTTCGTGAGGCAAGCATCTCCTCATCGATGTTCCTTGTCCCAGTGTGTCGCTCCCGCGGGTCACGCGCTTCTCTTCGCGGTCGGCGCGAGGCCGCCGCATGATGGGGTCAGGAGAGCGAGGCGTCTCAATCTGTTTCACGACCTGGTCTGCTGACGCGGACCGGTTCGGGACTCTCAACGAGATCGCCTCGCCCATCGTCCCCACGGGGACGATCCGGATCACCCTCGCGGGTGAAGTCTGGCCTGCCGTCGTTCCGTTCGAGGGGGCAGGCGTGTCTGGGTTAGGCGGCGGCCGCGATGGCCGGCGCCGGCTCCTTGCCAAAGTGGAACTCGGTCCCGTCGCTCCACATCCGGTGCAGAACGACGGCGAGCTTGCGCGCGACGGCCACGCGAGCCCGTGCCATGCCACGATGCTTGGCGATCTGCATTCCCCAGGCGCGCAGGCTCGACCATTTGCGGCTACGCGTCAGCAGAGAGTGCGCCGCCTCGTAGAGCGCGGTGCGAGCGAGTTCGTCGCCGCAGCGGCTGACCTTGCCCTGGATGTCGGTCTTGCCTGACTGGTAGCGGGATGGCGTCAGGCCAAGGTGAGCACCCACGTCCCGGGAGTGTCGGAACCGCTCCGGCCGGTCGATGGTGGCGCGGAAGGCCAGCGCGGTGATCGGGCCGACGCCCGGCACGCTCATCAGCCGCCGGCAGACCACCTCGTCCCGCACGATGACGAGAACCTGACGGGTCAGCCGGTCGAGTTGCTCCAGCATGGTCGCCAGGATCGCCAGCAGGGGCGTGATGAGCGGTAGGATCAGGGGATCGTCGCCGGCCAACTCTCGCACGCGCCCGGCACAGGCGGCGCGGGCCGGGGTGCCGAGCTTGATCCCGCCCTCGCGCAGGATCGCCCGCACCACGTTCTCGATGGCGCGCATCTCGTTGAGCACGGTGCGCCGCGCCACCAGCAGCGAACGCCAGAGCCGGGACTGACGCGACTTGACGTGAACCTGCCGGAACCAGCCTGTCCGCATGATCTGGGCGAGCGCACGGGCATCGTTGCGGTCGGTCTTGTTGGGCATCGTCTTCATGGCCGCGTTGGCAGACCGTGTCTCGATGCAGATCGCCGGTAGACCCGCAGCGCGCAGTTCGTCGTGCAGCTAGGCCGTCAGCGAACACGCTTCCAGGCCGACACGCTCCAGGGGCAGGCCAAGCCCCGTCAGGGCAGCGATGAGATCGGAGGGCTCGCTTGCTGCTCGCAGCTCCTTGATGATCCGACCCGTCTCATCGACCACACAGATCGCCGTCTCTTCCAGGGAGACGTCGAGTCCGGCAAAGTAGGTCATGGCTGCTCCTTCCTGATGCTGTGGCGATCCGACGTCGACCACGATCTCACATCTCGATAGGAGCAGCCGCCTTCAGCGGATCCGCGGCAGGACCCCAATCACCCCATCTGT
>NZ_PDHT01000114.1:0-1447 GCF_002917135.1 Methylobacterium sp. V23
TCTGTGCCGGTGTAGACCAGGTTCTCGACGTTGCCCTTGAGCGTGTAGGTGGCCAGGCTGGTGCGCACCGTGTCGATGCCGCCATTGGCCATCTCGCTGACCACATCACCGACGTGGTCGACGATGTAGGTGTCGTCACCCGTCCCACCCAGCATGGTGTCAGCGCCTGCGCCACCGTCCAGCGTGTCGTGGCCGACGCCGCCCAGCAAGCGATCACCCTCTGCGGTGCCCGTTAGAACCAGCCCCATGGCAGGAGCAGGAGCAGGCCGCGGTATATCGGCGAGGGGGTTGATGGTGACGGAGACGGCCTGCTCGACACTGCCGCCATGGCCATCCGAGACCACGATGGTGAAGTGGTCCGAGCCGCTGGTGTTGGCGGCTGGCGTGTAGACGAAGCTGCCCGCCTCCGGGTCGAAGCTGACGCTGCCCAGGCTGGGGCTTGCCCCGGTCTTCACAGCATAGCTGAGCTTGTCTCCATCCAGGTCCGTGGCGTTGATCGCCACCGCGGCCGAGGCCGCATCCTCGTTCGTCGTCACCAGGTTCGTTCCAGCCGCCACAGGCGCATGGTTGACGGGGTTGATAGTGACGGAGACCGCCTGCTCGACGCTGCCGCCGTGGCCATCCGAGACCACGATGGTGAAGTGGTCCGAGCCGCTGGTGTTGGCGGCTGGCGTGTAGACGAAGCTGCCCGCCTCCGGGTCGAAGCTGACGCTGCCCAGGCTGGGGCTTGCCCCGGTCTTCACAGCATAGCTGAGCTTGTCCCCGTCCAGGTCCGTGGCGTTGATCGCCACCGCGGCCGAGGCCGCATCCTCGTTCGTCGTGACCAGGTTCGTTCCTGCCACCACAGGCGCATGGTTGACGGGGATTACGGGAGTGGGCTTGTTCAAGACGACATCACGCTCGGTCAACTGGCTGAGCTTGACGTTCTGCAGGGTGATGGTCTCGCTGCCGAGGCTGAGTACGAGGCTGCCCTGCTTGCTCATCGCCGCATGCGCCTGCACCTCCGCGAAGCTGGTCAGCCCGAGCCCACTCAGATCGAGCTTGTCCGTGCCAAGCTGGAAGTCCGAGATGAAGGTGGTGCCGCTGTCGCCGCTCCGGAACGCGAAGGTGTCGGCACCGTCCGCCCCCATCAGCGTGTCGTTGCCCGACCCGCCCCAGAGCACGTCGTTGCCAAACCCGCCGCTGAGCTTGTCGTGACCGGCCCCGCCGCTGAGCGTGTCGTTGCCTGCGCCGCCCGTCAGCACGTCGTTGCCCGACCCACCCGCGATCGCATTGTCGAGGCTGTTGCCCGTGCCGGCAAACTTACCCGTGCCGGTGTAGACCAGGTTCTCGACGTTGCCCTTCAGTGTGTAGCTGGCCAGGCTGGTGCGCACCGTGTCCGTGCCCTCGTTGGCCATCTCGGTGACCACGTCGCCAGCGTTGTCGACCAGGTAGGTGTCGTCACCCG
>NZ_PDHT01000115.1:0-1419 GCF_002917135.1 Methylobacterium sp. V23
TGTTCCGATCTAACAATTTCACACAGGAAACAGCTATGACCATGATTACGCCAAGCGCGCAATTAACCCTCACTAAAGGGAACAAAAGCTGGAGCTCCACCGCGGTGGCGGCCGCTCTAGAACTAGTGGATCCCCCGGGCTGCAGGAATTCGATATCATTCTGGCCTCTGACGTTGTGATGGTCGCACGTGGCGATCTGGGCGTTGAAATCGGCGATCCGGAGCTGGTTGGTATCCAGAAAGCGCTGATTCGCCGTGCGCGTCAGCTAAACCGCGCAGTCATCACCGCAACGCAAATGATGGAGTCGATGATCACCAACCCGATGCCGACCCGTGCGGAAGTGATGGACGTGGCGAACGCCGTCCTGGATGGCACGGATGCGGTTATGCTGTCTGCCGAAACCGCAGCCGGTCAGTATCCTTCTGAAACCGTTGCCGCAATGGCGCGCGTCTGCCTGGGCGCAGAAAAAATCCCCAGCATCAATGTGTCTAAACACCGTCTCGACGTGCAGTTCGACAACGTTGAAGAAGCCATTGCCATGTCTGCGATGTATGCGGCAAACCATCTGAAAGGCGTTACCGCGATCATCACCATGACGGAATCCGGTCGTACCGCGCTAATGACTTCCCGTATCAGCTCCGGCCTGCCGATTTTCGCCATGTCGCGCCATGAACGCACGCTGAACCTGACCGCGCTCTATCGCGGAGTAACGCCGGTGCATTTTGATAGCGCGGCTGATGGCGTTGTCGCGGCACATGAAGCTGTTAATCTGCTGCGCGATAAAGGGTATCTGGTTTCCGGCGACCTGGTTATCGTGACCCAGGGCGATGTCATGAGCACCGTCGGTTCAACCAATACCACGCGTATTTTGACCGTTGAGTAAAACTCCCCCACGCCTGTTCATCAGGTAGTACAGGGTTTGTCAGCATAAAGCCTCTCTTACGAGAGGCTTTATTTATTTGATGGGATAAAGATCAATTCAGGCTTGGAGGATACGTATGACTAAAAAAATTTCATTCATTATTAACGGCCAGGTTGAAATCTTTCCCGAAGGTGATGATTTAGTGCAATCCATTAATTTTGGTGATAATAGTGTTTACCTGCCAATATTGAATGACTCTCATGTAAAAAACATTATTGATTGTAATGGAAATAACGAATTACGGTTGCATAACATTGTCAATTTTCTCTATACGGTAGGGCAAAGATGGAAAAATGAAGAATACTCAAGACGCAGGACATACATTCGTGACTTAAAAAAATATATGGGATATTCAGAAGAAATGGCTAAGCTAGAGGCCAATTGGATATCTATGATTTTATGTTCTAAAGGCGGCCTTTATGATGTTGTAGAAAATGAACTTGGTTCTCGCCATATCATGGATGAATGGCTACCTCAGGATGAAAGTTATGTTCGGG
>NZ_PDHT01000116.1:0-1333 GCF_002917135.1 Methylobacterium sp. V23
CGTGTCTCGCGATCGGATCCCAGCCACGGAGGTGCACGCCTGACGAGCCCACATAGGGCAGCTCTCATATCCTGGGGCCCGCAGGCTCGTCGAGGACTGAACACCCAGACTGTAGCGCAAGCCCAAAGCCGTCAGCGCCGTACGGAAGGCCGTATCGATCCCGTATCCGGCATCTGCCAGAACGAGGCCGGGCGCCACTCCATCGGCCAAGGCTGCTCGGATCTGATCCAGCGCGATCTCTGGCTTGGTCTGGAAGCCGATCACCTCGGGCACGCCGGCCTTGCTGCGCCGCTCGGCATCCTGGGTCCAGGCTTCCGGCAGGTAGAGGCGATACGCCCACCGGCAGACTGGCCTGGGTGTTGGCCACCGAGAGGGTCACGGCAACCTGACAGTTGTCCTGCTTGCCGATCTGACCGCAGTATCGCCGTCCCACCCCAACCGAGTGACGGCCTTTCTTGGGAAAGCCGGTGTCATCGACGATCCAGGCCTGGATCGAAGCCTGACGCTCGATCACCGGCAGGACCTCGCTGCGTACCCGGGCCAGCAAAGCGTCGTCCGCATTCGCCCTTGGCCACGAAGTGATGCAGCGCCTAATGGGTCGCTTGGACACGCGCCGGCGCGATCCGGGCCGCCATCGGCTCGATGCTCTTGCGAGTGCCCGGCAGGAGGAGACCCGTGCAGTAGGCCTTCAGCGGCGCGATCCGATCAGCATGACCCAGGACGCCGGACAAAGCCTCCAGATAGCTCGTCAAACGCAACGGGTCGGCACCCAGCGGAGAGTTCATGCGATCCATGCCTCGCTCCATTACGAGATCGAATCACAAATCCTACATCCAAATTTTTTGACACAGTAGTACTAGTGCACTTCCATCGCAGTCTCAACGGATTGAGACGCACAGCCAGCCCTAAAATCGCCTTTTGGCTGGATTAGTGAGACGCCTGTCGCCCCTAGCAGCATTTCGCACTTTCCCGAGAACCCTGGCCATGCCCACTCCCGTCCCGCCGCGCGCCGGCATGACTTTGACCTTCTCCGATGAGTTCAATCGAACCAGCCTTAATGGCGCGGGTAGCCCCGGCTACATGACCACTTTGCCCTGGGGAGACCGGACGCAGACCAACCTGCATCAGAGCCAAACCTGGGTTGACGCGAACTACGTCACGTCGACGGGCATCAAGCCCAGAATTGACCCTTTCTCCATCAAGGCAGACGCGACTGACGCTTCAGATGGTATTCTCACGATCACGGCGCAGCGCACCCCAAGTGCCTACGCCAACGATATCCCGACCCCCTACGTCTCGGGCCACATCAACACCGCCAACGCCTTCGAGTACC
>NZ_PDHT01000117.1:0-1322 GCF_002917135.1 Methylobacterium sp. V23
TTCATCAGCCATTGCCGAGATCTTCGTACGCTTGGCAGGCACCTTCACCCGACGCACCCGCGGCAGCCGCTCCTCAGCAGGAGCTTTACGCACCGCAGAGTCTGCTGGCTCAATGGGCATGGCGAACATCGGCACAAGGCTCGGCAGCACTCGCCGGGCAGGCGCTTCAACCCGGGCAGGCTCGGCGCGCGGCCCATGTGTCGGCTCAACCTCAGCGGTCGCGTTCGCCGCAGCAGTCAGCTCTCCACCCCAGACATTCTGGCTTGTCCGAGTACGGGCCGTGGCATCGATGAGCGAAACGCAGGAAGTACGGGTATGCTTGATTTCGACCGTGAACGGTCGCGCGCTACGGCGCTTCATGTATGGAAAGATCCTAAAATTACATGCTCAGCGGCGCAAAACGCGCCGGCAGCGGAACAGCATCATATGGCGCACAGGCTATCTATGTCTAGTTAGGCTTCAACACAGATGCAGCATTCGCCCTAGATGAACGCGTGTTTGCGCAATTCCTTAATCGATCCTTGCGCATCGCGATGATGGATGAAGAGGCCTCCCGCCTGTTCCCACAGATGCCGGTACTTCTCCCGGTCATCCACCAGCGCGTCGCCAGGGCGGCAATGTTCCCGCTTTAACGCAGCGCTTGTAGTGATCACTTCGACGCCAGGGAAGTGACGTTCTGCCCAGAGACGCTTCTGCGGTTCAGCCCAGTTCCCGCGCGGCAGACCGGTCAAAATAACAGGCTTCAGGTGCTGAACGGCCTCGTACAGCTCCATCGCGTCTGGCAGCAGCGGAAGCTCGCCGAAGAAGCTGTCGAGCGAGGCGAGCTTGCCCCAGAACCGCTTGAGGCCAAAGCGGCGCTCGAATTGCTCCGGTGGCATCCCAAAGGCTTGGGATGCGCCGGCATCGAAGTCAGCAAGTACGCCGTCGCAGTCCAAGAAAACCGTTGGCATCAGACGGGAATAACCTCACGCATCCAGCATGCCTGATCTGTGTCAGTAACAGCAAGATCCAGAGGTAGGTTCAGGGTCGGGCGGCGGCTTCTGCGACGATGTGATCCGTTTCGGAAGAGGCCGAATGCTTGGTGGCGATCAAAGGCTTCTCGAAACAACGCCAAGTACCAACACCACGTATGCGCCGACGAAGAACCACGTCCGGAACTTCACCACGGTGGCACCGATCGTGGGGATGCGAAGGTAGAGGCTGGCAACAGCGAGCCCGATCAACACGAGCGAGACGAGAAACGTGATGGCACGAGGAGGGGAGAGGTTCAGCATCCCCCCATCGTGACGCCGCATGGTTGAGGAGTCGTGAAGACTACGCTG
>NZ_PDHT01000118.1:0-1311 GCF_002917135.1 Methylobacterium sp. V23
GACACGCTTTGGCGCGAGATGATGGATCATGTGGCCCATGCCTGGCACGACGATGAATTCGCTCTGCGGCAAGGCGTGATGCAATCGCTCTGATTGACGTCCGACATCTGCTATTTGATCGTCGGCTCCTGCGATGATCACGATGGGCAGCTTGAGTTCGGGGTAGTGCTCCTGCAGTTCGACCGTCACAGGCGTCATCAGAGCCGCGTCCTCCGCTGAGGCTCGCAGCTGTAGGGGTCGCAGCATCATCTCCTTGGGGAACTCCCGATCAAATCGCTCCGGCACGGGAGCGGGCGCGAACATCCCCTTGATCATGCCTGGCATCAGTGCACGCCCAACGAGCGGCGATACGGTGTAGCGTAGAACGTCGCCGATGCCCGGGATCGCTGGTGGTGAAGCCAGGATCACGTCGGCGCGCAGCGTCGGGTAGTAGTAGCCCGAAGCCAGGACGAGGCTGCGCACAAGACCGGGGGCTTGCAGCGCCAAGGACACGGCGACAAGGCTGCCCCAGGAGTGTCCGAGGACCACAGCTTTCGAGACGCCGAGCCTCTGTAGCGCCTTTTCGTACAAAGTCGCATGCGCCCGCGGGGTCCAGAGCCCTCGGGGTCTGCTGCTGTAGCCATAGCCCGGCCGGTCGAAGATGATCACGCGGTAGCGCTTGGCGAGTTCGTCGACGATCCCGCTGACCAGGAAGTCCTGGATCATGGTGCCGTTGCCGTGAATCAGCACCAAGGGCTGACCGTGACCGCGAACGATGTAGTGCAGGCGGACACCATCCACGGTCATGAAGTCGCCGATGGGTGGTGTACGTCGTTCGGCTTCGCGGGCCTTTGAGACCGCATAGAGCGCGGATGCACCAAGAGCAGCAGCGGACCCGAGCAGAGCGGGAACTAGCCAAGGCGGAGTGGAACGGCGCGTCATGGTGTGATCCTGCGTGATGAGAGAGGCTCCCTGATTGAGGAGACGGCGTTTCCGAAAAGGGGGTGGGCGTCTTCAAGGATGTGAGGCAGCTTCCAGAAGCTTGGGAGACATCGCAGCGAGAGCCAGGAGCGGCCCCGGCATGACGACGCCTGCCCGCCGCATCGTCTGCGCAACTGCTCGGCAGCCCTGAATGTCGTTGGCGCCAGCTGCGTTCTCGATCTGCTGCACGTTCTCGGCAGAAGGCTTGGGCACCGCCGGAGCGGCTGGTGCTGCAGCAGACGCAACCTTCGCAGGTCCCGATGCGGTAGCCGTGGAGCCTGCTGGAGCAGCCTTGTTTTGCGCGTCCCCCTGTGGACCGGCAGCACCCGGTCCAGACGCTGTGATCTGCCC
>NZ_PDHT01000012.1:0-176075 GCF_002917135.1 Methylobacterium sp. V23
GAGGAAAAAACCAGCTATATCAGCGGTTTAAGGGTATCTGGCGGAGACGGAGGGAATGTCCATCGCGGAACCCTAACCCGTTGTTAACCATCTAAGTATCTGAATAGCTGCGGCTTGCGGGGCCAAACCCCGGGGACAAATCGGGGACAAATGCCCCTGCCGCGGTGATTTCTTCATGCCACGTAAGCCTGATCCCAAGAACGCCTATCTCGAACTGCACGACAGCTACTATCGTGTCTCGATGGGGGTGCCGGCGCCCCTGCATCAGCATCTGGGAAAACGCCTGAAGAAGGCGCTCGGGACGAAGTCGCTCCTCTCGGCCAACGTCCTGAAGGTGCCCATCGTCAGGGACTTCCACGCCCGGATCGCGAAGGCATGGGAGGTCCAGGGCGGCAACAAGGGTTCCGTTCTTCAGGAGGCGGTAGGCTGGGCCCAGACGCTCGCGACGGCGGGGAAGCCCGGCGACAACGCCTATGACTTCTACTCCAAGGACATCGCCGAGCGCCGCGCGGAGATCGAGATGACGAACGCGCGTACCATCCGCTATTTCGACGAGGAGGAGGGCTGGGTCGAGGTCGACCTGCCCAGCCCGGAGGCGAAGGAGGCGGCCGCGCTGTTTTCGTCGGTCGTGCATGGTACCGCGACCCCGATCACGCTCCACCATGACGCGTACATGCAGACGCTCGTAATCAAGGACCGGTCCAAGACGGACGACCCGAGGGCTCTAAAGATCCTCCTGGACTGGTGCCACCAGAAGGACATCCCGCCCTACCTGGAGAACATCGACCAGCTCACCGCCGTCCGCTTCATGGATGAAATGCCCAGGTTCACCGGCCTAAGCTGGGCGACCAACGCCAAGTACCTCGGGCGCCTGGGCCATTTCTGGAAGTGGATGCTTCTCCGGATGAAGGTGAAGACGAACCCATTCCAGGGGCTGGCTCTACCAAGGCCATCAGTGGTCCACGGAGAGGAAGAGAGGGCATTTACGGATACGGAGGTTCAGAGGCTGCTAATGGGCACCCAGGACCCTGCCATGCTCGACGTCATGATGGTCGCGGCCTTGACTGGCGCTCGGCTCGACGCGGTGATCGACCTGCGCGTCGGCGACAGCGCCGACGGGTGGTTCACGTTCAAGCCGCAGAAGAAGGAGGGTAGGGCCAGGGACGTTCCGATCCATCCCGACCTGCGCGAGATCGTGGCGCGAAGGGCGAACAGACATAGACCCGAGGATGAGTTCTTCCCGGAATGGCCTGGCCCAAAGAACCCGAAATCACTCCGGGAGCGTTCGTCCACGTATTCGAAGCACTTCACCCGCTATCGGAAGACCGTCGGGGTCAGCGACGAAGTGTTGGGCAAGCGTCGAAGCCTGGTCAATTTTCATTCGTTTCGGCGCTGGTTCATCACCAAGGCAGAGCGCGCGGGCTCGTCAGGCGACCTCATCGCCGCCATCGTCGGTCATAAGCGATCCGGTTTGACGCTGGGTCGTTACAGCGAAGGGCCAGACATGAAGGCAGCTGAGGCCGCGGTGGCCAAGGTCATGCTGCCGCCGCTCGATGGCAGCCCGGTTCGCGAGACACAGGCCCTGACCCCACGTCGTCGGAAGATTGCCACCGTCTGATCGGCCGTGCAGTCGATTCGCACAACCATCCCTATTTGCGCCGGCGAAGGCCGCAGTAGAACAAAACAGAATCAAACGGCACGGAAAGGCTCAAACAAATCGTCAAACTTTTTGGCAAGTCATTGTTCTAACTTGAGAAATTGAGGGCCTAATTACTGGCTTCGCAAATCCTCACGGTGTTTGATCCGCCTTGCGATAGATCGAAGTGACCCCCCCCTCCGCCCTACTAAACCATTGATATGATGTTCGAATTTTATGTCGTGCAGACAGGGCCAGTGTCTACCACCTCTATTCCGTTAGCACCGGATCTGCACCATTCGGAGCGTGTCGGAAGGTACATCGTCAAACATTCGTCAAACCTGCGAGGCCAGTGCGGGATGGCGTTTGGCTTGGCCAACTGCGGCGGGCGTAGCTACCGGTTGGATGAGGCTGACCATGATTGACGATGTTCGCGACGTGCTGCGGCGGCGAGAGGCCTTGCTCGTCCACTTCAACACACCGATGTCCCGGCACGAAAGCGGGTATCCGCGAGACTTGCACGATGCCCTCGCCAATCTCCAATGGGAGATGTGCTACTCGACGGTCGTCAGTACCGATGTCGGCCCCACACACCTGGCTGATCCCAGCAAGGCGGCCGCGTGTGGCAGCGTCGGGATTGTCGTCGACCTGCAGCCGCTCAGCCAAATCATCACGGTTCACAGCTCGGATGCTGGCAGCAACGGGCGGGACGGGAGTTCAGGGATGGGTTCGGTCGCGAGCGTAGCAACCTGCGAGCAAAGTATGATGGGCCGCGCCGGTGGCCACAACGAATGGTATCTCTCTCACCCGAGATCTCTCGGAATCTTCAGCTTCACCGGTCCGGCGGTGTTCGTTCCCGGCAACGGTGAACTGCCTTACGGGCTCGACGCAGTTGCCGGAGACTTTCCTGGTGAACGCATCTTCACCGTCTTCCAAGGCCAGTTCCATGAACTAGATCGAAACACCTGGCGGTGGCTACCTCGAAGCTATTCCGAGATCGTGCCCAGGTGAACGCCTGAGGAACTGGATCAGGCGGCACATCGGGGCATCAACGGCCGAGAATAAGCGCCGTCAAACAAAAAAGGCCACCCTGGGGGTGGCCTCATATTCGAGCTTGGCGTGTGGTTTATTCAGCGAGTTGCTCGCGGACCCGATCCCTCGTAGCCAATTCCAGCGCCTCGGCGGCGATGATGCGGTTACTCACGTCGTTAAGCTTGATATGAACGTAGTGCTTGCGAGTGATCTTGATGTCCCTGTGCCCAAGGAACTGCGCGACCAAGCCAATGTCACCCGTGGAGCGGTACTTCCTCGACCCAGCGGTCCGCCGCAGATCGTGGATGGTCAGGTTCGTCACCCCCGACTTCCGGCGGAAGTGACGGAACGCGCTGAAGAGCATCTCGTCCTCGATAGGGATGCCGGATCCGGCCGGGCGCTCCGGCAGGTTCTCGCCGTACCGCAGGCCTTCCTTTCGCACGGTGAACACGTGTGTGTCATGCCTGCCGCGGTTCGCTTCCAAGAGGCGACGGATACCAGGGGTAATCAGCACCTCGTGGGTCATGCCGCCCTTGACCTTGACCCTGATCCGATTGAGCTCCCACAGCACATTGTTCCACTTGATGGGCAACTCGGCACGGCGGAGGCCGCTCAGCAGGGCAAACTCCAGGATGTCCCTGTAGTCACCGGCAAACCTCATGATCCTGAACTCCTCCTGGAGAGAGAGCTCGCGCTCCCTCGGATCCGGCCGCTTCACGTGCATGCCGAAGTCCGGCATATGGGGCAGACTCACCCCCCACATCCGCTTGGCGCGCCACATGACGCCGCTAAGCGGCGTCACGACCTCATGCCCCACGGTGCAGCTCGACACCTTGCCGGCCGACGCCCGGCCATACCGGTACATGCCCGCCCGACGGGCACACAGCTTGGCCACGAGGTTATTGTCGATGTCGACGAGCCTGGTTCCCGGGCCAATCTCGTCCACCAGCCAGTCCAGCTGTCTCTCCAGCACGGCGAGCCGCTTGGCGGTCCCCGTGAACTCCTGCACGTACCTTTCGACGGCGGGCAGCAGGGTCAGGTTGGCACCCGCGGACCCATCAGTGTCTTCGTACTTGCGGACCTCGATCCGCTTCCATTCCTTCACGAAGGCAATGGCCTCCGCACGGCTGGTCTTCTTCGTGGACCCGCGGAAGATGTGGCCGCCGACGGTGAAGCGACAGTAGAAGAACTTCGACGTCTTCGGCTTCCAAATGTTGAAACGCTCAGCCATTGTAGAATTCCCTTGTGTGCTGTGAGAGCTCGCCTCGTCATGCGAGCCTGCAGGGGGAGGACGGAGCGCAGCGCCCCGCGGTCGCATCCCTTAGTTCTCGGAGAGGCCTCGCTTCGCCGCGAGGCGGGCGGCACGCCTGGCGGCATAGCCAACCGGCTCGGGATCGGCCTTTCTGTGCGGCGCCGCCTTGGGCGGCACGAACGCGGCCGTGCTAACGCCGGTCTTTCTCCGCCTGGCGAAGCCCTCCAGGTCCTCGTCGAGGATCCGCAGGTCCCGACGGTCCCTGCCGCGGCCGACGTTGACCGCGACGAGGTTGCCGTCGTCGATGTGGGCCTGGACCTGGCGGAGGCTGATGCCGAGCCGCTCGGAGACCTCGGCGAGGGTGAAGGCCCGGTCGAAGTGGAAGGAGACATCGCCGCCGGGGGACGAGATAAGCTTGTTCGGGCACAGGTCGGCCCGCTCGCGCGCCGACATCGGCGCACGCCTGTTCAGGTCATGCATCTAAGTGTTCCTTTTGGCTGGGTTCGCGTAGGCGGGCCAGGCGTGCCGCCCGGTGAGGGACCGTCCGGCCCGCCGAGGATGTCAGGCGTTCGTCGCTGGCTGCACGGTCGGGTGCCCGTACGCCACGCACTTCGCGAGCTTCATCTGCGCCCGGGCCCTGACGACATCGGCATGCGCCGCGCGGGCGAAGGCCATGGCGGCCCTGCGGTCCTTGGTGTGGGTGGGGCCGAAGTACCGCCGCCCTGCCACGGTGAACAGCATCCGGTATTGCGGGTCGCCCCCGCGCCGGAAAACGGAGGGCTTCCGGTCGTCGGTCGTCACATGATCCGTGAACGGCAGCGACAGCTGCAGGCACGCGTCGGCTCTCTCGCGCCCGCCGATGCGGGCGCGCCTGGTGGTCTTGGACATGTTACGGTTTCCTTGAGGACGGCGTTGCGCTGATGGATCGGGTGGCGCCCGTGCAGGGCACCCCGACCGTCGGTGCCGTCCGGCAGCCGGTTTGACGGCCGCCGGACGATCGCTTAGCGTCCACGTCACTCCTTGGGTCGCCTCTCGGCGCCTTCGGGTTACGCGGATGGTCCGGTGCTGCCTGGTTAGGGACTGGCCGAACGTTCTTGAGAGCCCTGGCGACGCCACATCGCTGGGGCTTTCTCTTGCCTGCGGGGCCGAGGTCCCGCCTGCTTTCTTCCGGAGCGGCTGAGGCGTTGCCCCCCGCTCGGTGATCCATGACTGACTCGATCTGGCGCCGAACGCGAGTCCACGGATTTACGGCCCTTGGATGGCCACCTACGCCAGCGTCGCGGCCAATTTTCCCTTATTCATCAACGACATAATAGATCTGCCTTTGCATTCCTTGTTAAATGGCCGCCAATACCTTGGTCATCCTTGAAGGATAAGGGTCACGATCCTTGTCCCGCCCTCTGGCAAGCACTTCGTGGATTGACCCTTCGATCCTTTGTTTTGAACGCCCTGGGTCGCCTGGGAATAGGCTTTCGCGTCATCCCGGCCGCCGATCAGCCCCGAAAGTTTTCCACAGCCGAATCCAAAAAAACTCATGTTTTGCCCCATGCCCTTGGCGAGATTCGTGTTTTCGCCTGGGCGCCGATCATGCCAGGCCGTCATGGATGGCCGCCGCTTGCCGAGCCCGGAAACGGGATGACGATGCCGTCGCCTGTGATCGGGGGCTCGGCCCGTCGCCGAGCCTTGAGCGCCCTGCGTTCGGCCTCGACCAGGACCTCGTGCGCAACGGCCACCCGCGCCCGTTCGACGACTGCCTCGAAGGCGTCGCGTCCGAGTTCCCGCTCGATCTCCGCGAAGGTGCCCAGAAGGGCCAGCACCGCCTCATCCATGGCTCGCCTCCATCGTCATCCCTGCGGCCGGCGCAGGAGCCATTCCCTGGGCCTCGACGAGACGCAGGAAGTCCGCCCCATCCACGACGCGTCTCTCCATCAGGAGGGTGGCCAGGGCCCCGATCAGATCCCGGTTCGCACGGACACTTGCCAGGGCTGCGGCATAGCCACGGTCGAGGTCACGGCCTACGGCCGTGCGCAGGGTACGGTCCTGCTCCAAGAGGCATGCGGCCCGGTCCATGTCGGCGCGATGCACCAGGGTGCCGCCAAAGCCGAACGAGACCCTGATCGAGGCGGCGATGCGAGTGGCCTGGGCGAGGTCGTCATGAGACCCCGTCGATGCCCCGAGGCCGAACTCCGCCTCGCCGGCGCGACCCGCCAGGGCCGCCACCACCAAGGCCTGCAGGCCGTCCTTGCCGAGGGTCGGGGCTCCGCCGCTGCTCACCATCGTCGCCCCGCCGCGCTTGCCGATGGAAACGATGCTGACCCGCTGGACTCGTCCCGAACCTTCGGCGTGAGCCACGACGGCATGTGCCGCCTCGTGAACGGCGCATCTCCAGAGATCGGCCTCGCTTCGGTCCTCGGCGGGCAAGACCTCGGCCGCGAGGTCTGCCAGCATCACCGGTCGTCCGGCGATCCGCGCGGCCCTTCGGGCTGCCTTGACCCAAGCCGTGACGTCCGCGCCGGTCGAGCCCAGCCCTGCGTCGGCGACGCCAGACAGGTCGGCATCCGGGAGTTCGGGTCCCAGGTGCTGACGCAGGATGGCGGCGAGCGCGATGGCGTCCGGCTTGGGAACATGAACCACGCGTCCGAACCGGCCCGGACGCAGGATGGCGGGATCAAGCCGGCCTGCGTAGTTCGTGGCGCCGATCAGGATGACGCGCACGCCCGCGGCGGCCGTGGCCTCTACTTCTCGGAGATAGGCTTGCTGCAAGGGCTTCCAGTAAGAGGTGTGCCGCTCGTCGCCGCCGTCTTCACGCGACGGCATCGCGTCCAGCTCGTCACAGGCCAGGATGACCCCGCGGCTCGACCGGCCCTGGCTCCTGGCACCCGAGAATGCCGCGACCAGCGCAGCAAGCGTCCGATCAAGGTACGAGGAACCCTCGAACCAACTCGAAATTGAGGTCTCCAGGAGATCGAGCTTCATGGTCAGCGCAAGGCTATGCATGAGCGAGGTCTTGCCCACGCCAGGCGGCCCTGAGATCACGCAGCAGCGATCTGCCTCACGCCAGAATGCGTCCGCCGGCATCGTCCTGAAGTCCTCCACGAGGCGCCTGCACCAGTCACCGGCAGGACCCATGCCGTGCAGGTCATGGATCGGTGGAACGTCCCTGAGGGGCGTGGAGGACTTCACACCTGAAGTCACAGCCCTTTCCAGGCGCCGCACGCAGGCCGCGGCGCCCCCTGCACCGGACCGGAGGGCCACCAGTAGATCGGAAAGATCCAGCCGGTCGACCTGAGCGGGAACATCCCTCGGCGCCTCTCCGGTCACCGTCTTGATGGCTGCCTCAACGAGGGACACGGTGGGGCGACCGAGCCGTAGTCGCATGTCGGCCGTGGCGATGAAGGCGGGCGGGACGTGCGCCTCCGGCGCGTGGCAGACGACGGCGACACGCAGGCCGGCTCCGACCGCGTCGGCGAGAGCGGCACCATCCTCAGGCTTCCTCTTGTATCGGGAGGAGCCGTCGCGGACCTCGATGTGGCCCCATGCGGCCAAGTCGGCGAGCGCTCCACGTAGGTAGGACACCCAGGCGGCGGAGGGGGCCTCGACCAAGACGGCGATACCGCGCTCCGTACGGATGCGAGCTCGCACTTCCGGTGACAGGACTTCGTCCAGCAGCAGGCGTGCGAGCACGCCGCCGCAGGAGGTTGCCTTTGGGTTTTCCGCTTCATCGCCCAGACCAAGGTAGTCGTCGGCTGGAATCTCGTCGGGGTGCTTGTTCTTGAGTTGCTTAATCATGGCTGCCTCCGCGCAGGGGCAGCCGGCCGCGCACTCTGGCGGCGGGTCAGCCCTGGGGGGTGTCGGGAAGGCGCGAACGCGCCCGTGACGGGTCACGGCCGGGGTTTGCCCGAGCCGGGATGGCAGCCGATTTTCGGAAGGTTCGCGTAGCTGGGTTCATCGAGAAGGCTCCGTTTGGCAGCCTCCCGGGCACGCAGGCTTACGCCGCGTGACTACCCTCGGGAGGAGGAATCGGCGCAGGCCGGCACGGGGATACCCGTCCGGCTCGCCTCAGGTTTCATCCGTGCGAACATAAGAGCCTAAGTGAATCTAAACGCAGCCTTCCGCAAGCCGTCCCGCGCAGAGACTTGGCGATGCCTGTGGATGACACATCATCGCGGTAGAAGGTAAAGGGTAATCCTACCCCTTACCCGATGCGCGCGCCGACGCCAGGTGCGCGTAGCGTCACTCACGCGCGCAGGCTGAATGACGGAGACGGAGCCGCTCGACTGCGGATCCTGCCGATCCATGATTTTGCAGCCGATGTCGGATGCGGACAGAATGGAATGGTAGACGGTGGTGCAGGTACCGCCCAGGGAAGCATCATACCACCTTGAGAAGCCATCGCAGGGGCAGGGCAACCGCCGTGAGGCAGGCAATACCGCCGGCCCACAGCGCCACGAACCAGCCGATGCGGCGCACCGAATTGGGAATGGTCATGACACGCCCCCTCAGTGATATCCGGGTGCGCCGGAAGTGACCTTCCCCCGGAACAGCCAGTAGACGTAGGCGGTGTAGCCGAGGATCATCGGCAGCAGTACAACCGTTCCGACGAGGAGGAAGCGCTGGCTGCTCGGGTGCGTGGCCGCATCCCAGATCGTCACCGAGGGCGGCACGATCAGCGGGAAGAGGCTGATGGCAAGCCCGATATAGGACAGCAGAAACAAGCCGAGCCCGCACAGGAAGGGCATGACCTCCTCACGCCGGTCGAGGGCGTCGCGCAGGCGCCAGCCGAGAAGGCCGACCAGGATCGGGACCGGGGCGACGAAGGCCATCGCCGGCCAGGTCAGCCAACGACCGCGGAAGGCGGGGCTGAGGAACGGCATCGCCAGGGACACAACGGCAATGGCGAGGAAGGTCGCCAAGCCGAACGCCCGTGCGACGCGATAGGCCCGGAGCTGGAGCTCGCCCTCTGTCTTCCAGATCAGCCAGCACGCCCCGAGCAACCCGTAGCCGGCAACCAGCGCGAGCCCGGTGAACAGGGAGAACGGCGACAGCCAGTCCCACCACCCTCCGGCGTAGGCCCGCCCCTCGACGCGGACGCCCTGAACCAGGGCGCCGAGGCAGATCCCCTGGCAGAACGCGGCGACGAAGCTCCCTGCCGAGAAGGACCGGTCCCAGGCGGTCTGTGCGAGCGGGGAAGCGCTTCGAAAGCGCATCTCGAACGCAACGCCACGGAACACCAGGGCGAGCAGCATCAGCGTCAACGGGATGTAGAGGGCCGGCAACAGCGTGGCGTAGGCCAGGGGGAACACGGCGAACAGACCGCCGCCGCCGAGGATGAGCCAGGTCTCGTTGCCGTCCCAGACCGGGGCGACAGTGTTCACCATCACATCTCGGTCGGCCTTCTCTCTGATGGCTGGAAAAAGGATGCCGACCCCAAGGTCGAAGCCGTCCATGACGACGTAGAGGAAGATGGCGGTGGCGATGAGCAGCGCCCAGACGAGGGTGAGATCGAGGATCATGGGGACTACTCCGCGGGCTGCAGGGTGGGACGGCTCGCACCATCGTGGGGCGCGTCGAGCGCCGGCGCCGGGGTTATGCCGGCCGTCCGGATCGGTACGCCGGTCGGGGGGCCGGCCTCATGGACGTGCGGGGTCTGGTTGAAGAGGTGAAGGAGATACCAGATGCCCGCCCCGAACACGGCGAGGTAGACCACCGCGAAGGCGGCGAGCGAGGCGGCGACGGCTGGGGCCGCGACCGGCGAGACGCTGTCGGCGGTACGCAACAGGCCGTAGACCGTGTAGGGCTGGCGGCCCGTCTCGGTGACGGTCCAGCCGGCGGTGACGGCGATCAGACCCGAAGGCCCCATGGCGACCGCAAAGCGCTGGAACCAGGCGGTGTCGTAGAGCCTGCCTTTCGCGCGCAGCCAGAGCGAGGCCAGGCCGAGGGCGATCATGAGCAGGCCGAGCCCGACCATGACTCGGAACGACCAGAACACCAGCGGCAGGTTGGTCGGCCAGGTCGCGCGGGGCATTTCCTTGAGACCCTTCACGGTGCCGTTGAGGTCGTGCGTGAGGTAGAGGCTCGCCAAGCCCGGGATGCCGATGGCGCCCCGCGTCTCGCCGGCATCGGCGTCGGGCCATCCGAATACAAAGGCGGGGGCCCGGCTCTGGGTCTCGAAATGACCTTCCATCGCCGCGACCTTGGCGGGCTGGTGCTCGTAGGTGTTGGCGCCGTGCAGGTCTCCGATGACCAGTTGCGCCGGCGCGACGACAGCGGCCATCCACATGGCCATCGAGAACATCACCCGGGCGCGAGGGTTCGTGCGGTCGCGCAGGAGGTGCCACGCACCGACAGCGCCCACGATCATCGCCGTGGTCAGGTAGGCGCCGGTCACCGTATGGATGAAGCGGTAGGGGAACGATGGATTGAAGATGATCGCCCACCAGTCGGCGGGGGCGAACCGGCCGTCGGCACCCAGCACGTGCCCGGTCGGGGTCTGCATCCAGGAATTGGCGGAGAGGATCCAGAAGGCCGAGGTCAAGGTGCCGAAGGCGACCAGGCAGGTGGCCAGGAAGTGAAGGCGTGGGCCAACGCGCTCCAGGCCGAAGAGCATGACGCCGAGGAAGCCCGCCTCAAGGAAGAAGGCCGTCAGCACCTCGTAGCCGAGAAGCGGCCCAAGGATCGGCGCCGTCCGGTCGGCGAAGACCGACCAGTTGGTGCCGAACTGGTAGGACATCACCAGGCCAGAGACGACACCCATGGCGAAGGCCACCGCGAAGACCTTGAGCCAGTAGCGGTAGGTGTCGAGGTAGACGGCCTTGCCGGTGGCCAGCCAGCGGCCCTCCAGGACGGCGAGGAAACTCGCCAGGCCGATGGTGAAGGCCGGAAATAGGAAGTGCCATACGACAGTCAGGGCGAACTGGGTGCGAGCCAGGTCGACCGCGCTCGGCAAGGTCAGGAAAGGCATCGGGGTCTCCAGGCGTCCGGGTCATTCGCCCGGATCGATCCCTCCGACGATGGCGGGGGCCTGACACCGCGACCTTGCGCTGGATCAATGAAGCGGAAAATCTTCCCGATTTTCGGGACGGGTTCAGCCAGGTGACGCAGCGGTCACCGTCGTGCGGCTTCGGCCCTATCAGCTGGCTCCGGCATCGCCTGTTGATCCAGCGCAAGGCTTCCCGAGCGGTCCGGGGGCAAAACCAAGGCCCCCACAGTCGGAAGCGATCCGGAGAATGACGACGACGGCCATCGACCCAGTGGAGGCGGGAGCACCAGCTACCGGCGGCGGGTTACCGAACCTGCGCGGATGGCTGGCGGTCCTGCCGCTAGTCGGCCTTTGCGCCGGCATATCAGCCGTGGCGCTCGCTCGCCCGGACATCGCGGCCTGGGCGTGGACGCTTCCCACGCTGGCGGTCCTCGCTGTCCTCATGGCCCAGGTCGTGACCAACCTAGCGAGAGGCGACGTCGGGCTCGACCTGGTCGCCCTGCTCTCGATGGGGAGCGCGCTCGCCCTGTCCCAGCCGCTGGCCGGCGTCGTGATCGCCCTCATGTACGCCGGTGGCCAATCGCTCGAAGCCTACGCGTCCGGCCGGGCCGGCCGGGCCATGACGGCTTTGCTCGCCCGCCAGCCACGCACCGCCCTTCGCGAGGAATCTGGGTCCGTGAAGGAGGTACCCATCGCGATGCTGGTACCGGGCGACCGCATCCTCGTTCGCGTGGGCGACGTCCTCCCGGTCGACGGCCGCGTCGCTGCGGGCCGTGCCATCCTCGATCAGGCGACACTCACCGGCGAGGCGTTGCCGGTCACGTACGAAGCGAACGCGGCCGTGCTCAGCGGCACTGTCAATGTCGGTGCGCCGTTCACGCTGATGGCCGAGCGCCGGGCCGCCGAGAGCACCTACGCGGGCATCGTCCGGCTCGTCGAGGCCGCCCGATCCCAGAAAGCCCCGATGGCGCGCCTCGCCGACCGCTACGGCTTGGCCTTCCTCGGCCTGACCCTGATGCTGGCCGGGGGCGCCTGGGCCGCCACGGGCGATCCCGTGCGGGCCCTCGCGGTACTGGTCGTGGCCACACCCTGTCCGCTCATCCTCGCGGTGCCCATCGCCCTGATTTCCGGCCTCTCGCGAGCGGCCGGCATCGGCGTGATCATCAAAGGGGGCGGCGCTCTGGAGACACTGGCACGCGTGCGCGTGCTGGTGGTCGACAAGACCGGTACGCTCACCCACGGGACAGCGCGACTGACAGCCGTGGATCTCCTTGCTCCCATCGGGGAGCAGGATGTCCTGAGGCTGGCGGCCTCCCTCGACCAGGCCTCCGGCCACCCGACCGCCCGTGCGCTGGTCGATGCGGCCCTCGCACGCAGCCTCGCCCTGACGCAACCGACGCAGGTGGCCGAAGTCCCGGGCGAGGGCGTCACGGGCCTCGTGGAGGGGCAGCCTGTCCGGGTCGGCGGACCCCGCCTGATGCGGGCGCACGGCATCCCCTTCCCGGAAACGGACGCCACCCGGAACGCGGACGCAGTGGCCGCCACGGTCCTGGTGGCCGTCGACGGCAAACCCGCCGCGATCCTGCGCTTTACCGACCCGCTGCGAACGGACGGCGGACGGACGCTCGCGGACCTGCGCCAGTGTGGCATCTCGCGCGTGGTGCTCGCGACCGGTGACCGGCGCGGCATCGCGCAGGCACTGATCACAGGCCTGCCCATCGATGCCCTGGAGGCCGATCTCGATCCGGCGGGGAAAACGCAGGTCGTGGCCAACGAACGGGTGCATGGCCCGGTGATGATGGTGGGGGATGGCGTCAACGACGCGCCGGCCCTCGCAGCGGCCGACCTCGGGGTAGCTCTCGGCGCCAGGGGGGCGGCAGCGGCGGCCGAGGCGGCGGACGTCGTCCTGCTGGTCGACAGCCTCGCGCCCCTTCCGCATGCCATCGGCATCGCAAAGCGGTCCCGAGTCATCGCACTCCAAAGCGTGATGGTCGGCCTTGGCCTGTCGCTCGCCGGCATGGTCGCGGCGGCCCTTGGCTACCTGACGCCGCTGCAGGGCGCCCTGTTGCAGGAGGCCATCGACGTCGCCGTCATCCTCAACGCCATGCGGGCACTCGGAGGCCCGGTCCCCGCCACCCCATCGGATGCTCACGTTTCCGCGAAGCCGGGCCATTTATCCCGGATGGTTCCTTGAGATGGATCAAGGCGTGCGGAGCCGGAACGACCCAAGGTTCCCTTCCGCTGGGTTCGGCGGGCTCGGGAGACGGCCGTGGGTTACGCGAACATCCTGGTATCCGTGGACCTGGACCGAGGTGCCGCCGACCGTGTCCGGCTCGCCGCCGGGCTCGCGAAACGGTTCGAGGCGGACCTGACGGGCGTGGCCGCCCGGTTGATCCTTGCCCCCCCGGCTTTCACGAACATGCAGGAGGACGGCATCCTGCGCGCCGCCGAGGAACGCCGGTACCGGGACGAGGCGGCTCAAGTTCGGGACGTTTTCACGCCCTATGCCGGCGAAGCACTCCGAACTAACTGGCACTTTGCCGAGGGGCACCCCACGGCCAATCTCGCCCGGGAGGCACGCGCGGCGGACCTCGTGGTGGTCGGACGCCATGGCGCGGCCGACGGTGTGCCGGGCCCGATGGCGGTGCTGCCCGGCCCGTTGCTGATGGAGGTGGGACGTCCGGTCCTGGTCGTTCCTCGGGATACCGAGCACCTGGGCGCCGACCGCATCGTGGTCGCCTGGAAGGACACCCTTGAGGCACGACGGGCCATCCCGGCGGCGATGCCTTTCCTTCGAGAGGCGGACCATGTCTACCTCGTCTCGGTGGGAGACGAGCCACCGTCCCAGGGGACCGAGGCGGTGGCGGACCATCTCAGGCGACATGGCGCGAACGTCACCATCCATGTCCTGGACCCCTCGCTTCGCGGCGAGGCTGGCGATGTCATCCGGTTCGCACGTCGCGAGTACGCCGATCTCATCGTCATGGGGGCCTACGGCCATTCACGTCTGCGGGAATGGGCCTTCGGCGGCATGACCCAGGATATCCTGCAGACGGCACCCGTCTGCTGCCTGATGAGCCACTGATGCGCCGCCCCCACATCATCGCAGCGCTTGCGGTGTTCCCGCTCGTCGTTTCGGCCGCCTTCGCCCGTGAGGGTTCGGCATCCCGGGGCGAAGCGTTTGCCCGCACGACCTGCGCGCGATGCCATGGCGTCGGTTCTCGGGGCGCAAGCCCGATGCCCGAGGCGCCGACGTTTCGAACGCTCGCCGGCCGCTTTCCCATCGATGACCTTGCCGACATCCTGGTCGAGGGTGTCGAACGACGTCATCCGGCCATGCCCGACTTCCGGCTGGACCCGGTGGATGCCGACGACCTTACGGCCTACCTGAAGACCCTGAGGCGGTGACGGGCCATCCGCAACTGCCTCAAGCAAGCGTCGGAAGGCCAAAGGGAAAAGAAGTCGATGGAGCGATCCTTGCTCTACGTCAGCCGCCGGCGAGCGACCGACGCGGACATCGTGGACATCGTGGATGCAGCGAGGGCCAGGAACGCCCGACTGCATGTCACCGGCGCGCTTATCGCGACCGATGCGCGCTTCGCCCAAATCCTGGAGGGATCTCACGCCGCCGTCGATGAGCTCATGGATAGCATCCGCCGTGACCGGCGCCATGAACATGTCGACGTCGTTCAAGACCGGCAAACCGGCAAACGAGAATTCCCGATTTGGTCCATGGCATATTCGGGCCGCTCGGTTTTCGCCGAAAGCCTGATCGGCGCCCTTGCGACGAGCGGGTCCGGCGAACTCGAAGACCGACATCTCAAGCGGTTGCAGGACTTCATGCGGGAATTTGCCCGCACCTCTCCTTGAAGAAGCCTGCGCTTCGGCTGATCCGCATACGCGCTTTATTCCACGAAGCCCCAAGCGGCTTCCAGCGCCCGCAGATCGTCTTCCTCCAGTGGCTTCATCCAGTCGTCGTCCGAGGACGAACGCTCAGGGAGCTTGGCTTGGGTCGAGTCCCGCTCCCCCTCGCGGCGAGACCCTGGTCGAGGCTGATTGTTCACCCTCGAAACCCTTCGCACGGCATGGCAGCCGGAACGTCTCCTCGGGTTCATGGCCCTATCCCCTTCTCAATGCACGAGGAACAAAGGGGCCGGACTGCTGCGAAGTAGGGAGCGCGTCACCCCGCCGAAGAAGAACTCCCGGATGCGGGAATGGCCGTAGGCTCCCATCACGAGCATGTCGGCGTGGAACATCTTCGCTTGGTTGCGAAGCGTCTCGGCGACGTCACCCACGACCGGCACATCGACCACCGAGACGTGCACGCCGTGACGCGCGAGATGGGGCGCGAACTCGGCGCCCGGCACCGATGTATGGAGTTCCTCGGTACCGGCAACGCAGACGATCTCGACGGCCTCCGCCGCGCGCAGGAACGGCATCGCGTCGTTGGCCGCCCGCGCCGCCTGCGCGCTGCCGTCCCAGGCCACGATGATGCTCTTACCCCTGAAAGCGTCGTGGCCCGGCGGCACGGCAATGACCGGCCGGCCGCTCGCTAGGAGGGCTTTCTCGATGACTTCGCGATCCAGATCGTAGGTCCGCGGTCCCGCATCCAGGATGGTCAGGTCGTGTAGGCTTGCCTGAGCCACCAGCCGGCCAACGACGTCCGGATAGGGAAGGCTTGGCGTTTGCGTCGTGCAAAGCACGCCGGCCTGCGCCGCATCCCCGGCCGCACGGTCCGCGACGGAACGAGCCATTGCATCGAGGCGCCGGTCGATGCGTGCAACCCCGTCGTCGTCGAGATCGAAATCGCCGAGCCAGGCATCGTCGCCCGAGAGGCACCACGAGGCGGATTGGACCGTCAGGTGCGCGCCGGCGGCTTTCGCGAGCGTCAGTCCGTAACCGATGGCGCTGAAGGCTTCCTCGTACTCGTTCTCGACGGTCGTGCCGACGAGGACGTCGCGAATGGCCGCGAGCGGCGATGAGGGGGGCTTCGACATGGGTCGTCTCCGGTTTGTGCCGGCCCCACTGTTCGTCCCCTCGCGACAACGCAGCCTTGATCCACCTCAAACGGTGGCCGATTGCACACCATCATCAAGTGGTGAGCGCTTCGCCGCGGCGGCCGACTTTCGCCGATGGTGCAAACCGAATAGCTTGCCGGTCACGGACCCGTGAGGCTTGCTGAGCGCGAAGATGCAAGCCCATCGTCAGAGCACCACTCATACGAGGAAGCCGGACGGAGGTCTTGCAACGGTCGCATCAGCTGCGCTGACTCGGAAGACGCCGGGATGGGTCAACGATGACGGAAACCATCGACTCGATGGCTCTTGCAGAGGGTGGCGAGGGGACGCTCACCGTCGACAAGCTCCGTCAGACCCTCGACGAGGTCGGCATCTGTATCTGGTCGTTGGACATCCCAACAGGTCGGGTCACGGTTTCGCCGACCTGCCTCCGCCTCTTCGGCGTTCCACCTGGGCACTTGACGACTTTCGCCGCGACCCAGGCCCTCGTGCACCTGGATGACCGCCAGGCCAGGGCGGAGGCCATCCAACGGGCCCTGCGGGAGGGCGGGAGCTACGAAGTCGACTACCGTGTCGTGCGGCCGGATGGTCACGTCTGCTGGCTGCGCTCGCGCGGGCGGGTGGACATCGGCGCGGATGGCCGACCGGCGCGGCACCGTGGCGTCGTCCTCAGCATCCACGAGCAGAAACAGGCAGAGGCGGACCTGCGCGCACGCGAGGCACACCTGCGCTCGATCCTCGACACCGTGCCCGAGGCCATGGTCGTCATCGACGAGGCGGGCACCATCAGTTCCTTCAGCAGTGCGGCCGAGCGCCTCTTCGGCTACACGGCAGCCGGGGTCAGCGGCCAAAACGTCCGTATCCTGATGCCGGAACCAATGCGCGGCGAACATGACGGCTACCTCGACCACTACCGGCGGACACGGGAGCGCCGCATCATCGGGACAAAGCGGGTCGTCACAGGCCTTCGCGCCGACGGCACGACCTTTCCGATGGAGCTGGCCATTGGCGAGATGCGCTCGGGCGATCAGGTCTTCTTCACCGGCTTCATCAACGACCTCACCGAGCACCAGAGGACCCAGGCCCGGCTTCAGGAGCTGCAGTCCGAGCTCGTTCACGTGTCTCGCCTGAGTGCGATGGGCGAGATGGCGTCCACCCTGGCGCACGAGTTGAACCAGCCGCTTGGGGCCATCGCCAACTACACCAAGGGCTGCCGTCGCCTGCTGGCAAAGCCGGATGCCGAGGCAATCGCGAAGACCGTCGAGGTTCTCGACAAGACCGCCGAGCAGGCCTTACGCGCCGGCCAGATCATCCGTCGTCTTAGGGAGTTCGTCACCCGAGGCGAGACTGAGCGTCGGCCTGAGTCCGTCTCGCGGCTCATCGAAGAAGCGAGCGCCCTGGCGCTGGTCGGCGCCCGCGAACAAGGCGTGGTCGCCCGCGTCCGCGTAGCCCCAGGCCTGAAAGCCGTGTTGGCCGACCGGGTGCAGGTCCAGCAGGTCCTGGTCAACCTCATCCGCAACGCGCGTGAGGCCATGCAGAACAGCGAACGACGGGAGTTGGCTGTCGGCGCCCATCCGCTCTCCTCGGAGATGGCCGAGATCACGGTGTCGGACACCGGCCCCGGCATTGCAAACGAGGTCGCCGACCGGCTGTTCCAGCCCTTCGTCACCACAAAGGCGAGCGGCATGGGCGTCGGCCTCTCGATCTGCCGCACCATCATCGAGGCGCATGGCGGCCGCCTCACGGTCGAGCGCAACGCGGCCGGCGGGGCGACCTTCCGCCTGACCCTGGCAACCGCCCACGAGGGAGACCCGATCAATGGCAGCTAGCCTCGTTCATGTCGTCGACGATGACCCGGCGATGCGAGATTCGGTCGGCTTCCTGCTCGACACAGCCGGATTTCAGGTCGCGCTCTACGAGGCCGGGACAAGCCTGCTCGCCACCCTTGTGAAGCCTGCCCGCGGCTGCGTGCTCACTGACATCCGCATGCCCGACGTGGACGGGCTGGAATTGCTGCGCCGTCTTCGGACGGATGGCCACACGCTCCCCGTGGTGATGATGACGGGACACGGTGACGTGCCCCTCGCGGTGGAGGCGATGAAGCTCGGGGCCTGCGACTTCATCGAGAAGCCTTTCGAAGACGAGGCGTTGGTGCAGGTGTTGCGTTCCGCACTCAACCGGGGCGGAGCGTCCGAGGCGGCCGACCCGACCCTGCAAGAGTTCATCCGTCGTGTCGCTACCTTAAGCGAGCGCGAGCGGCAGGTGATGGACCAACTCGTCGCGGGCGGCTCCAGCAAGGACATCGGCCGTGCGCTCGACATCAGCCCGCGGACCGTCGAGATCTATCGGGCCAAGCTCATGGCCAAGACGCAGGCAGAAAGCCTGCAGGAACTGGTGCGCTGGTCTGTGTTGGCTGGTTTGGCCTGAGATTGAGGCAGGTCAAGGAAGGGAGAACCTCTCCCTACTACGCTTTTGGCTCAGAAGACGCCCGGCACCTGGGCACCGCGGCGAACATCATGTCGGCACCCTTCCCATTGCCTATCTACGTCGTGGATGACGATCCCGCGATCCTGCATTCGCTCTGCTTCCTGCTTGAGGGCGAGGGGCATCGCGTAAAGACCTTTGGCAGCGGAGCGTGCATGCTGGCCGCCTTCCCCGGCCCAGAACCGCACTGCATCGTCGTCGACTACGTCATGCCGTTGATGGACGGGATCGAGGTGTTCCGCCGGCTCCGCGCCCTCGACGTCCGCGCGCCCGTCGTCCTGATGACCGGGGATCCCGGCACCCTGGTCCGTCGGCGAGCCCAGCGCCTCGGACTGCCGTTGATCGAGAAGCCACTCGCCTACGAGCCTCTCCTCCCCATGCTCGCCGCGGAGGCCGTCGGCACGCGGCCTAAAGCCCCTCACTGAAGGGAGCCTCGACTTTCAGCCCGCCGTGGGAATTCGCGGGCATGGCGGCTCTCGCGGACCAACCCGTTCCCGTTTGAGCGCCTTGATCCAGATCCGGGGCGTCCCACCGGGATGCCGCAACCCAAACTCGTTGACCTCGATCAAGGCATCGCCGCCGCTGCGCGGCATGCTCCGCCCGATGGAATCGGTCGCGGAGCCATGTGATGCCATTCGACCCCTTCGCGCTTCTCATCGCTGCAACCTTCACCTCCGGCTGCGCGTCGGTCCACGGGCTGCGCCATCATGCCGATGCCCTCACGTTCGCATTGGCCCTGTTGGCCTACGCGCTCGCAATCGCGGTCGGGTCCTTGCTCGCGGCGCGCTTCTCCCTGGTCATGGTCCCTGACCATGCGGGCGGATGGATGTACGGGATGCTCGGCGGCGGCTGAACCCATCCTTGGGCATACGTAATCGCCCTTACGCAGACTCTCTTAAGAGACCGCCCGGAATTTCGTCGGGATGCTAGCCCCGTCAATCTCGTCCTCACCCACCAGGGTAGAGGAGCGAACCGATGGCCCCCGAGACTACACACCGCATCGACCGGCATCCCGTCCCGGGCCTCCCTGCTTCGGCCGATAGCCTTCACGACGTCGGCCTCTTCGCGGGTTGCCCCGAACTCCTCGGCACTCCTTTCACGTACGGCCGTGAGGAAGAGATCTACGGCGAGGGTGAGGACGCGGAGTTCGTCTACCGTGTGGTCGGTGGAGCGGTGCGCACCTACAAGGTCTTAAGCGACGGACGACGCCAGATCACCGGCTTCCACCTTCCCGGAGACCTGTTTGGCTTTGAGCAAGGCGAAGAGCACCGACATAGCGCGGAGGCCCTCACCGACACCAAGGTGCTGATCTTTCGTCGCCGGCACATCGAGCACGCAGCGGCCCACCGAGCAGAGGTGGCCTGTCAGCTCTGGGGCATGGCGACAAACAACCTTCGCCACGCCCAGGACCACATGCTGCTGCTCGGACGCCGCTCGGCCACGGAGCGAGTCGCCGCCTTCCTCATGGACGTCGACGAGCGTCTCGGCGGTACAGGTGCATTCGAGCTTCCCATGACGCGGCGCGATATCGCCGACTACCTCGGGCTGACCATCGAGACCGTGTCTCGCACCCTGACCCAGTTGGAAGGCGAAGGAGCGCTCCTTCGCACCGGTGGCAGGCAGGTCACCCTCCGCCGCAGCCGGATGCGCCGCGTCGTCGAGGACTGAGCCAGTTCTTCCAGGGGCGTGAGCGTGGCTGATGCCTCGCCTCCCGTCATCCGATGGCGAACCCTGCGCGTCCGCCGGATGCCCGTCGCTCAGTGAGACATGAACAGGGGTAGGGGGCTGCGATTGAGGAGGGACTCCGTCACGCCGCCGAGGAACCACTCCTGGACGCGCGAGTGCCGGTAGGCGCCCATCACGAGCATGTCGGCGCCGATCTCGACGGCCCGGGACCTGAGCGTCTCCGCAACATCGCCGATGACCGACATGGCGACCGCCGAGACCCTCACGCCATGCCGTGCGAGATGGGGAGCGAACTCGGCGCCGGCCGCGGATGTCGACAGGTCCTTCTCCCCGATGACGGACACGATTTCCACCAGCTCCGCCGCTCGCAGGAACGGCAGGGCATCGTTCGCTGCCCGGGCCGCCTGGGCGCTGCCGTCCCAGGCAACGAGGACCCGCCGCGCGGAGTACGCCTCGCAGCCCGGCGGAACCACGAGGAGGGGTCGCCCACTCCGGAAGAGGATGCCGTCGATCAGGTCACGGTCGAGATCGACCTCCCTCGTCTCGGCATCGAGGATGGTCAGGTCCGCGAGCCGCGCGCGGGCTGTGAGCCGTGCGACCAAGTCCGAATAGGCGAGGTATGGCGCCTCGGTCGTGCAGGTCACGCCCGCACTGGCGGCGTCCGCGGCGGCGCTTTCGGCGACTAACTGCGCGAGGGAGCGTAGCCGCCTGTTTTCGGTCGCGACAAGGTCTCTCACGAACCCCCACGCGCCCCCCGCAACCACGGTCACTCGCTTTGCCGCGGATTGCACGGTGAGATGTGCGCCCGTCGCGGCGGCGAGCAAGAGCCCATAGGCCAGCGCGGTTCCGGCCTCGTCTCCGCAGCCCTCCTCGGTGAGGCACACGAGGACGTCGCGGATCCCGGTGTGCGGGGATGAGGACGAAAGGGACATGCGAACCTCCGTACGCGTTGACGGACCAAGTTTCGCATCGAGGTGAGGTCGCGCGTTGATCCATCGCAACGCCGGGCGAGTTGGGACGCATGGGCGCATCGCCGGTACGGCAGGCATCATGCCCTACCGGCTGGCCCGCGAGCGGCCATGACCATTGCACCGAGTTGGACGAGTAGGAGGGGCGCGAAGCTCGCGCTGAGGATGATCGCCCACATGGTCGAGTCGGGCGTCACGAGGCCGAGCACGTTCCCGACCGCAGGCATGTAGGCCGGGCCGACGAGCAGCACCGTGCACAGTAGCAGAGCGGCCCAGATCCAGGGGTTGCGGGTGACCTCGTTACGAAGCGGTCCCGATCCCGATGCCCGCATGTTGAACACCTGCCAGAGCTGCGCGAAGGCGAGCGTCAGGAAGGTCACGGTCACGACGGAAGCCCGGTCGAGGGCGAACCACAACTCGGCGACCACCAGCCCCCCGAAGGTCGCGACCGCCAGAACGGCGGCGTGGAGGGTAATCCGCACCCATTGCGGACGTCCGAGGATGGGCTCACCCGGCGCACGCGGAGGACGTGCGAGAATGTCATGCCGTCCCTCGCACATCGCCAGCGCGAAGGCGGGGAACACGTCGGTCACGACGTTGAGGTAGAGGATCTGCAACGGCAGGATGGGGAGGGGTAGGGCGGAGAGGATGGCCAACCCGACGACCAAGACTTCGCTCAGGTTGCAGGCGAGGAGATAGGCGGCGAACCGACGGATGTTGTCGAAGATGACCCGTCCCTCGTGGACCGCCCCGACAATGGTCGGAAACGCGTCATCGAGGAGAACCATGGCGGCGGCCTCCCGCGCCACGTCCGTTCCCCGTAGACCCATCGCGACGCCGATATCCGCCTGCTTGAGGGCGGGGGCATCGTTGACGCCGTCGCCGGTCATGGCGACGATCTCTCCCCTGTCCTGGTAGGCTCGGACCAGCGCCAGCTTCTCGCCGGGGCTCACCCGCGCGAAGACCGCGACCTCCTCCAGGCAGTCCGGGACCACGCCGCCGACACCGCCCTCCACGACACGCTCACCGGGGCGGGCGAGCCCGACCGCGTGAGCGATGCTCAAGGCCGTGACGGCGTGGTCGCCGGTCACCATGATCACCCGGATGCCGGCCTTCCGGCAGGCCGCCAACGCGTCCGGGACGTCCTTTCGAGCCGGATCCTCCAGCCCGACCAGCCCGAGAAAGGTGAGCCCCTCGAAGGGATCTGCTCCAGCATCGTCGGTCGTCTTCTCAGCACAGGCGATGACGCGCAAGCCTCGGCTGGCCAGTTCCTCGATGCGGCGTCGCCACATGCACCGGGCATCGTCGTCGAGCGGGACGGCGCCAGTCCCACCATCGATGTGCCGCGAGGCGGCAAGCACCGCTTCCGGAGCCCCTTTGACGACGGTCAGATGGCCTGGTCCAGATGCATGGACGGTGGCCATCATGCGCCGGACCGCATCGAAGGCATGCTTCCTGACCAGCGGTCGCTCCCGCGCGAGCGCGATACGGTCCAATCCGACGGAAAGGCCCGCCCGCAGCAGCGCCTGTTCCATCGGGTCGCCGCTGTCCCTGCCAGGATCTACTCCGAGCGTGGCGTCATTGCAGAGGACCGCGACCTGAAGCAAACGTCCGGTCCCGGCAGCGGCGGAGCCTGGATCGGTCAGGTCGACATCACCGGAAGGCAGCAACAGCCACCGTACCGTCATCCGGTTCTCGGTCAGGGTGCCTGTCTTGTCGGTGAGGATAACCGTGGTGGCGCCGAGCGTCTCGACGGCCGAGAGACGCTCGATCAAGGCGTTCTTCCGGGCCATCCGCCACATGCCGCGCGCGAGGGCCAAGGTCGCCACGATGGGCAGCCCCTCCGGAATGGCGGCGACCGCCAAGGCGATCGCGGCTTCGGTCATGAGACGGAGGTCCTTGCCGGTCGCCACGCCGATGCCGGCGAGGACGAGCGCAAGCGCCAGGATCACCCAGACCATCTGGCCGGACAGACGTGCCAGGCGTCGCTCCAAGGGCGACCTGTCAGGCTCGGCTTGCTCGACGAGGCGCGCGACGGCACCGAGCTCGGTTCCGGCCCCGGTCGCCACGGCGACACCGGTGCCGCTGCCGTTCACGACGAGGGTTCCCCTGAACAGCATGGACGCTCGCTCTGCCAGACGCGCATCCGGAGCGACCGGCTTCGGCGATTTGTCGGCCGGCACCGATTCACCCGTGAGGGTGGACTCGTCCGCGCGCAGGTTGGATGCCTCGACGAGCCGGATGTCGGCCGGGACGGCATCGCCGCCTTCGATTAACACGATGTCGCCCGGGACCAGATCCTCGGCGGGGAGCACCTGCGTGCGTCCGTCGCGGCGGACGCGGGCCGAGCGCGTCCCGAGCGCCCGCAATCCTTCGATGGACCGCAGCGCTCTCAGTTCGGTGAAGAAGCCAAGGCCGGTGTTGATGGCCAAGACCGCGATAATGGCGGCCGCCTCCTGCCAGTCGCCGAAGTAGAGCGAGAGGGCACCCGCTGCCGCGAGCAGGTAGACGACAGGGCTCGCGAGCTGGTGGACGAACAGGGCAAGCTTGCCGGCCCTCTCCTTCGTGGCGATCACGTTCGGGCCGAAGCGTGCGAGCCGTCGCCGGGCTTCCGCTTCCGTAAGGCCCGCGCGCGGGCAAGTTCCGAACTCCTCTGCTATGTCCTCGCCAGGCACCGCATGGGCGGCCTCCTTCCCCGCAGGCGTCGAACCGGGTGTTGTGCGCGTGTCCCAGGTCGCGGCTCCAATGTCCTGCCGGGTAGATCCGTGCGCGGGAAAAGGGCGTTCGGGACCGTAAGGCGCAACGGCCGGATCGCACACCGTCCCTGGGCCCCTGGGGGGTTGATCGCTTGCCATCTGAGAGCCTGCCCTGGTTTACCACTTCCCAGCCTCCCAGTTGTCGACCGGCCGGACGTTGATCCGCCTCAAGGTCCGAGCGGATTGGCATCTCGTTCGCGCGGAACAGAGCGTCGGCCTTGCGCTGGATCAAGGCTCCTCCGCTTGAGGCACCTCATCCTCGTCCGGCCTTCACGAAAGCAAACGGGAGAGACGCCATGACCGACAAGGACCTGCGCCGCGACGTGCTCGACGAGCTCGACTTCGACCCCAGCCTGGATGCGGCCGACATCGGCGTCGCGGTCTCGGATGGCGTCGTTACCCTGACGGGGCATGTCGGTAGCTATGCCGAGAAGGTCGAGGCCGAGCGCGCGGTGAAGCGGGTCAAGGGCGTGCGCGCCATCGCCCAGGAGATCCAGGTGCGCCTTCCCAAAGCCAAGGCCGTCGAGGACGACCAGATCGCGGCGCGGGCATTGGCCATCATCGACTGGTCCGTCCATCTCCCGAAGCAGGCGATCCAAGTGAAGGTCGCGCAGGGGTGGGTCACACTCACCGGTGCGGTGCCCTGGCAGTACCAGGCGATGGGCGCCGAGGCGGCGGTCCGCAAGCTGTCCGGAGTGGCCGGCGTCTCGAACCTCGTCGAGGTCAGGCCGGAGGTGCGACCGACGGCCGTCAAGGAGAAGATCCTGGAAGCGTTCCGGCGGAACGCCCTGTTCGAGGCGGACGCGATCAAGGTCAGCGTGGACGGCGACCAGGTCACCCTCGAAGGAGCCGTGACCGTCGGCATCGAACGGGATGCCGCCGAGCGGGCGGCTTGGTCCATACCGGGCGTCCGGACCGTCGTGGACCACATCGTCGCCCTGCGCTGAGGAGACATGACATGACCCATGGGACACAGGAACCCGCCAACTCTAAGGAGCGGGGCGGGACGCCTTCTGGAGAGCATGCCCTGCCATCCATGCTGCATCGGGTGATGCTGACGTTGGCGAGGTGCCCAGAGTACCCGGACGGCAGCGTGGGCCGCGGCTATGAGATGATCGCGCCGCTCGGGCCTGATGGCCATCTCGATGCCGGTCTCTGGCGCGATACTCGCGATTGTTGCCGCGTGCGCCGCTTCTGGGCTGGGGAGCGCGACCGTGACGGCCGCCTCGTCCACCGAGCCGGCGGGGATGGCGGTGCGACCTGGCTGATCGACTACGAGGATTGGACGAACGAGGACGACGAGCCGGGCTATCACCTCGGTACGCACGCCTTCGTTCCGGGAGAATACGTCTCGATCCGCGACGCCGACGACGGGGTCTACCGCACGTTCATGGTCACCCGTGTCGACCTCGCAAGTGCGGGAGGTCGGACATGACTCCGATGGCCTTGCCTTTCCCCCCGATGGGTCCGCGGTCCGATCTCGACCCGGCAGAGGCTGCGTGACTGGTCGTATGGCGTACCCTGTGGCTGGACCTGCCACTCGCCTGGGCCAGCGAGGTGGACCGGTTTCTGTTCCGATGGATCGAGCCGGCGGTCACTGAGACGGACACTGCCGGTCTCAATGCGAAAGGGGGACCGCACACGGCGACGCAGGCTGTCGCCCTGAGCCTCGGATGCGACCCCTCGGAACCAACGTGAGCGGCAACGCGCGACCAGTCCGGTCTGCGTTCCGCTTGGCTCTCACTGAAGATCAGGCGGAACGACCTCGTGGGTCACGTCCTGACCCGTGTCGACTTCGCGCACGCTGACTCTGACGCCCCGTCGGATCAGCCGCTGCAAGTCCTCTGGTGCCAGGTAGACTTGGGTCTCGGGGTCGTAGAGCCTGCATCCGCCATACCGTTTGAGGTGCCGAATGGCCGAGGACTTCTTGTTGGGCATCATCTCGAATGCGCGGCGATTGCCGTCTCCCACCATCCGCTAGATCTTATCTGGAATAACTAAATTGTAGGCGTTGGACGCGCAATAGCCGTGCCGTTGGTCGCCCCGCGGTCGAGTCACTCTTGGATCAACCCCTCGGTCAGGAAGGCAATCTCATGCTCCTCGTCCGCGGGGACGATGCGCACCTCCACGATGGAGGACCGGTGGCCGATAACAGCCTCGTCACGGGTGTTCGCGTCCGCGTCGAGGGCGATGCCGGCGAACGCCAGTCCACGGCAGACGGCTGCGCGAACCCAATTCGAGTGCTCGCCGATGCCACCGGTGAACACGAGGGTGTCGAGGCCGCCGAGCGCTGCGATCAGCGAACCTGCCTCGCGTACGATCCGGTAGGCGAAGAGGTCGAGGGCTTCCCGTGCCTCCGGCGCCTGGCTGGCTTCAAGAACGCGCACGTCGTCGCTAACGCCTGATACGCCGAGGAGCCCGGACTTCTCATTCAGCAGGTCGGCAACGGCGTCCGGAGTGAACCCACGCTCGCGGATCAGGTGCAGGACAAGGCCCGGATCCACGGACCCGCTGCGGGTGCCCATCATCAGACCGTCAAGCGTCGTGAAGCCCATGGTGGTGGCGACGCTGCGCCCGTCCCGGATGGCGCAAAGGCTCGCCCCGTGTCCGAGATGCGCGGCGAGCACTCGGCCTTGCGGGCAGATCCGGGCAATGTGGGCGTAGGAGAGGCCGTGGAAGCCGAAGCGGACGAAGTCCTCGTCGATGAGGGGCCGCGGAAGGGGGTAGAGCTGGGCGAGCCGGTCCTGGGTGCGGTGGAAGGCGGTGTCGAAGCATGCGACCTGAGGCAAATCCGGCCAAGTCTCCGCTACCGTTCGGACGCACGCCAATGCCTGCGGCTGATGGGCCGGCGCCAGGGGGATCAACGTCTCCAATTCGGAGATGACCCCGCCGTCGAGGCGCAGCGGGACGGCGTAGCGTATGCCGCCATGGACAATGCGGTGGCCTGCCGCGGTCGGTGCGGCGGGCAGCCGTCCGAGTAGCCATCGGGCGACCTTTGCATGGTCCCCTACAGGGGGCAGCGTGTCATCCCGGGCGATGCCATCGACCGCGAGCCTCGGCTCGTTTCCGATGTCGGCGACGTGCGCTCGCCAGTCCGGCCCGTCCGCACCTGGCTGGAACAGGGCGCAACGCAAGCTGGAGGACCCTGCATTGAGGACCAGGATCATCGCTGATGGTCCGCCTCGGGAAGCCGAACACCGGTCTCGAACTCGTCCTGGTCAATCTCGTGTGCACCTGCCGAGCCGCACTGCATGATATCCGCCTCGATGCGGCGGTCGGGGTGCGCGTGCGCATGACTCTCGGGCCAGACCCAGTCCCGGACGGCCGGCAGATCGTCGCCGGTCCGGCAGACGTGTTCGCGATGGGTCGCTAACGCCTCCCGGAGCGCCTCCTGGGCGTGTTCGCCTCGTACCCCCAGCAGCGGTGCGGCCCGCAGGGCGGCCTGCGCGAGATGGAAGCGGTCGAGCCTGTTCAGGACGCACATGTCGAAGGGCGTGGTCGTCGTACCTTCCTCGATGAAGCCATGGACGTGGAAGTTCGCGTGGTTCGTCCGCTTGTAGGTCAGTCGATGGATGAGCCAGGGATAGCCGTGGTAGGCGAACACCACTGGCCGATGGTGGGTGAAAAGGCTGTCGAAGGTCGGGTCGTCCAGTCCGTGCGGATGCATCTCTCGCGAAGCCAGGGTCATCAGATCGACGACGTTGACGACCCGGACCCGCAGCTCGGGGACATGCCGGCGCAGCCAGTCCACGGCCGCGAGGGTCTCCATCGTCGGCACGTCCCCGGCGCAGGCCATCACCACGTCGGGTTCGGCCTCGCCCTCGTTCGAGGCCCAGTCCCAGATGGATGCGCCAGCCGCGCAATGCTTGGCCGCTTCCTCCAGGCTCAGCCATTGCAGGGCCGGCTGCTTTCCGGCCACCACCACGTTGATGCGGTCGTAGGTGCGCAGGCAGTGGTCCATGACGCACAGGAGGCTGTTCGCGTCCGGCGGCAGGTAGATGCGGGCCGTGTCCCCGCGCTTGTTGGCCACGAAGTCGATGAAGCCGGGGTCCTGGTGGCTGAAGCCGTTGTGGTCCTGGCGCCAAACATGGGACGACAGCAGGATGTTGAGGGATGGCACCGGCCGGCGCCAGGGCAGGTCGCGTGACGACTTCAGCCACTTGGCATGCTGGTTCACCATCGAATCGACCACGTGCGCGAAGGCCTCGTAGGTCGCGAACAAACCGTGACGGCCGGTGAGGACATAGCCTTCGAGCCAGCCCTCGCAGAGATGCTCGCTCAGGATCTCCATGACGCGGCCATCGCGTCCGAGGTGGTCGTCGCCCGGCAGGATCGGCTCCTGCCAGGCCCGGCTCGTCACGTCGAATACCGCGTCGAGGCGGTTCGAGGCGGTCTCGTCGGGACCCATGATGCGAAAGTTGCGGGCTTCCGCGTTGAGGGTCAGGACCTCCCGCAGGTAGGTCCCAAGCGCACGGGTCGACTCGGCCCGCGATCGGCCAGGCTCGGGCACCGCGACGGCGAGGCGGCGCAGGTCCGGAAGGCGCAGGGGAGCGGTCGCATGGGCATTGGCGTGCGGGTTCGCCGAGATGCGCCGGCGGCCCTTTGGCGGCAGCGCCGCCAGGCCGGCCGCGAGCGAGCCGTCCTGCGCGAACAGTTCCTCGGGACGATAGGACCTCATCCAGGCTTCCAGGATGGCGCGATGTTCCGCGTTGTCCCGAGTGGCTGCCACGGGGACTTGGTGCGCGCGCCAGGTGCCCTCGACGGGCTTCCCGTCGACGGTCCTGGGTCCGGTCCAACCCTTCGGGCTTCGCAGCACGATCATGGGCCATCGCGGCCGCTCCACCTTACCGCGGTGGGCGGCCCTCCTGATCTCCGCGATGGCGTCGAAGGCCGCATCGAGGGCCGTCGCCATGGCCTGATGCATGGCGGCGGGCTCGTGGCCCTCGACGAAGGCCGGCTCGTAGCCGTAGCCGACGAGAAGACTGCGCAGTTCCTCTCGCGGCATGCGAGCGAGGATGGTCGGGTTGGCGATCTTGTAGCCGTTGAGGTGCAGGATCGGCAGGACCGTCCCGTCATGGCGTGGGTCGAGGAACTTGTTCGAGTGCCAGGAGGCGGCGAGCGGCCCGGTCTCGGCCTCGCCGTCGCCGACGATGCAAGCGACGATCAGGCCGGGGTTGTCGAGGGCCGCCCCGAAGGCATGGGCCAGCGAATAGCCGAGCTCGCCGCCCTCATGGATGGAGCCCGGCAACTCAGGCGAGGCGTGGCTCGGGATGCCGCCGGGGAAGGAGAACTGGCGGAACAGGCAGGTCATCCCGTCGAGGTCCTGCGCTACGTCCGGGTAGATCTCGCTGTAGGTGCCTTCCAGGTAGGCGTTGGCCACCAGCCCTGGCGCGCCATGGCCCGGCCCCCAGACGCCGATCATGTCGAGGTCGCGCATCCGGATGACGCGATTGAGGTGCGCGTAGATGAAGTTCAGGCCGGGCGTGGTGCCCCAATGGCCAAGGAGCCGCGGCTTGACGTGCTCGGCCTTCAGAGGCTCGCGCAGCAGGGGGTTGTCCATCAGGTAGATCTGCCCGACCGACAGGTAGTTGGCGGCGCGCCAGTAGGCATTGATGTCCCGCAACTCATCTGGCCCGAGAGGACCCGGTACGAATGGCAGGTCGCTTCGATCTCCATGCCCAGGGTGGGTTTGGCGGATCCGCTCGGATGTCAGTTCCATGTCGGCCTCTAGGCGGGTCTCGGTTCTCCGGTCGAGTATGCGGTTCCTGAACCCGGAGTCGTTGATCCACCTCAAGGCGGCCTCCGGTCCGGCGCTCATCATGGCCCCGCAATCGAGGACGGGAGCGGGCGATGACCCTGGTCGTGAGATCCACCTACATCGAGACGATCCGGTATGTCCGGACGCCGATCCGGCTACAGGCGAACGACACGGAGGCGCCCTCGGTCGTTTCGGACGGCCACCGTTACCGGAGCATCGGAAGCCTTCAGGCCCTGGGCCTTGCGGTCGTGGCCGCGGCGGTGACGCCGACGCTGCTGTGGCTGGTGCTCTGAAACTGCAAGCCCAACTCAGCGGGAGACGAACGATGGACGACAGGACCTTGCGCCAGCACGTGCTGGAGGAATTGGACTTCGATCCGAAGGTGGACGCAGCTCATATCGGCGTGGCCGTTCGCGACCGCATCGTGACCTTGTCCGGCCACGTTGCCACCTATGCCGAGAAGATCGCCGCCGAGAGGATCGCGCAGCGGGTCCGCGGTGTCCGGGCCGTCGTCGAGGGGATCGAGGTCCGCTACCCCTCCGACGAGAAGACTGGGGACGAGGAACTCGCCGCCCGTGTCGTGAAGGTCTTGGCCTGGAACGTCCAGGTTCCGGACGAGGCAATCAAGGTCAAGGTCGAGCATGGCTGCGTCACCCTCGATGGCTGCGTGCCCTGGTACTACCAGAGGGCTGCGGCACAATCCGCGGTGTCCAAGCTCACGGGAGTTCGGGAGGTGCTGAACCTCCTTGCCGTCAAGCCGCCAGTCCAGTCGGCGGACGTAAAGGCCAAGGTGCTTGCGGCTCTGAAGCGGACGGCACGGGATCCCGACAGCATCACGGTGCGCGTGGAAGGGGACACGGTGATCCTCGACGGATGCGTCGACCTGTGGCGGGAGCGCGAGCTCGCCGAGCGTGCGGCATGGTCGACTCCGGGCGTCCATGCCGTCGATGACCGCCTCAGGCTTGCCTGGTGAAGGGGCCGGCAGGCTCTCGGTCCACTGACGCTCCCTGGAATTTCAAGAGTCTCAGATGACGGCGGAGGATCAGGGCTCCCGAATGGCGCGGCTCAAATCCGGACGGCCCCTGCCGCGATGGGTGCCTGCGAAGCTGTGCAAGCAGCGCAAGGCGGCCATCGCCCATCGTGCCCAGGACGCGCAGATGGTTGGTCCAATGGACGTCAAAGCCTTGCTTCGGGGCGTTCGATCGGTGGCCGAGGAGGGGTTCGGCTCCGGCCCGATCTCTCTCCGGTCGCGGCTTCGCGAACAGATGTCGCGAGCGGGACGACAGCGCTGCAACGCGGACGTGACCGGCAATCCGTAGCTCCTTGAGATGGATCAAGGCCTCAGGGGCCATCGCAGGCAAGGTGTCCGAACAGGGCGGGCATGCCTGAAGTCGGGAGGTATTCATGAGGATCTCCAACGTGATGGTCTCAGTTGACCTCGGGGCCGCGGCCGCAGACCGGGTCCAACTCGCCGCCGGCCTTGCCGAGCGCCTCGGGTCCAAGCTGACCGGCGTCGCCGGACGCCCGATCCTGGGTCCGATACCGGTCGGGGACGTGCTGGAGGCAGAGCGTTCCTGGGCGGCCGAGGAGCGGTTGGCCGAAGAGGATCTCGCCGCGGCGAAGGCCCTTTTCGAACGCGAGGCCGCAGCGGTGCAAGCAAAGGCCTGGAAGTCCGCAACGGGCTCACCCCTGGCCTACCTCGCCGCGCAGGCGCGCACCGCCGATCTCTTGGTCGTTGGAAGACAGGGGCCGGGAGACGGCGACCCGGGGGTGATGGGTGTCTCGGCCGGTACGCTCCTGATGGAGGTCGGACGCCCCATACTGGTCACGCCGCCTGGAATCGAACACCTCGCGGCGAAGAGGATCGTGGTCGCCTGGAAGGACACCCGCGAGGCGCGCCGGGCCGTCCATGACGCGCTGCCCTTCCTGACAAGGGCGGACGAGGTCCACATCGCCGTGGTCGGCCCGGCGGCGGACCAGGAGGGTGCCGAGGACGTCGCCGCCTATCTCTCCAGCCACTGCGTCACCGTCACCACGCATCTGCTGCGCAGGCCGGAGATCAGCGCCGCGGACGAGATCCTTCGGTTCGCCCGGCGCGAAGAGGCCGACCTGGTCGTGCTGGGTGCATACGGGCATAGCCGGCTTCGCGAGTGGATCTTCGGCGGCGTCACCCGCGACATCCTTCAGACGACCTCCCTCTGCTGTTTGATGAGCCACTGATGCGCCGCTTCCCTCGAAGACACCGTGATCTTCTGGCTATCGTCACGGCGCCACTCCTCTGGCTGGCCATATTCGACACCGCCTCGGCCTGGGACCTCAAGGCGAAGCAAGGCGAGACCATCGCCCGGACGAACTGTGCCCGGTGCCACGCCGTGGGTCGGCAAGGTTCGAGCCCCCTCCGGGAAGCACCGCCTTTCCGTGAATTGCACAGCCGCTACCCTGTCGAGAACCTCGCGGAGGCCTTGGCGGAGGGCATCACCACCGGGCATCCGTCCATGCCGGAATTTCGCCTCGAACCGGACCAGGCGGACAACCTGATCGCCTATCTCAAGTCGCTCGAACGCTGAGCGGGGACGGAGAACCGAGATGTTCCTTCGCTGCCTCCTCGTCCCGACCGCGCCCGGCATCGACCCGACGCGTCGGATGGATGCCGCGCTGCGGCTCAGCCGACGCCTCCACGCCCATATCGGCGTCGCCTTCATGGCCCCGGGACCGGAACACGTCCTGGCCAGCATGGCGAGCCTGGTACCCGTCGGGCAGACGACCATCGAGGCCATCAAGCAGGGCGTGCGCGAGGCTGCCGCCGATGGGAAGGCGGCCCTGCAGGCGTGGTGCGGGCGGCAGGGCGTGGCGTTCATGCCGACCGGCGAGCGCCTCGACGCCACCTTCACGACCTGGACCGAGTATTCCGGCGAGGTCGAACCGATCCTGACGAGCCTCGGTCGGGTCAACGACCTCGTCATCGTCGACCGTCCCGATCCAGCCTGGCCGTTCACCGGGCGAGCGCTCGACACGGCCCTGTTTTCCATAGGACGACCGACCCTGATGATCGGGGAGCCCGTGACGTACGACCCCTTGTACCATGTGGTGATTGCCTGGAACGGCAGCCTGGAAGCGACGCGCCTGATTGGCCAATCCATCACGCTCCTGCGCGAGGCCGAGCGCGTCACCGTCCTACACGCGAAGACCGGGAGATTCGAGGAGGCACACGCGGCGGACCTATGCGGCTACCTGCGCTGGCACGGGATCGTCGCGGAAGCGGTCACCTTGCCGGTGAAGGAAGGCACTTCGGTCGGTGCGGCCATCCTTGCGGAGGCCGAGGCCAGGGATGCCACTATGCTCGCGCTCGGTGCCTATACCCACAGCCGCGTGCGCGAATTCCTGCTCGGGGGTGTCACCCGCCACGTGATCGAACACGCCGGCATCCCGGTTCTGATGGCTCACTAAGCCGACAGCCCATTTCCCGAGAGGTCGGCGTAGAGCCGCGGTGATCTTCGGCCAAATTCAGCGCTTGGTGTCGACCGCTTGTGACCTGATAGGACATAGCGGTTCAACATCCAGCTAACCGAAAGCGGACGCATTCTCATGGGTTGTTTTCAGGCTGTCATGCTCGTCGTTGGCCGCCTCAATTGCGGCACCTTTGTTGAGTGCCCACCCGCAGAGCGCCTCGAAGGGTTGGCGCAGTGAATGGCCGAGCGGGGGATTCGCGTACTCGACGCCGATTGGTGCGGTCGGCAGCACTGTCCGGGTCACCATACCGTTGCGCTCCAGCCGCTTCAGCGCGTCCGCCAGCGCCTTGTGCGTGATGTCATCGAGCCGCCGCTTGATCGCGTTGAACCGTGCCGGTCGCGGGCAGTGCACCGTGAGGATCAGGATCGTCCACTTGCCGGCGATCTTGTCCAGCACCGGGCGGACCCGCGCCTTGTCAGCGAGCGCGCATCCTGATCTCACCCAGAACGAGGATGCCACGAAATCGGTCACAGAATTCGTCACATGGAAGCCTCTTTAAAGGATCGGCTTGAGACGTTGGCAGCTGGTGGCTGCGATAATCCCCATCAACGGCGACATGATGCCGGATGCGGGAGGGAAGGTGGATGTCGGTCTCCGACGACGAGGTGTTCCACGGTGATGCATCGGACTTTCCGGACGGCGATGACGTCCGCTTCCGCCAGCGCACCAGGACGGCGTTGCTCAGGGAGACCCTGCAGCTTGCCAACTTCTCGGCCGTCACGCAGGCCGCCGTGGTCGTGGCGCTCGCCTGGATGTTCTGGGGAGTCGCCCCCAACGCGTATCTCATCGCACTCGCGATCGGAGTGACCTCCCTATGCGCGGCGACCTTCGTCGCGACGCGGCATCACCGGAGCCGGTTCCGCGATTGCGCGACCCCGACGGCGGTCCGCCGCGGCTTCCTCCTCGCGAAAACGCTTTCCTTCGGCCTGGGTCTCGTCTGGTCGACGATGCCGGCGATGCTCCTCCCGACGGTGGACAATGCCTACCGGGTCGTAGTGGTCGCAGTCTGCGCCGGGCTGATCTCGGACGCCTACGTGGTCGGCCCGATCTTCTCCGTCGCGATCCTGCTCGTCGCTCCCGTCGTCGCCGGGGCGGTCGTCGGGCTGGCGGGGACGGAGGCGCCGGTCGGCGGATACATCGCCGTGCTCCTGGTCATCTACGCGACGTTCGTCTTCAGCAGCGCGCGGCGGATCTGCCGCCTCTCCTACCAGCGCATCCTCGACCGTCTCAAGGTGCAGGAGCAGAACGAGACTATCGGCCTGCTCCTCAACGACTTCGCGGAGGGGGCGAGCGACTGGCTCTGGGAGACCGACAACGCCGGCCGGCTTCGGCATGCCCATGTGCGGATCGGCGAATTGCTCGGCATCGACGCCGCAAGCCTGCGCCACCGCACCCTCGCCGGCGTCCTCCAGGCGCACGCGGACGACCCGCAGGGACATAGCAACGTGGATGCCGTGGTCGCCGCCATCGAGGCGCGTGCCCCGTTCCGTGACCGGACGGTGCGGCTGCGGACGCCGACCGGAGTCCGCTGGTGGAGGCTCAACGGAAAGCCCGTGCACGACGAGGGGGGAACGTTCCTGGGTTATCGCGGGGTGGGATCGGACACCACCGCGGGCCGGGAAGCCCAGGCGCGCATCGCCTTCCTTGCCGGACACGACACCCTGACGGGATTGCCCAACCGCGCGGCGTTTCAGGAGGCGGTTCAGGCGCTCTGCGACGACGGCGTCTCGACGGCACGAAGCGGCGCGCTATTCTATATCGACCTCGACGGCTTCAAAGCCGTCAACGACGAGCGCGGGCACAGGATGGGCGACCGGCTCCTCAAGGCCGTCGCTAGGCGCATGACCGACCTTGCGGGACCCGACGCTTCCGTCTTCCGCCTGGGTGGCGACGAGTTCGCGGTCATCGTCACCGATGCCGGCCAGAAGGTGGCGGAGGCGTTGGCCGGACGCATAGTGTCCGAGTTGCGCCGTGCCTTCCAGATCGACGACGCGCGCCTCGATATCGGCGCCAGCGTCGGCATCGCCTACGTCCCGGACGACGCCGTCGACCCGGAGAGCCTGCTCATGCGCGCCGACCTGGGGCTCTATTCCGCCAAAGCCGCCGGCAAGGGGCGGTGGCAGGGCTTCGACCCGTCCCTGGAGGAGAAGGCGCTGCGCCATCGCCAGCTGGATGCCGACATGCGCGTCGCCCTCGCGGCAGACGAGATGGAGCTGCATTACCAGCCTCTGGTCGACATGCGTACCGGCCGCGTCACAGGATTCGAAGCGCTGCTGCGCTGGAACAAGCCCGGACACGGCTGGGTGTCGCCGGGAGAGGTCATCCCCATCGCCGAAGCGACGGGCTTCGTCGTCGAGATCGGCCGTTGGGCCCTGCGCCGAGCGTGCGCCGACGCCCGGATGTGGGCCGACCTGCGGGTCGCCGTCAACATCTCCTCCATCCACGTCCGGATGCCTGCATTCCACGAAGAGGTCGCCGCCATCCTCCGCGAAACCGGCCTGGCACCGGAGAACCTGGAGATCGAGATCACCGAATCCGTTCTGCTCGACCATGGCCCCGAGGTGCTGGGCAACCTGAAGCGTGTGCGCGCCATGGGCGTGCGGATCGCCCTCGACGACTTTGGCACGGGCTATTCCAGCTTGAGCTACCTGACCGAGTTCCCGTTCGACAAGGTGAAGGTCGACCGGTCCTTCGTCCGCGATCTGCAGGGACGGCCCGAGAAGGTGGCCGTAGTCGAGGCGATTGCCCGAATGGCGCGGGCGCTGTCGATGAACGTGACGGTGGAGGGCGTGGAGACGCAGGCCCAGCTCGATGTCCTCAGGGCCAAGCGCTGCGACATCGCGCAGGGGTTCCTCTACAGCCCCGCGCGGCCCGCCGGCGAGATCATGGCCCTGATCGAGCGGATCGAGGCGCCGTCGCAGCCGATGGACGGGAACCGAGGCGAGCCGATGCGCACGCGGATGCCAACCCTTGCCCTGGTGAGGCCCGCGGGCTGACGGGCACTTAGAGACCTGGACATAGCATACAGGCGTGCGTCCCTGGCAAGACATTCCATGAACCAAAACCTTTCAATCGTTGCAGGATATCATGAATACAAACGAAATGGCATTTTTTGTTCCACGTATTAGAGATTTTGGCGCGAATAAGTAGAAGTTACTATTTGCAAATCGAACTGAGCTGATTAACTTCACGCCGTGGCGGCGACGATGCTCCGCGGACGAGCGTCCGCTTCAAGGAAGGCGACGCCACGGGACGCAGAACCCGATTCGAAGTCGGGCCCGACCGTTCAGGTGTGCCGCACGATGCCACCGTCTCGACTTCCCGAAGACTGGACGCCACCGGCCGGGGGTCCGAGGAGATCCCGACCTATGCCCGCCGGGACCTACGATGGGAACAGGACCTTGAGCCGGCCTCACGCCAACATCGAAGCCAGGTCGTCCTTCCGACGCGTTGGCCTCCTTCGCCGTTTCGTTTCTCGGATGTGGGCCCTTCGGATCTCCGCTCTCGGATGAGCCGGGTTCCATTCAGTGTCGAAGCCACCACGGCGAACGGGGAGGAAGGCTTGCCGCCCTTCGGGACCGCCGAGCCGGAACGTCTTGCGATGTTGGAGAAATATCGCATCCTGGATACACCCGAGGAGGAAGCCTTCGACGGCATCGTCCGGCTGGCGACGCAGCTCTGCGGGACGCCGGTCGGCATGATTACCCTGATCGCGTCAGACCGGCAGTGGTTCAAGGCGCGGGTTGGTCTCGACAGGCGCGAGACCCCGCTCGAAGAATCGATCTGCGTACACGCTCTGCCGGCTCCCTCCCTCCTCGTCATCCCCGACATGGCACTCGATCCACGCACGCGGAAGAACCCCGTCGTCACGGGCGAGGCGGCGATGCGCTTCTATGCGGCAGCGCCGTTACGGACCGCCTCGGGACTTGGCCTTGGCACCCTCTGCGTCATCGACCGCGAACCTCGCAACGGCGGCCTCACGGTCGCGCAGGAAGGGGTCATGCGATCCCTCGGCGAGCAGGTGATGGCCCTGATGGAGGCGCGCCGGGCGCTGCGAAGCCAGGAGGAATCCGCGGCGAGGCTCCAGGCGAGCGAGGCCTTTCTCAGAAGCGTCCTCGCCGCATCGCCGGATTGCATCAAGGTGCTCGACCTCAACGGGCGTCTCACCTTCATGAACGAGCCCGGCCGGTGCCTGATGGGGATCGACGACTTCGCGACGGTCGCCGGAGCCGAATGGCATCGCTTCTGGACCGGACCGTACGAGGCCAAGGCGCAGGCTGCGGTCGCCATGGCCCGCGCCGGTGGCGTCGGGCGGTTCGAGGGCTGGGCCGATACCTTGGGAGGCGTTCCGAAATATTGGGACGTGACGGTCTCGCCGATCAAAGGCGTGGACGGTCGGCTCGAACGTATCCTGGCCGTCTCCCGCGACCGGACGCTGGCTTACGAGGCAGCCCGGCGCCAGGAAGCCCTGACGAGCCTCGGCGAACGCCTGAGGGAGCTCGCCCAGCCCGACGAAGTCGCGGTGCAGGCAGCGCAGGCGGCGGTCTGGGCCCTTCGCCTGACCAGGGCGGCCTATGGTGCCGTCGATGCGTCCGGGAGCGTGATTACCTTCCACCAGGATTGTGCCCGGCCCGGACAGCCCAGCGTCGTCGGCACGCACCGCTATGCGGATTACGGCCGCTACGTCGAGGATTTGCGACGGGGCAAGACCGTGGCCATCGCCGACGTGCGGACCGATCCGCGAACGGCGTCGAACCTACAAGCGCTGGGGCGCTATGGCATCGGCGCGCTCGTCAACGTGCCGGCGATGGCGGACGGGCGCCTCGTCGGCGTCCTTTGCCTCCACGACGTGGTTCCGCATGCCTGGACGGAAGAAGAGGTTGCCTTCGCGCAGGCGGTCGCGGAGCGGGCGCGCCTGGCGTTGGGTCGTATCGCCGCCGAGGAGCAGCAGCAGCTTCGGACCCGCGAGGTCAGTCACCGGTTCAAGAACCTCCTTGCCATCATCCAGGCCATCGCAACCCAGACCATGCGCTCGGCCGATGACCTCTCGACCGCGAGCGAGGTCCTTGCCGGACGCCTCGCCGCTCTGGGGAAATCCCAGGATCTGCTCCTCGACGGCGAGATCGGCAGCAGCCCTATCCTGGACGTGGTGAAGGGCGCCCTGAACCTGCACACGGAGGCCACTCGCTTCGATGTGTCTGGCCCGGATGTCCGGATCGGTGGCAAGGTCACCCTGTCGCTGTCGCTCATGCTCCACGAATTGGCAACGAACGCGATCAAGTACGGTGCGCTCTCGAACGGCGTCGGCGGCGTCGCGATCTCGTGGGGGATACATGGCGCCGGCGGTGCGACGAGCCTGCGCCTGACCTGGCGCGAGAGCGGGGGGCCGCCGGTCGTCGCTCCGTCACGCAAGGGCTTCGGGAGTCGGCTGATCGAGCGCGGGCTTGCCGGCCAGATCGGGGGCGTGGTCGAACTCTCGTATGCCCCGACAGGCCTCGTGTTCTCGGTTGAGGCGCCCCTGGCGGCGTTTCAGGTCGAGAGTTGACCCCGAGGCATCGTAGCGAACCATGAAACACGCCGGGCCGTTCGTCCTTCGACCATTCCATCGCAACGATGCCCCCGGCAGGTCGACCAGACGGCGGGGCTGGTACGCGAACTCAGCCAGGGCGCCGCTCGGATCGGCGACGTGTTCGGCATGATCTCGGGCATAGCCTCGCAGACCGACCTCCTGGCGTTAAATGCGACCATCGAGGCCGCAGGGGGCCGGCGAGGCATGCAAGGGGTTCGCGGTCGTAGCGTCAGAGGTCAGGAATTGGCCTCGCAAATCTCGAAGGCAACGGAGGAGATCGGGCGGCAGATCGCGGCCATGCAGGCCATGACGGGCCGAGCCGTGGATGCCATCGCGCAGATCGCAGGACGCATCCGCGAGATCGATGCCTCGACGGGGTTCATCTCCACAGCCGTCGAGCAGCAAGGCGCGGCGACGTAGGAAATCGTGCGCAACGTGGCCTAGGCGGCACAGGGGGCCGGTGAGGTGACTTCGGGTATCACGTCGGTCGCGGCCGCATCCGGCGAGACGGGAGCGGCCGCTACGCAGGTGTTAAGCTCGTCGGGTGAGGTTGCGCGGCATGCAGAGCAACTCTCGGCCGTGATGGCCCGCTTTCTCACCACCGTTCAAGCCGCCCGAACGCGGATGCCGGCGTCGAGGTCGTCGCCGGCATCCCTCCATGATTGGTCCCGCCACGGCGGGGATCCCCCGACCGGATGGATCCGAGGGCTACCGAAGCTCCTCGGGGGAGCTGGCGGCATGTCGCCCGTCATGTTGTGGTTCCCCGATTCCGGAGCGGATGCCATACCGGCACACGCCGGGCCGGGGCGTCCGCTACCCTGTAATCCATCGTGCGGAGCGGTCGTTGAAGACGCCGACGCGCGCATGTCCCTCGGTTTTGTCCTCGACGTTCCCATGTGCGCTCAGGCAGACGTTGCAGTCGCGAGGAACTCGTCGATGTCGCCACGCAGCCTGGCCATCTGGTTACCGAGCGACGTCCGGGCCGATCCGACCTCGACCGAGGCGGCCGATGCCGCGCGCGTTGACCGGCCGAGCTCGACGAGGGTCTCGACGACCGAACGGGTATGCTCCGCCGTGACGTGAACGGTCTGGGCGAGCTCGGCGGTCACGGCCGTCTGCTCCTCGACCGCAGCGGCGATGGCCGCGGCGATGACGTTCACCTCCTCGATGACTTTTCCAATACGCTCTATGTCGCCGGTGCTGTCCCGGGTGGCACACTGGATGGCCTCGATCTTGGAGCCGATCTGCGAGGTCGCCTGGGCCGTCTGGCTGGCAAGCTGCTTCACCTCCGTGGCGACGACGGCGAAGCCCCGACCGGCCTCGCCGGCACGCGCCGCCTCGATGGTGGCGTTCAGGGCGAGGAGGTTTGTCTGGTTGGCGATACCGCTGATCAGTTCGACCACCTGCCCGATCTCCATGGCCTGCTGGAGCAGGTTCGCCATCGATGCCTGGGTGCCGCTCGCGGTCACCACCGCGGACTTCGCCACGTCGGACGAGCGGGCCGCCTGCTGACCGATCTCCCGGATGGAGGCGGCGAGTTCCTCGGTGGCGGCGGCGCTCGTCTGCATGTTTGCCGAGGTCCGCTCGGCGGCCTCCGAAACGTTCCCGGACAGGGCGAGAGCGTGGTCCGTGGCCCGGTCGAGTGCCTCGGCATTGCTCGACAAGGCGTCGGTCGCTGCTTCTGCAACACCAAGCGAGCCCGAGACGGCCGTTGAGAACACGGCGACCGCGGTGCCGAGCGTCTCGCCACGACGCTCGCGGTCCTCGATCATCACCTCCTGATAGACGGAGATGGCGTAGTCCATGTCCAGCATGACCACCTTGTTGAGCGCCTCGATCTTCCGTCCCAGCGCCGCGCCGCTGATGCGATGACGACGGGCCAGATGCCGAACGATCTCGTTCAGGACAAAGGCGTATCCCCCGATGTACCAGCGCGGCTCCAAGCCGATCTTGTGATGCACGAGACCGATGCGTCGAATGCTCTGCTCGTAGTCGGCATCAAAACGACCGGAGAACAGGCGGGTCCAGTGCTTGGTCTGGACCGAGACCAGCCGCTCCTGCTGGGTCCCAAGCATCGCGGCCAGATGGGGAACGGCGAACATCTTCTCATAGAAGCGACCCATGATCCCCGGGATCGCGCACTCGATGACTGGCCAGAGACTCACGATGTCTCGGCGCGTCTCGTCGTCGATCTCCAGGAAGGTTAGGCGGTCCTGCTGATTGCCCTGATCCATGTCAGATGTCTCTCTCACCGGCTTTTTGCGCTTGCTCGATTGCCGATATCGCGGCGTACTGAACCTGACGCGAAGGTTAACGGAGCATCGTTGCCAAGGAGCTAATATTGGCTAAGGTTAGCTTGCGACCAACGACATGAATGATGTCACGGGCGTTTTTGTCCGCCGGACTGCGTTGAAATTGACAGGTTTCGTGTCGCAGAGTGGGGTACCGTCGCAGGGCGGCGTGGCAAGGCGTCCCGGTCCGCGGCGCACATGGGTCGGACCGTGGAACGGCCGTACCTCAGACCTCGCGGACACCCGGCTTCGCCCCGTCCTCGAACGTGAACTCGACCCCGGCCTTCTCCAGCGCGCGGCGAACCGCGATGGCGGTCTCGCTACGGGTCCGGATGGGTGAGTTCGGATCCTCAAGCCGGTTGATGGTCGAGACGGATACGTTCGCCAGCCGGGAGAGGTCTTCCTTCGAAAGGCCGACGAAGGCGCGCGCCGCGCGGATCTGGCCCGGGGTGGGAAGCTCCTCCCCCGGGAGTGGGGCGGCGGAGGGGTCCCTGATCGCGTTCGACCGGACGGAAGTCTCGGATGAGCCGTAGCGGTTGCGCCCGGCCACGTTGAGGCAGACCCCGACCCACTCCCGGACGGAGCCGTCCTTGTTGAAGACGGGAGCGCCACGGGCGTTGAACCACCGGTAGATGCCGTCCGCACAGAGGACGCGGTAATCGGTGTTGTACGGTGCTGCATGCTCGACGGCCGTCATCCAGGCCGCCCTCGTGCGGGGTTGGTCCTCCGGATGGATCGCGTCCAACCAACCGAGGCCCTGCATCTGCGCATGGGACTGCCCCGTGAGCTCCATCCACTGAGGCATTTCGCTCGGCTCCCCGTTGGCCTTGTTGATCCAGAAAACGGTCGCGGTCGCGGCGACGAGGGCGTTGAGCCGGTCGTGCCGCTGCATCAGGGCGTTCATGGTGTCGTGCTGCGTGGTGACGTCGAACACCACGCCCATGCCCAGGCTCGGCTTGCCGTCCGGACCGAGGATGACTTCGGCTTGGTGGAGAAGCCAACGCTGCGTCCGGTCTGGACGGATGATCCGGAACTCCCGGTTGACCGGCTGGCCCGAGCGGAGGACGGCGATCTGGTCGCCATGGGCTGCATGGTCGTCGGGATGGATCATGTCGAGGCCGAAGCCGAAGGTCATTTCCTCGGACGGGTCGAGTCCCAGGATGCGATAAAGCCCGGGCGAGACGTCCATGCGTTCGGCGCGAAGGTCCGCGGACCAGAAGCCGACCTTGCCCGTTTCCTCGATGAGCTTGAGGAAGTGCCGCGAGGAAAACGCCCGGGGAGCGGAGCCCTTGTCCGCCACCGAGGACGGACGCATGAACGAAAGACCGGACATCGCTTGAACCTCGGCACCAGGCGCCCTTGCGCTTCGTGATATTTTCGATAGCACGCAACTCGTATTTGAAGCCTTAAAAGAAATGAATCATATCAAGCGCACTTCTGCGATCCCCATCAGTACCTTGCGACAAACCAAACCCATTTGACCGCGGTAATGGGTCAACGGATATGGTCAGTCCACTGGCCATTGGTACACCTGTCGGACTTGAAGCTCGAATGCCGACGCCGCAAGTTGGTAACGGATATCGTTACGCCCTCCATCATCGATGTTGCTGCCCTGACATAAAACCTTTCCTACCTTTGTCTCGGATCGGAAAGACCACACCGATGATACGATAAGTGCCATGATATCCGCATGATGCATCCGTGTTTCGCGGATCGATTTGAGCCTCCGTCAGCGCGCCTCACCCATAGTTCCCTCGTGATGGCAAACGGCCATCGAACGAGGGAAATGACGGATGTTCTTCGGTAGCCATGCACTGACCTCCAAGCTGAACGCACTCGACGCGTCGCAGGCACTGATCGAGTTCGACCTCGAAGGCAGGGTCGTCGCCGCCAACAAGAACTTCCTGGACGCGTTGGGTTATCGCCTTGACGAAATTCAGGGACGTAACCATTCCATCTTCGTCGACCCGGCCGAGCGGGAGGGCGAGGACTACCGTCGCTTCTGGGACGCCCTTCGCCGCGGCGAGTTCCAGTCGGCCGAGTACAAGCGCATTGGCAAGGGCGGACGCGAGGTCTGGATACAGGCCAGCTACAACCCGCTGATCGGACGTGACGGCAAGCCCTACGGCGTGTTCAAGTGCGCCGTCGTCATCACCGCGCAGAAACTGCGCAACGCCGACTTCGAGGGCAAGCTGAACGCCCTCGACCGCTCGCAAGGCATCATCGAGTTCAACCTCGACGGCACGGTCATCACCGCGAACCCGAATTTCCTGGCGGTCGTCGGCTACGCTCTCGACGAGGTGGCGGGCAAGCCCCATGCGATGTTCGTGGATGCGACGGAGCGGGACGGCACGGCTTACCGCGCCTTCTGGGATCGCCTTCGACGGGGCGAGTTCCAGCAGGCGGAGTACCGGCGCATCGCCAAGGACGGCCGCGAGGTCTGGATCCAGGCGACGTACAACCCGGTGCGCGACGCTTCCGACCGGCTGGTAAAGGTCGTCAAGTTCGCCACCGACATTACCGACGCCGTCAGGGACCGGCTCCGGCGGGCGGAACTCCAACGTGGGATCGACCGCGACCTCGATGGAATCGCCGCCTCCGTCTCGCGAGCGTCCCAGCAGGCGATGGGGGCCGCTAGCGCTGCCGAACAGGCCTCGGGCAACACGCAGAACGTTGCCGCCGGTGCCGAGGAGCTCGCGGCCTCCGTCGGCGAGATCAGCCAACAGGTCAATCGCGCCCTCCTGGTTACGGGACGCGCCGTCGAGCAGGCCAACGCGACCTCCGTGGTCGTTGCCGGCCTCGCCGCGGCCGCGCAGCGCATCGGCGAGGTCGTCGAGCTCATCGACAGCATCGCGAGCCAGACCAACCTCCTGGCATTGAACGCCACCATAGAGGCGGCGAGGGCCGGCGAGGCGGGCCGCGGCTTCGCCGTCGTTGCCGCCGAGGTAAAGAGCCTCGCCGCCCAGACCGCGAAGGCCACCGAGAGCATCGGACGCCAGATCACCGAGACACAATCGGCCGCAAACGAGGCCGCCGCAGCCATCGCGGGCATCGGCGGGACCATCGGCGAGGTCAACGAGATTTCAGCCGCCATCTCGACCGCTGTCGAGCAGCAGGCGGCGGTCGCCCAGGAAATGTCCGCCAACATGCAGGCGATGACGGGCGCGGTCACCGAGATCAGCCAGAACGTCGGGCTGATCGCCACGTCGACCCAGGAGATCGACGCCTCGACCCGCCAGGTCCGTGAGGCGTCCCGGAACATGGCGGCCTAAGGGCCGCGCCACCTACCCCCGTGACGAGGAAAAACCGATGGACGACCTTCTGCGCGAGTTCCTGAATGAGAGCGGGGAGCATCTCGAAACCATCGATGCGGAACTCGTCCGCTTCGAGCGTAATCCCGGTGACGAGGCGATGCTGCGCAACATCTTCCGACTCGTTCACACCATCAAGGGCACATGCGGCTTCCTCGGCTTGCCGCGCCTGGAAGGGCTTGCCCATGCGGCCGAGACCCTGATGGGCCGGTTTCGCGACGGGCTTCCGGCGACCGCCGATTCCGTGACCCTCGTCTTGGCGACCCTCGACCGCCTTAAGGAGATCCTGACGGCGCTGGAGGCCGCCGGCACCGAACCGGAAGGCTCGGACGACGACCTCATCGACGCCCTGGAACGATTGGCGGCGGAGCCCAGCACCATGGGCGCCGAGGCTGTCGTCGAGGCATGGTCGCAGAGTGCCGGGACGATGGCGTTCGGCCTCGGGGGCGAGACCTCGTCGATCATGGATGAGCTTGAGGCGGCGTTCCGGGCCGCTCCGGGGCCGGACGCAGCCGAGCCCTTTTCCGAGGCACCCTCGGCGAAGGCCGCCCTACCCGCGCCTGATGCGGGCACGTCCGGGGCGCAGACCATCCGGGTGAACGTCGATACCCTCAAACACTCCATGACTATGGTGTCGGAGCTGGTGCTCACTCGCAACCAGATCCTGGAGATCGCCCGCACCACCGAAGACGAAGCCTACAAGGTCCCCCTCCAGCGGCTGAGCCAGGTGACCCCGAGCTCCAGGACGGGGTGATGCGAACCCGCATGCAGCCCATAGGTACCGCCTGGCAGAAGCTGCCGCGCGTGGTCCGCGACCTCTCGGGCGAACTCGGCAAGCGGATCGAGCTCGTCATGACAGGTTCCGAGACGGAACTCGACCGCCAAGTGCTCGACGCGATCAAGGACCCGCTCACACACATGCTGCGAAACTCCGCGGACCACGGCCTGGAGGGGACCAAGGTTCGCATCGCCGCCGGCAAGGCGTCCACGGCACGATCCGCCTGTCCGCCTTTCATGAGGGCGGCACAATCACCATTGAGGTCTCGGACGACGGCAAGGGCCACGACCTGACCGCCATCCGCCGCAAGGCGGTCGAACGCTGCATAGCCATCCAGGCCGAGGTCGGGCGGACGACGGACGCGCAGGCCGCGCGCTTCATCTTCCATGCGGGCTTCTCGACAGCCGCCGCCGTGACCCCGGTCTCCGGGCGCGGCGTCGGGATGGACGTGGTCAAGGGCAACGTCGAGACCATCGGCGGGGTCATCGACATCGCCACTCGTTCGGGCGAGGGTATCACCTTCACCATCAAGATACCGCTGACCTTGGCCATCTTCGCCGCCCTGATCGTCCGGACCGGCAAGGACCGCTTCGCCCTTCCCCAATCGGCGGTGCTGGAGCTCGTTCGCGTCGGCAGGGCGGCGGACCAGCGGGTGGAGCGCATCAACGGTGCCCCTGTGCTGCGCCTACGCGACCGGCTGCTTCCCGTTATGCCGCTTTCAGGCGTCCTCGGGGTCGGCGATGCCGCCGGGGAGGACGGCATCGTGGCCGTGACCCAAGTCGGGCGCCAGCGCTTCGGCATCCTCGTGGACGAGGTCTTCCACACCGAGGAGATCGTCGTGAAGCCGATGTCGTCCAAGCTACGCCACATCCCGCTCTTCGCCGGAAACACGATCCTGGGCGACGGGGCCGTGGTGCTCATCGTCGACCCAAACGGCGCGGCCGAGAGGATCGCCTCGGACGCCCGCGAACCCGTCGACGCCGGGGGGCGGGTGACGGTCCGACAAAGGCCGAGGAAGCCCAGAGCTACCTCGTCTTCCGTGCCGGTCCCGACGTTAGGGCGGTCCCCCTGTCCCTCGTTACTCGCCTGGAGACCGTCGATGCCGAGAGGATCGAGTGGCTCAGCGAACGCCCGCTGATCCAGTACCGTGGCCACCTGATGCCTCTCGTCGCCGCGGACCCAGGCAAGGCGGTCCTACGCGAGGGAAGCCAGGACCTGCTTGTCTTCTCGGACGGCACGCAGTCGACGGGCCTCCTCGTCGACGGCATCGTCGACACCGTCGCCGAGCACGCCAGGATCGAGACCGGGTTCGACAGGCCGGGCATCAACGGGTCCGCGGTGCTGCGCAGTCGTGCGACGGACATCGTCGACGTTGCGCATCACCTCAACCTGACGGGCACGGGATGGGGACAGGGCACCCATCTCAAGGATGCTCGGCGGGAGCGCTCCGGCATGGCCGAATCGCCTGGCGGGGGGTGATTTTCGCTGCCTCCCCCGGCCGTGATCAGGCCGCAATTGAAGGGACCGCCGCGCCGGCCGCTTCCGCCAGCGGTTGGAAGGCCCGGACAAGGTCGATGTCGATTTTACCGTCCATGCCCTGCAGGGTGGCGTAGGCCTCGTCGCCTCCAAGCGGCTTCTTGTAGGGACGACGCTCGATCAGGGCCCCGAACATGTCGCAGACCGTCACCAGCCTGACGAGATCGGGTATCCGGTCGGACCGTAGGTTGTCCGGATACCCGGATCCGTCGAGGGCCTCGTGGTGCGAACGCACGACCGTGAGCATCACCTCCGGATAATCCCCATCCCTCAGCAAATCGTATCCTATGGTCGGGTGGGTCCGCATCACGGCCAACTCTTTATCATCTAGCCGGCCGGGCTTGTTCAGGATCGACAGCGGGATGCGGGACTTGCCCAGATCGTGCAGGAGCGCCGCCTGCGTGAGCTCATGGCAGTCGGCCTCGCGCATGCCGAGGTGCCGGGCGAACCCGGCCGCGAGGCCCGCGACAAGGAGGCAGTGCTGGTGCGTCGCGTCGTCGAAGCGCCAGACCACGTCGAGCCAGGTCCGGACGTCGGCCTTGTCCAACGCGCTCAATACGAGCTCGGCGCCCTGCCTGACCAGACCTCGGGTCGGGGCGGTACCCGCTCGTCCGAGGTCGAGAAGGTGGGTGAGGACGACGTCCGCGGCGGCCGCACCGGCCGTGGTGGCGCGACCGGCATCGAGAAGCCGGTCCCCCACGAAAAGCCCTTCGAGCGTCTTCGCGAGGGAACGTGCCGCGTATCCTGCGCTTAGGGTCCGATTGGCGCCAAGCGCCTGGGCCTGGACGCGGGCACGGGGCGTATCCTCGTGCATTAGGCAGAGGAATGGCGGGCGGTTGGGTCCGAGGCGGCCGAGGTGCCGGCGCAGGGCTGCGACCTGCGTAGAGCGCGAAAGCGAAGCGTCGCTCACCACCGCCCTGATGCTTTCCGGTGCAGGCAGGGTCGTTGGCTCGGCCGGGTCGAGCAGATCGACCAGCACCGGCTCGCCAAGGGCTTCAAGGAGACTGGCAAGCTTGCGGCTCCGGGTCGGCATATCAGTGAGGAGGAGTATGGCTGCCACGTTCGTACCCATGTCGTCGCATGTTCGAGCGCAGTCTATCCGCCGGGGTGCTAGCACCAATTGAGGGCGATCCGGTAAAGTCGGGGGTATTCGATGATTTTCGATCCGACGAAATGACGTAATGGGATTCACTCATTCCGAACGGGCGATCTCGTGGCACGAAACACCTCACGCAGAACGTCAGACCCCCCCCCGGAACCTTAGACGGCAGCAACTTCGTTAATGCGAAGGCATGGGACCTAGGTAGGCTCGGCCTATCCCGGCTCGGACCTTTTAGTCGTCTCTTCATGGGAGCGGGTGACCGCCGACGGCGGTTCTAAGGCAGTCGCTCGCTGGAACATCCAATGACAGAGGCTGATTGGTGATGCCTCTTGGCAGGACGACGGGATGCGGTCGAGCCGCATCCCGCGTGGTCCATAGGGAGAGGTGTGACCATCAGGCGGCGAGTGCCGGCTCCGGTTTCAGCTCTTCCAGTTCCAGGGTCGGCCCGAAGAACTCGAAACGCACCTGCTCCACCGGTATCCCGGCACGATGAAGGCCGCCGGCGAGCGACGCCAGGAACGGGGTAGACCCGCATAGGTAGTAGGTCACTTCCGCATGGGGGGTGTTCGCGATGAGCCAGCCGACGGTCACCACTCCCTCCTCGTCGTAGTCCATGCCGAGCCGGTCCCCCACATCCGGAGCCGCATAGAACGTCCGGGTACGAAGGTCGGACAGCGCATTACCGGCGTCGGCCAGTTCCCGACGCATGGCGTGCACACGTCCGTTGCGGGTCCCGTGGACGTACCAGGTGGGACGTCCGGGAGACTCCGAGGCGATGGCCCCCAGCATGCTCATCATTGGGGTAAGGCCAACGCCACCGCTGACCAGGGCCACGGGGCTTATCCTACCCTTGTCGAGGAAAAAGTCGCCGGCAGGCGGGGCCACGCGAAGGACGGTACCCGGTGTGGCATGGTCGTGCAGCCAGTTCGACTGCCGAGATCATGGACGGGAAAATCGTTCGTCTCTGGATGCTCTTGAACACGCCTGCCACCTGAGGCCAAGCCTCTGTTGAAAGCATCCCTATCAAGAAACTAATGCAGTTTCATGATGTGGGATGGCAGATTGTCGGGCGTACTGCACGTCCTTCTGCACATGGCCGAGGCTGACGGACCGGTGACGTCTGAGCGGCTAGCCATGATGATGGGGACCAACCCAGTCGTGGTGCGCCGGACCATGGCGGGACTGCGCGACCTGGGGCTCGTCGCGTCCGTGAAGGGGCATGGCGGCGGCTGGACCATCGCCTGCGACCTCGGCCGGGTGACCTTGCGCGATGTCTACGTCGCCTTGGGCTCGCCGGAGGTGTCCGCGATGGGACACCGAAGCGGGGAGCCGACCTGCCTCGTCGAGCAGGCGGTCAACGCAGCCCTCGCGGACGCCTTCCGGGATGCCGAGTCTCTGCTGCTCTCGCGTCAGGGCGACGTCACGTTGGGCCGTCTCAGCGCCGATTACCACGCGCGCTTAGCCAAGCGCGGACCGTGCGGGCAGGAGGCCCCATCCGATGACGCATAGCGCGCAGGCTGCACCGACCAACTTCGTGGCTGCCTTTTCTGACCCGGCGGCGGCCGCGCGATATGCCGACGGACCGCCCCGTTTCGTACCCGGCTTTTAGGGCGCTGCACAGGATGACCGGCATCCTGCTGGCCGAACACGCGCCGGCCGATGCGCGCGTCCTGGTGCTCGGAGCCGGAGGGGGACTGGAACTACGGGCATTGACCGAGGCGCATCCCGGCTGGACGTTCGTCGGCGTCGACCCCGCCCGTGAGATGCTCCGTCACATTAGGCAACGCCCCTTCGAGCGGTTCGACCTTTCCCACGCCGCCGGCGAATCGCCAGACGCTCCGGTTTCGAGCGGGTCCGGGCTCAAGCAGCCAGTACCAAATGTCTTCGCGGTATCGTTAGGTCGAGCACGATCCCACGTCGGCGTTCGTCTTCACGGTGATGCCCAGCCGGGCCGCGATGGCGCCTTCGACGAGGAGCTTGGCCATCTCGGTTGCCGAGCTCGGCCTCCAGGGAGACGGCAAGATGGGCGCGAGGGACTTCAGGACGGACACGGCCAATCGCTCGTCGAGCCGCGCGCTTTCGCGTTGCCCGTCGAGGGCGCTCGGACGCACGATTGTCAACGATGGGAAGGCCGTCGCCGCGAGATCTCTCTCTAGTTCGCCCTTCCTGCGGGTATAGCCGAAGCGCGAGCAGGGATCGGCACCGAGCGAAGAGACTAGCGCGAACCGGGTCGCGCCCTGGCTGCGCGTGAGCTGCGCGATGGCGAGCGGATAGTCCCGGTCGATCGCCAGGTACTCGCCCGGCGACGGGGTGCGGGCGCGCGTCGTGCCCAGGGCGCTGATGACGCCGTCCACGTTCCACCAGTCGGCATCGGCGGGGAGGTCCGAAAAGTCGATGACGACGTTTCGCAGCTTGGTATGGGTCTCGACCGGGCGACGAGTCAGGGCGACCACGCGGTTGATTCGGCTATCAGCGAGCGCCAGTCTCAGGGCAAGGCCTCCGACGAGACCGGTGGCACCGGCGATGAGGACCGTGGTCATGCCGGACGCCCGTGCCGCTCAGCCGCCCTAGAGGCGTGCGCCAACTTGGAAAGGTGCGGCTTCAAGCCTGCGGCGAGGAGCCGGTCGAGTGCCCGGTCCGACAGATAGCGGGTCAAGCCGACGAAGACCCCGCTCCAGCGGCCAACGGTGTACCGGGTCCTCGGGCGCGCGCTGGTGATCGCATCCGCGATGGTGCGGGCTGCATCCTCGGGCGAGGCCCCGCCCTCTTCCGAGGCCTCGGCCTGCGCCACCACCGCCCGCAACAGCGCCGCGTAGCGCCCGCGCTGCACGGCGGTCATGGCGTCGATGACCCTCTCGGCCCGGGCACCGACCTGTCCGAGCATCTCCGTCCTGACAGCCCCCGGCTCGATTACGACGACCCTCACCCCGAGCGGACCGACTTCGCGGCGCAGCGAGTCGCTGAGCGCTTCCAGCGCGAACTTGGTGCATGCGTAGGGACCGTAGGCCGCCATCGCCACCCGGCCGCCCACCGACGATACGTTGACGATCGTCCCGCCGCTTTCGAGTAAGGCGGGAAGCAGGGCCTGGATGACCGCGACATGGCCGAACAGGTTGACCTCGAACAGGCGGCGCCAGTCCGGCAGCGCGTACGTCTCCACGGGCGCGTTGATCCCCACACCGGCATTGTTGACCAACACGCCTAGCCGTCGACGCTCGGGATCGTTCCTGACGCACTGCGAGAGCGCGGCGATCCCAGCCTCGTGGGTAATGTCGAGAATGATTGGCTCGATGTTCGCGGTGCGCAGCGCGTTGGCGTCCTCCTCTCGGCGGACGCCCGCCAAGACATGATAGCCCCGCTCAGCGAGCTCGCGCGCCGTCGCCGCGCCGATGCCGCTCGACGCTCCGGTGACGACGGCCACCTCTCGACGCGAGCCGGGTTGGGTTTCGGCGCTGGTCATGGTGTCTCCGATTCTCGTTCAGCTGATCGAACGCCACAGAGCGTCGAACCCAATCGCCGCATGACCTTCGGCGGCGGCCGGGTCGGCCGCGATGCCGTCGATGGTGGCTTCCATCATGGCCATCACCATCGAGGCGACGAACATCGGGGAGGCGTGGCGCATCGCACCGTCGGCGCGGCAGCAGTCGAGGAGCGCGGCGACCCGAGCGTAGGGTCGGCTCGCGATGTCGCGCGTGGCGGGCGTCAGTTCGTTCGACACGCCGAGCTGCGCCAGCGCGAGGCGCTCCAGCGGTTTCTCCCGCGCCCAGCGCAGCATTCCGTACCAGACGTGCCGCAACTGGTCGCGAGGCTCGACATCCTCCAGGATGCCGTCCGTGGTCGCGGCGGCCATCCGCAACTTCAGCTCGACATAGAGTTCGTTCAGCAGGTCGGCCTTGGTCTCGAAATAGATGAACAGGGCTCCGTTCGAGACGCCTGCGGCCTTCGCGATTGAAGCCGTCGACGCGCGCAGTCCCTGCTCGGCAACGATCTTGATCGCCGCCTCCATGATCTCGCTGCGCTTCGCTTCGCTTTTCGGTCTTGCCATAGCAGAACGATATGAAAGAGCGATCAGCCAGTCAATAATGCTTCGAGCGCGTTGCTGGTCTTCCCGACCTGGAGGGAAGGGTGCCGTGGCACCCCAGAGGTTGGTCGAACACTGCGCCACGGGCCCAAGCATTGGTATCGATGTTGATGCGCCTCGCGACCTTTAGCGCCAGGCAGGCGCGACTGTGCTCGTCGATCAGCGTCAGGATACGCAGGCTTCGCCCGTCATGGGTCTGACCCTGCACAAAGTCGAAGCTCCAGACGTGATTGCGATGGAGAGGCCGCAGCCGCACGCAGGAGCCATCGTTCAACCACAACCGGCTTCGCGGCCGATGCTTTTGCGGAACCTTGAGCCCCTCACGACGCCAGATCCGCTGAACCCGGTCTTTCCCCCCCTGCCAGCCCGCTGCCTGCAGCAGCGCGGTGACGCGGCGGTAGCCATAGCGTCCGTACTCGGACGCGAGGGTGACGATGGCGCGGGTCAGCGCATCCTCGTCGGCCAGCACGGTCGGTACGTAGCGTTGCGTTCCCCGATGCTGCCAACGATCCGGCAGGCATGGCGTTCTGAGAGACCAAACTTCTCACGAATGCCGTCGACAGCCTGCCGGCGTCGCTCCGGGGCTACAAGTTTCCCGAGGCGACGTCCGCAAGCACCTGCTTCTCCAAAGACAGGTCGGCTACGAGCCGACGCAATCGTGTGTTCTCGCGCTCCACATCCTTCATCCGACGGGCCTGATCGAACTGCAGGCCGCCGTACTCCTTGCGCCAGCGATAGTAGCTTTGCTCGGAGATCTCGGCCTCCTTGCAGGCCAGCGCCAAACTCTTGCCCTGGGCCGTCTGAACCTCAATCCGGCGAAGCTTCAGCACGACCTGCTCCGCACCCGTCTTCTGACCTCGCTTCATGTCCCAACTCCTTCGGTCCTGGCTGATCCTCTCAATCAGCCCGGTCCAAAGCCAGCCGGTCAGGTCACCGCCTAAAGGTCCGCACATTCGGTCCCGTCTTCGTCAAGCTGCATGCTACTGTCATAGACGTCGAAGAAATAGAGGGGCATCGCGGTGCCCATGCGTGGCGGTTTCAGGGGACCACGAAGGACCGGGTTCCCTCACATGCATATGTCCGGACGGACGCTGGCCACCGATGGACCGGACGACGGTCAGTGGCTCATCAGGCAGCAGACCGGACAGTGGGCGAGCAGGTCGCGGGTGACGCCGCCGAACGCCCATTCGCGCAGGCGGCCGTGGCCATAGGCCCCCGACACGAGCAGGTCGGCGGCGTGCTCGCTGGTCGCTTCTAAGAGCGCTTCGGCCGTCGAAGCGCCATAAGCGTCCTTCGGTACGGCGGTGGCGTGGACGTCGTGGGCCTGGAGGAAACCAATGACGTCCCGCGTGTCGCCGGCGCCCGCGCCTTCGTCGACGGTGAGCACCACCACGCTGGAGGCACGCTTGATGAAAGGCAACGCATCGCGGACGGCACGATGTGCCTCGCGCGTGTTCTTCCAGGCGACGGCCACCCGCCGCGCATCGAGATGGTCCACTGTCGGCGGGACCACTAGCACTGGGCTGCCGAGCCGCATCACCGCATCGCCGGGATCCACCGACAGGAGCGGACTGCCGTCGTCGCCCCGGCCGACGATCACCAGGTCTGCGGCGGCCGACTGGCGGGCCAGGAACTCCAGCGAGAAGTCCAGGTTCGAGCGCCACTCGACCCGGCTTCGGCCGGCGCTGGCCTCGTCGAAGGCCGCATGGGCGATCCGCAGATCGTTCAGGACGGATTCCTGGACCGAGGCAAGGCAGTAGGCACTCCCCAACGTCGGGCCGACGGGCGCTGCCTCATAGGCCGGCATCTCGGCTGCGACGCCGATGAGGCGAGCCTTGAAGTCGTCGGCGAGGTGCCCGGCGAGGCGGATGCGGCTGCGAGCAGCCTCACCGAGATCGACCGAGACCATGAGGCTGGCATAGGACATGGGGCTCTCCTGTTCGGCGACGGCTTCGCGGGGGGTGCGCAGGACCGGCGGTGAACTCGGCCCCGGCCGGTGGTTCAAGCGTGCGTCCGCTCTCCCGCATCCTGGCTCCCGCAGGCCGGCGGGCATTGATCCAGCGCAAAGGGCTCCCGGGATCGGATTCTGTTCTCCATTGGGCATCCCCTGCGCTTTGCCTGGTTCCCCTCCGCCAGGCGGCCCATCCGGACAGCCCGTGCGACAGCATCGGTCAGGCACGGTCGGTCGAGGACGGGGACGTCGCCGAAGGCCCGCGGAACGGGGATGGAGCCCGAGAACATCGCGAACGGGATGCCGCGTCGGCGCAGCGCGCAGGCAAGGGGAAAGCAGGGTCCTTCATGCAGGTCGACGCTGACGAGGGCGAAGGCCGGCTCGCTGCGGGCCAGCCCGTCCATGGCCTCGTCGCAGGTGGGGTAGGGGCCTTCGACCACGTAGCCTTCGTCGGACAAGGTATCTTCCAGCCACATGGCCGGTAGCGCCTGAGGCTCCGCCACGAGAACGACCGGTCTGGAGGCTTTATCGTTCCTCGGCATGGCGCACCCTTCCGATGTTGGAAGCCCTGAGGATCGGGCAGGTGGGCCAAGCCGACCTTGATCTATCGCAACGGAAGGACAGCCCTCACCAGCATCGCGGCGACCGCAACGAGCATGCAGGCGGTGGCGACCCAGCCGAGCCACCGGAGAGGCCCGCGCACCGCGAAGGCCCCCATGATGTCGGTGCGGGCTGCGGCCAGCATCATCACGGCCATGATCGGCACCGCGATGATGCCGTTGACAACCGCGCTCCAGTACAGCGCCCGGATGGGGTCGACGGCACCCAGGCTGATGATCATGCCGACGATAGTGGCGAGCGCCACGGTCCCGTAGAAAGCGCGGGCCTCCAGCAGGCGCCGGCCGAAGCCCACCGGCCAGCGCTGTGCCTCGCCGACCGCGTAGGCAGCCGAGCCGGCCAGGATCGGCACCGCCAGCAGCCCGGTGCCGATGATGCCAAGCCCGAAGACGCCGGCTGAGAGGGGACCGGCAATGGGCCGGAGCGCCTCCGCGGCCTGGGCCGAGGTCTGGATGTCGGTGATGCCGCGTGGGTGCAGCACCGCGGCGGTCGTCACCATGATCGCCAGGGCGACGACGTTCGAGAACGTCATGCCGACGAGGGTATCGACCTGGATCCGGTGAAGGGCTGCCTTTCCCTGCTCGGGGGCATGCGCGAGGTCGCGCCGCCGAGGATAGGCGTGCAGGTCCTCGGCCTCCTCCGCCGCCTGCCAGAAGAACAGGTACGGGCTGATCGTGGTGCCGAAGATCGCCACCAAGGTCGTGAGGCTGGTCCCGCTGCCGTCGAGGCGCGGCAGGGCCATGGCCCATGCCAGCTCGGACAGGAGACGCGCGCGAAGATCACCACGCCGAGATAAGCGAACAGGCTCAGGGTCAGCCACTTCAGCACGGCGACGTATCGTGTGTATTGCAGCACCAACTGCATGAACACGCAGGCCCCCGAGAACAGCGCGACGTAGAGCCAGCGTGGTCCCGGCAGCAGCAGGTCCAGGGCGTCCGCCATCGCCCCGAGATCCGCGCCGAGGTTCAGGACGTTGGCAAAGAGAAGAAGCATAACCACGGCCTGCAGGAGGCCGTTGGGATAGTGCTGGCGCAGGACGCCGGCGATGCCGTGGCCGGTGGTGCGCCCGATCCGGGCCGAGACCATCTGCACGGCGGCCATCAGGGGCAGGCTGTAGAGCATGGTCCAGCACAGGCCGTAACCGAGTTGCGCTCCAGCCTGCCCGTATGTGGCGATGCCGCTGGGGTCGTCGTCCGAGGCCCCCGTGATCAGTCCCGGCCCGAGAACGCCTAGCAGGCGTGGTTTTGACGGACCGACCGTGGCACTCAGGCCCTCCGGATCGTCTGGTTCGGCCAGGATGCCGGTGACCGGTACCGGCACCTCGGTCATGGGCCGATGCCCCGCGTGCCATCAGGGCAAATGTCGTGCGTGAGTGACGACAGGGCATCGGGCCCGGACCAGATCGTGCGGGCGACCTTCAAGGCAGCGTCCAGGTCATCGCGGTCCGTGCCATAGCGACGGCACAGGGCTTCGAGCCAAGGCAGCGTGCCGTCAGGGCCAGGCCAGATCGCCGTGGCCGCAACGTGGTACATTCCGTCGAGGGCCTCGATGCCGTAACCGGTGACGGCCCATTGCCGCCCACGCCAGTGCACCGGTTCGGTAAGCTCGTGTCCCATGACGTCACTCCCATTCGATACGGGGTTACGTAAGTTCTTCCTGCACTTCCGCCGCGTCGCAGGCGTCCGCTCGAAGCCGCCAATCCACCAAGCCATTGGCTTCGCAGAACAGGGTCTGCCCGGCTGTGATGGCAGATTCCGATGACGGAGCCGGGACGACGACCTGATGCTGGAGCGCGCGCCGCTCATGGCCGGTATCGTCGCTGACCTGCTTGTGGAACGTGACCACGAACATTCTCATCGGATCGCTTTCGTTCTTCCGTGGCGGGACGATACCTTGCCTTCCGCATCAGGGATTGAGCCCGGAGCGATGCCGACGCCTTGATCTGCCTCAACCTGGGTGACCGCCTGCGGAAAGAAGCGGGCGCGCTTCGGTTCCGGGCACGCCTCTTCAAGGCCGGCGCCTACCGCTCTGTGCGCGTGGGCTTTTCCATGGAGGGGCCAGTAGCGTTCCATGGCGAGGTACGTGAACGAGGCCGACCAGCCGATCAGCAACAGGCCGTTCAGGGCCTCGACGCCGGAGATCAGGCGGGCATGCCCGACGGGGAAGTGGTCGCCGAAGCCGAGGGTGGTGTAAGTGACCACCGAGAAGTACAGGCAGTCCTCGAAGGTGGTGACCGGCACGCCCGCGAAGGCGCCGTTGCCCAGCCGGAGCACGAGCAACCAGTAGGCCCCGGCGTAGATCCAGACAGCCATCGTGTGCCCGACGAAGGCCGCCAGCACCACCACGAGAATGCGGGCGCGCGGTGGAATCGGAAGCTCCGCCAGGTGCTCTGAGGTCAGGCGCAGGATCTCGTACAGCACCAGGATGGTGGTGATGACGAGGACGACGCTGGCGGCCATGGCGAGAAGCATGTGGTTGTCCCGGGAATGAACCCGGGAGGAGCATGCCCCGCACTGCAACGGTCGCCTTGACCTGCCTCAACGCAGCCCCGGACGCCCGCATCAGCTTTCTAGTCCCGAGGTCAGCGGGCCCTGATCCAGATCAACGCGGGACCCGATCCCCTGCCGTCTCCTGGTGGATGCGCCCCAATCCCGGGCGTGCGTCAGCAAGGGAGGCCGGCCATGCCGGACGTTCGCGTATCCGAGGATCTGTGGTCCACCGGAATGCTGCCCGAGGGCATCCTGGAGCGCTGGCTGGTCGAGGACGGGGCCAGGGTGAGGGCCGGGGAAGCCGTGGCCGCCGTCCGGATCGGCGAGGCGCTCCACGACATCGTCTCGCCGGTCGGGGGACGCCTGGAAGTGGTCGCGCCAGCCAGCGAGGTCGTCGACCCAGGCTGCATCATCGCCGAGGTTCATGCCTGACGCCGCGCAGCGGCCGGACCTTTGAGGGAGATCAAGGCCGGCCGGCCCGCGAGGCGAGAGGATTACGGGAGCGAGCCGCGGCGGATTGCGCCGCGGGCATCGGTTGGAGGCTTTGCATGGCCCGGTCGCACCTGCACGCGCATCCCTCGCCGTCGGGATGGCGGACGGACGAGATCCTTCTCGGCACCCTGCAGCACGCGGCCGGCGCCGCGCTGGTGCTGGCCGCGTGGGTCCTCCTCCTTATTGACCAGGGACGCCCTGGCGCCTCCGCCCTCCTGCCGGGACTGCTGATCTTCGGGCTGTCCGCCGCGAACCAGCTCCGCTTCCGAGCCGTGTTGGAGCGAGCCGTTGCGCTCGCCGGCGCCTGGACGGTGCTGGCCCCGTGGATGCTCGGGTTCGCCGCGAACGATCTCGCGACCTGGGCCCACGTGACGCTCGGTGGTGTGACCTTCGTGTCCGCGCTGGCCTGGCTCAAGCTGGCGAGGAAGCCATGACCGGAGCGTCATCACCCCAAGCCGGCATCTTCGCGCTCGCGGGATTGGCGATGCTCGCCGTTACGTTCCCGGCTGCTGCCGGCGCGGATGAAGATCACCGCATCCAGGGCTGGACCGTCGCCGCGCAGCATTGCAGCCGGTGCCACGTCATCGGCAAGGAGCCACAGGAAGGCGGGCACGTCGGACCGGACTTCCGGACCATCGCCGCCATGCCCTCGACCACGGGCGTGGCGCTCAACGTCTTCCTGCAAAGCCATCATCAATGGATGCCAAGCGTGCAACTGGACCGGGACGAGCTGGATGCAGTCATCGACTACGTCCTCAGCCTCAAGACGGCGGAGCCCGCAAGGCCGTGAGGCCGGAGATCGAGAGGATGCTTCCCTTTCCCGTACTCCTGGCCGACATCGGCGGCACCTACGCCCGTTTCGCCATCGTGCCGTGGCCAGGCGCAGACCCAACACCGATCTGGAAGGCGGCGACGGCAGGCTTTTCTGGCCCAGTGGAGGCCGTCCGGTCCTATCTTGATGGGCCCGGAACGATCAGGCCCTGCGCCGCCTTCCTCGCCGTCGCGGGTCGGGTCGGTAGCGGCGTGACGCGCCTGACCAACGCGCCCTGGCGGTTCGATCTCGCTGAGATCGGCGTCGCCCTCGGCCTCGACGCGGTGCGGGTGGTCAACGACTACGTCCCCCTTGCGGCGGCCCTCACGATTCTTGACCAGGCCGCCCCCGCCGAACTGGTGCGGATCGGTCCATCGGTGACCGGCGCGGGCACGCGCCTCGTCATCGGGCCGGGGACGGGCCTCGGCGCGGCGGCCCTGATCCCGGCAGGCGAGCGTTACCTGATCCAGACGACCGAGGCCGGGCATACTGGGTTCGGACCCTGCGAGCCAGATGACGGCCTGCCATGGCACCAACTGATGCCGTCGGAGGGCAGGCTGACGGCCGAAACCCTGTTGTCCGGCCCTGGCCTTGTAAGGATCGCACGGGCGCTCGCGGCGGCACGCGACCCAGAGGTCGGCTGGCGCCTGCCGGCGGAGGTCCTCGACGGCAGGGCGGGGAACGCGGTCGCGCGCGAGACCGTCGAACAGTTCACACGCCTCCTGGGCCGCTTCGCTGGCGACTTGTCCCTGATGTTCGGGGCGACTGGAGGCGTCTTCCTGGCCGGCGGAATCGCTCCGCGGATCATCGCGGACCTGCAGGGCGACGCGTTCCACACCGCCTTCGAGGACAAGCCTCCCTTTCATGAGGCGATGTGCGCCGTCCCGCGCTTCGTCATCACGCGCCCGGAGCCCGCCATCGCTGGACTGGCCCTTCTGGCAAACGAAGACGGCTTCCTCTTCCCCGGCCAGGACTGGCGCAGGGTTGAGGCAGATCAAGGCCGAGCAACGACGCCCGCCGCACCATGAGGGTCTCTCGCGGTCGAGCCCAGGAGCGAACCCCATGTCCTATGCGAGCCTCATGGTCGCGGTCGATGACGGCCGCCACGCTGCAGGGCGGGTCCGCCTGGCCGCGGAACTCGCCCACCGCTTCGGCGCGCGCCTGGTCGGGGCGGCCGGCTGCTTGCCGGATTATCCGCAGGGGTTCGGCGAGACCATCGTTCCGGCCGGCATGGCCATCGAGGAGATCCGGGTGGCGGCCCTCGACCGGCTTAGGGGCGTCGAGCAGCTCTTCCGGCAAGCCTCGTGCCTGAACGACCGGGTCGCCTGGCGTTCAGATCTTGCCGCCCCGGTACCCTTCCTGGAGCAGCAGTCACGGGCAGCGGACCTAATCGTCGCCGGCCGCTACGCGGATGACGAAGGGGTGTTCCCCGGGATGGTGGTCGGCATCGGCGACGTGTTGATGGGCGGTGGCCGGCCCGTTCTGGTGGTCCCGCCGGGCGTCGAGCATCTGGAGGCGCGACGGGTGATCCTTGGCTGGAAGAACACGCTTCAGACGCGGCGGGCCGTCTCGGACGCCCTGCCGTTCCTGCGGCGGGCCGAGGCCGTCCAGGTGTTGCGGATCGCGGATGGCGAGGAGCGGTCGGAGATTGAGGACGTCGCTGCGTTCCTGGCACTGCACGACGTCAACGCGACCGCGCACGTCGTGAAGCCCTCGGGCTGGACCGTTGCCGACGATCTCAGGACAGCGGCCAGCGAATTCGACGCGGACCTGATCGTGACGGGCGCCTACGGCTACAGCCGCCTGCGCGAGTGGTTCTTCGGCGGGGTGACGCGCGACCTGCTGTCGAAGGGCCCTGTTTCCTGTCTGATGTCCCACTGATTGCGAGTCCGCTCATGTCCAACCCGGGCAGCCCCGAACATCCCGAGCCGAGTTTCCCACCACCGTCGCCGGCGTTCCCGCCCGAGCCAGGTCATGATCCCCTGCCAGAGCCCTTGGACGTGCCGACCTGGGAGCCCGCGGGCATTCCGGCTACGAACGAGCCGCTGGGGGTTCCTGGCGGGATACCCCCCGAGATCGTGCCCTGACGTGTTCCGGCGCCTGAGCGCCGGAGGAAATCGTCTGTCAACCGCGGACCGTGACGATCAGGCCGGGGTAGAAACCCGTCCGCTCATCGGAGTGCCCAAGCGGATTGCAGACAATTCGGGTTGATCCGGAGAGGTGGTCGGTAGCGGAGTGGACGTGACCGTGAATCCAGAGTTCGGGAGCTCGCGAGTCGATGAGGTCGCGCAGGTCCGAAGCGTAGCACCAGCGCATGTCGGCGTACGGATCCGGCAGGCTGGCCGGATGCGGGGCGTGATGCGTCACGACGACCGAAGGTCCGTCGTGATGCCTCCCGAGCTCCGCCTCGACGAAGGCAAGCGTCGCCCTGTGCATGGCAAGGACTTCGCCAGGGGCGATCCTGTTTCGCGAGCGGGGACCCGTCCTGATCCGCCGGTAGTCCACCATGCCGTATCGGCCCTGGGCGGACCCGAAGGCATGCGCTCGGTCGAAGCTCCCGAACCGGAAGTCCGTCCATAGGGTGCCACCCAGGAAGCGGGTGCCGCCGATCACAACCGCGTCATCGAGCAGCAAGCTGATGCCGAGCGCGGCCGCACGCTCACGGCCACGTTCCAGCTGGTCGTAGATCGTGTAGCGCTCCTCGCCCCGGTCCCACCAGTAGTCATGGTTGCCCGGCACGTAGACGAGCGGGATGCCCGGCAAGCGCTCGGCGAGCCAGTCCAGGGACCGCGTGAGAGGCATGTGCACGTCGCCGGCGACCACGGCCACGTCAAAGCCAGCCGGCGGCGCATGGAGGATGGGGTCCCAGGCGTTCTCGGGCCATTCCTGATGCAGGTCAGAGAAGACCCACAGGCGCTGGGGGGAGGGCGCCGTCATGACTGAACCCCGGGGCGGGCCGCGTTCTCCGCGAGACGAACCCGGATCTCGTCGAGGGTGACGGGACGAAAATCGAAGCAGTCCACGCCGACGTCGGTGCTTGTGGCCGTGCCCGGCAGAGAACCGTGGGAATGGCCGTAGAGGTGCAGATCGCCGCGATGCATCCGCGGCCAAACCCTGTGGGCGTAGTGACTGCACCAAATGCCCTGCAGGGTACCATCAGTAAGCGGAACGCGGACATGGGCAACGTCGACGACGGTACCGTTCCACGGCAGGCGGGACCCGATCCTGTCGTGGTTCCCACGCACGAGGAAGCGACGGCCGTTCAAGCGCGCGAAAATCCAGCGAGCGCGTTCCTCGGGGCAGCGGTAGCAGAAGTCTCCGAGGTGCCAGACCGTGTCCTGCGGGCGCACGGCGGCGTTCCAACGAGCGATGAGCGCCTCGTCGTGTTCCTCGATGTTGGCAAAGGGCCGGTTCAGTCCCAGGCGGGGGCCCAGGGTTGCCCGATGGGACCAGTGGGTATCGGACGTGAAGAGTGTTCGCGATGTCATCTCATGAGCCTCACGCGGATGCGGAGGCTCGACGCATGGGGTCGCGCGCTCCGGTTCAGTCGGGCGGGTGACGGTCCAGGCGTTTCATGGCAGGGAACTCCTTGCGCCAGTGGGTGATCGCCTGGCCGGCGGCGCCTGGCAAGTGGCGGGACGCAGGCACGGGGCATCAGCCCAGTGTTGATTTCCGGTGCACAGACCGGTTGGGAGGCCTTCCGCGGCGCTCAGGACGGAAAGAAGCCCTTGCGGTCCCCCGACCCCTCCTGCCCGACGAACATCGTCACCCGCGCGGGAGAAGGGAGGTCGAACGGCGGCCTGTCATTCTCAATGATGATGAATTGCGCCTTGTCCGCTTGTGACAGCAGGAACCGGTAGAACTGCTCCTTGAGACCGCTATCCACAACCTCCCTCTCGTCCTCGGCGATTGTCTCATGGTCGGTTTTCAAAGGGTCGCGGTAGCTGAGGAGCGGGCTATCGAGGGCGATGATGCCGGGATGCGGGAGCCCCTTCGACCGGCAGTGCAGGAGCACGCCGATCTTGAACGCGGCATTCATAAGGGCTCGGACGCCCTTTCCGTTCGCTCGGCGGTCCTTACCATTGAGGAGGATGTCGTGGCTGCCGGTATCGAACGACACGGTCGGCGACCCAGGGAAGCCCCAGGCATGCAGCACGGACTGAACCGTCGAGGCCAGTTCGTGGCCGGTGATCCCTCCGATGCCCACGCTGACGGACCCTCTTGGCACCGTCGTGGGCTTGAAAACCGTCAGCCGTGCACGCCGCGAACGCAATGACTCGATGGACTGGAGTTGGGCCAACCCTTGGCGGACGCTGTCCCGGACGCGGTCGAGCTCCTCGTAGGCGGCCCTGCTGGAGGCTTCCAGCGGCTTGAGGCCCTCGATACGTTCGTCGAGCGTGGCGACCTCTGAAGCCAGCCGCTCGGCCCTCTTGAAGAGCCCCTCGCGCTCGGCCTCCAGCGAGAGGATCGCCTTCCGAAGGTCAGACCGTTCGAGCCTGATCTTTGCGATTTCCGCGCGGGTCGCCGCCTGCGTCACCTCGATCTCATCGAAACCATGGGCGTGCCGCTGATGCTCTGGGTCAGCGCCGCAGAGAGGGCAGGCACGACGCGCACCGGCCAGGAGGGCGGCGCTGCCTTCCTCCAAAGCCTCAAGCCTGGCAACGTCGCTCTCGTAGACAGCGTCGAGCAGTGCGAAGCGGTCGAGTGTCACCGATATGTCCGCCCGACGCTCGTGCGCCTCGGCGCCCGCCTCGACTGTTGCACGACGCTCGTGGCGCAAGGCATCGAGCCCGCGCTGATGCTCGGATAGGGACTGCTGCAGCCCCTCGATGGACTCCGAGATACGACCTTCCTGAGCTTCGAGGTCGCCGTTGCCAGGCCAACGCCGCTTAAGTTCCTCTTCGGCGACGGAGATCATGTCGTCGATCAGCTCGATCTTGCCGAGGTTCGCGGTTCTCTGCGCTTCCGAACTCTTCGTCGTCTGCATGGCGCCGTCGTCGACGCCGGTGACGATGAACTTGAGGACGTTCTTGTCGAAGGTCTCGCCGCTCTGCGGAGCGATCCTGATGGGGCTCCACTCGCCAATCATGTTCGTCTCCTCCGTGAAGAGGTACGGGACGAAATGTCGGAAGGTGAAGGCGTTCTTGTCCGCGTTCTGGTTCCTGGCGATCTGCCGGTCCCGGATGCCGAGCTCGGACAGGAGGAAGCCCGACAGGCTTTCGCCCTTCGCGCGGTGTTCCGCCGAGAGCGTCCGCTCGGGTGTCTCCTCTGTGCCCGGCTCGACCGCTCGTCCATAGTACCCGAAGGCCCCGCCCGCGACGGATCGGACGAGCGTCACGCGCCCGCTCCTGGGAAGGTCGAGTTGCAGCCACGCCCGCTCGTAGCCTTGGATCTCCTCGATGTCCGGGAGAGCCGACCCCGCTCCCATCATGAAGTCGAGCGACTTCATGATGGATGTCTTCCCGGCGTTGGAGGCACCCCAGACAACGTTCACGCCCGGCACGAAGCCGATGTCGGCGAGGGCAACGCGCGGCCCTGTTAGAGACAGGCGACGCAGGATGAAGCGGGCTGGATCAGTCATGGTCATCCGAGCCGCGTGTTGCCCTCGGCAACGCCGAACGCCTCACCCCAATCCCCGATATGCTCGCGGATGCGCGCCTTGAAGCTGTCCTTGGTCTGCGAACGCACCTCGCGGGCGATCCATCCCGCGCACGCCTTCAGGTGCTCGGAGTAGGGGGTCTCCAGCAACTCGACGTACGAGGCGGCCTCGTCGGACGCTCGGTAAAAGATGCCGTCCGGTCCGCTCTCCTGGCGTACGAGGTGGCACCTGCGCATCAGGTCCAGGCTCCTCTCGACGAGGCGACGCCGCACCAGGAGCTCGCCCTTGCGCCCCGGAACGTCAGGATGGAGGCTCGGCGGTCCGCCAACGTCGGCGGTGTGAACAACGACATGGTCGAACAGCACCATCTCGGCCAGGTCGACGCGCTCGGGACGCAGGTGTTCGAGGACGATCACCGCCCTGATCCCCGCCTCAAGCGGGGAGTTGAAGAGGCGCCCGAAGGAATCGACGCTCACGGGATCCACTTCATCTGCCCTTCGTTGGCGAGGTGGTGACACATGCCTTGCCGCACAGGCACGCGCGCGAGCTTGCCCTTGATGGCGCAAGGCATCATCGCGGCGTGACGCATGATGGCCCCGACGCGTTCGAGGCGGCTGGTGTGTGCCTGCCGGTAGACGTCGATGACGCCAAAGTAGACCTCGCGCTCGAAAGCCACGAGCGCCTCAATGGAGGTGTTGTCGCGGTGGAAGGCCCGGAACGACGCGGCATCGAAGAACCGCGTTCGCTGCTCCCTGAGGTGGGAGCCGTGCTCGCCGTCCGCCAGCACGTCGTCGGCGGTCGCGAACGCTGAGCCGCGGGCCTCCGCATAGACTTGGCGGAGCTGGTCTATGTACTCCATCTCCTCCTGGCAGATCGCCTGTGGGACGGTGCCTTCTGGAGCATCGCCCGGAGGCAGGCCGAGGACCATCGTCAGGGCCTTGGAAGAGGCCGGGTGCTTCGCCAGGCCTGCGGCGGATAGGTGGCTTACCGCACCGAAATCATAGGCCTCGATCAAGGCGCGCAGTTCGGGGGTGAGGGGGACCTTACGCCGGCCGGTGATGTAGCCCGCGCAGTGCTGGTCCCACTTCGAGAGCAACGCCGCCTTGAGGTCGGACGGGTTGAAGATGAGGTCCTGCAATGGCCCGGCCACGCCGCGCGGGGCCACGAAGAAGTATTGCTCCGGCAACGTCCGGTAAGCGCCCTCCGAATGGTGATAAAAGACCTTGCCGAGTTCCCCGAGCGCCTCGGCCACACCCAGCGTGCTGCGAAGCGTCTTCCGCTTGCATTGGTAGAGGTGCCACGGTCCCTCGTGCTTGGCCGCCGTCACGAAGCCGACGACGTCGCGCCCCTTGTCGTTGGCCTGCCCGATCCGCTCAACGAGGTGGTAGCCGGCCCCGACGCGCTCGCACCACAGCTCGATGAACTCTTCGAGTTCGTCGTCCTCAAGCTCCTTGATGCGAATGGCGACGCTAGTCACGCGACCGATCCTCGAAGGCAGGGATGTAGGGAGACATCGGCGACGAAGCTTCGCCGACCGACCATTCGAAGGTAGCTCAGGGGTTTCGGGCAGCCAAGCGAGAGGTCGTGAAAAGCTGTGCCTGCGAGACGGCGTCACCTCGCGGCTTGGCCGTGGTGCACGCGTACGAGCACATGGGTCTCGGCATCGGGTAGATGGTAGGAGGTCGGCCTACCTCGTACCATTTGCCCACGGAACTGGACGCGTCCGTCCTCGTGTGCCGGACCCGATTTGCATTAATCTCTCGGGACGGTACGGTCGACCCGAACGTCAGATGGTAGGGGCAACAATCGATACAGGCCGTCCACCTTCGATAGTCGATGCTTGCCCCGGGAGGTCCGGTCCCAAAGCCGGTTGACCAGACCAACTTCGAGCGAAACGAAAGCGGCCGTGGCGAGGGCCTTGGTTTCGTTGTCGAACGCTTCGATGAGCTGGTCGGCGGTCATGGGCCCCCGCTCATCCAGCAGCCTGGCAACGTCGCGTGCCACCAAGTCCCAGAAGTGCAGCGCTGTTGAGGCCGCGATGCCTTTCACCTTCTTGCCACCCGGGGATTGGCATCCGACGACCGTGACAGCGCCCGATGGCTTGGCATCGTCGGGAGCCTGAGCTTCGCGCAACGACGAGATCTCCTCCCGAAGGCGTTGGTTCTCCTCGTTCAGGGAGACGAGCTTCCCGTCGAGCTCGCCCACCAGTCGTTGCACCTGCTCAAGTAGCCCAGGAGCCGGCGCCTGCGGGGGCTCCCGCTCCTGACGCGCCTTGGCCGCGGCTTCGCCGATCCTCATCGCCTCAGAGGCGAAGCCCGCGATGAGCTTCTCCATCTCCTCCGGCAGGTCGAGCTTCGCGAGGTGACCTTTGTACCGGCGGCGGTCCCTCCAATCCTCGAAGGGATCCTTCAGGTCACGGTTCGAGGCGGCCTTGCCCCGCAACTCGTCGCCCTTCCGATTTTGCTTGCTCAACGCCTCCCTGAGCGTTGCGTAGGAAACCAGGTCTCCGTTGGCGACCAATTCGTCAGCCAGGGTGTCGAAGGCGGGTTGTGGGATCATCGGCTGGTCTCGGCGTGTCATGGCCAGCCTGCCACCAAGCCGTGAAGAAGCCCTTCCTGCCCGGATCTCGGATTGCCCTGGCCGCCGAACGACTCAGTGATCGACGAAGCCGGCACGGCCCTGCCTTGGACGCCGCCCGGGATGGTTTCCACAGGCAATCCATGCGGGGACAAATCGGGGACAAATGCAAATTCGACGACCGCCCAAAATGAGCGGTGCCAACGACTTAGCGGAGGGGGAAGGTTCTGGCGGAGACGGAGGGATTCGAACCCTCGATACCCCTTTCGGGGTATGCTCATTTAGCAAACGAGTGCCTTCAGCCGCTCGGCCACGTCTCCGCAGGCGGTCGATCTAGAATTTCGGATGGGGCGGGTCAAGCTGCGATTGGCGCGGCGGCCGGGAAATCGATGCCTTCCGGGCGGGCGTGCCGTCGGGGCCACAGGCCCGGTGGATGCCCCGGCACGGCTGATCCGGGCAGGGCGGGGCGGCCTCTCCCGGCCGCCGCGCCGTCTCAGGCGCTGGCACGGTCTTGGGCGCTGGCAAGATCTGGCAAGGTTTCAGCCGCTGGCACGGTCTTGGGCGCTGGCGAGGCGCTTGCGCTGGACCTTGCCGTTGGCGGTCCGCGGCAGCGCGTCGAGGAAGCGGACTTCGCGGGGGCACTTGTAGGTCGCGAGCCGATCGAGGCACCAGGCCATGATATCGTCGGCGTCCATCACGACATCGGGCTTCGGGACGACGAAGGCGGTGATGACGCTGAGGTCGGCCCGAACCGCCATCTCCGCGACACCGACCTCGGCGACGCCGGGATGCTCGATCAGGACCCCCTCGATCTCGTTCGGCGAGACGCGGTAGCCGAACGCGTTCATCAGGTCGTCGTTGCGGCCGTGGAAGGTGAGGTAGCCGTCCGCATCGAGGCTCGCGAGGTCGCCACCCACGAACCACGCGCCGCGCATCACCGCGGCCTCCTCCTCGGGCCGGTTCCAGTAGCCCAGCATCAAGCCGGGCTCGGAGCGGTGGATGGCGAGGAGCCCGACCTCTCCCGGCGGCAGCGGATCCGCCGGCCCCTCGGCCGGCAGGATCGCGACACGGCGCCCGGGCTGCGGCTTGCCGGGCGAGCCGGGGCGCACGGGAATCGTCGGGCCACTCGAGACGTAGGTCGAGCACTCGCTCATCCCGAGGGCTTCGTAGAGGGGCTTTCCGGTCGCCTCGGTCCAGGCTGCGAGGAGTTCGGGCGACAAGGCCTCCCCCGCCGTCACCCCGTGGCGCAGGGTGCCGAGATCGACGGCGCCGAGATCGGCATATTTCAGGATCTGGCGGTAGAGGCTCGGCACGGCGGCGAACAGAGTTGCCCGATGACGGGCGATCAGGGTCGGCCAGATCGCCGGATCGCGCGGCCCGTCGTAGAGCACCGCCGTGGCGCCGCAGGCCCAGGGATCGGTGATCCCGACGCCCAGCGTGTAGGTCCAGTTCATCGTACCCGCATGGAGCATGACGTCATGCTCCGACAGGCCGAGCCAGTGCGCATGCATTGGCCGGCGCCCGCGGATGGCCCGATGGGCGTGCAGAACGCCCTTGGGCCGGCTCGTCGTCCCGGAGGTGTAGACCAGGGTCGCGGGATCCTCGGCCCGGGTGTCCGCGTAGTCGGGCAGTGCCGCGCCGGTCTTCATCGCGGCGATGTCGGCGGACCGGAGCAGGATTCGGTCTCCGAGTCCGGCCGGGTCGATGGAATGGCCCGCCCCCACGACCACGACGGACGCGCCGGCATTCTCCATCAGGAACGCGGCCTCGGGCTCGGTCAGCTGTGGTGAGGAGGGCAGGGCCACGAGGCCGGCGGCCAGCGCGCCGAAGTAGACCAGCACGTAGTCCGCCTCGTTGCCCATGCGGATCATGACGCGCGCGCCGGGCGCGAGGCCGAGGGCGCGGAGCCCGGCGCCGATGCCCCGGACCGCCCGATCGACCTCGCCGAACGTCAGGCTGCGAACGTCGTCGCCGGCGCCCGCCATGATGAGCGCCGTCTTGTCGGCACGCAGGCGGGCATTCTCGGCAAGACAGAAGCGCGCGCCGTTGAACGGCGGGGCCTCGGCGGCGGCGGCGAAGGATGAGGTCAAGCGCGGGCTCCGTGGCGACCCGCGCAAGGAAGCCGAAAGCGGGCGCCCCGACAAGGGCACCCGCTTCCGTGTTCCCGGCTTGGTGCCCCGCGGCGCAGCGCGCCCTCGGCCAGCGAACGCCTCAGCCGGCGATCTCCTTGGCGGCGACCAGCATCTCCTTCATGGCTTCCGCGGCAGCCTGGTAGGCGGGGGTGCCGACATCCCAGTTGCTGACCTTCAGGGCTTCCAGCATCTTGCTGGCCTCTGCGAAAGCCTTGCTCTCCGCCGCCACCAACCGGGCGAAGGCGGGGTGGGCGGCAGGCGCGGTCCCGGCCAGGTCGGTCTTCAGGCTCCGGCCGGGCTGTCCCGACAGGGTGGCCAGGGTCGCGTCCGGCTGCGCCATGCCGACGAGAACCCGCGCAAGTTTGCGCTTCCAGGCGCCGATATCGGCCGGCAGACGCACCAGGGCGTAGACGGGTACGTCGCGGGCATTGGTGTTCAGCGCCGTCTGGCCGGTGGCCTCGGCGCGCACGAGGCGGCTCGTGATCTTCTCGATCTCCTCGTGGGTCTTCGCGGCCTTCGCGGCGATGTTCTGCACGCTGGTCGAGATTTCCGAGGTGGCCGCCCGCTGTTGTCCCAGCATCTGCGAGATCGCCTGGTTCAGGTCGCTGGCCTGGGCGATGCGGGCATTCGTCTCGACGATCCGATGTTCGAGGTGATCGACGATGGTGCGGCCCGTGGTGACGGCGCTGCGGCTCTCGTGAACCGCCTCCGAGATCGCCCCCATCTCGGCGGTGAGGGTGCTCAGCAGCCCGCGGATCTCCCCGGTGGACTTGGCGGTCTGGGCGGAGAGCGACTTGACCTCGGCGGCGACCACGGAGAACCCGCGACCGGCCTCGCCCGCCCGGGCCGCCTCGATCGTGGCGTTGAGGGCCAGGAGATTGGTCTGCGCCGAGATCGCCGCGATGGTGGTGGCCATCACCTCGATCTGGGCGATCGCGCGCTCCAGGACGATGACGCGATCGGAGATCTGGGACGTCCGGGCATCGATCTCGTGCATCGCCGTGCGCGCCTTCTGCGCGTCCTGGATGCAGGCCTGGGTCTCCGCGAGGGCATCCCGCGCGACGGTCACGACCGTCTCGGACGTCTGGGCCACCTCCGCCACGGACGCCGCCATCTCCTCGGCGGCGCCCGCGATCGTCTGGGTGGCGCTGGCCACCTCACCGACGTCGTAGGTCATCCAGCCCGTGTTGGTTGCCGCCTCCGACGCTTCGCGAGCGACGGTGGCGGTGGTGCCCAGGCTGCGCAGGAGGTCGGCTTCGCGATCGGCGTGCAACCGCTCGATCGCGGCGCGGAGCGGCCCCTCGGGCAGATCGACCGATGCGAGATTTTGGCTCACCATCAGCGATTCGACGGCCTGCACCAGACGGGCTTCGTCGCGGATCTGAGCGGCCTCCGGCGCCGCTTCGGTGACGGGTGGCTTCGTGGCGGAACGGGCGAAGGGAAGGCCGAGCATCGCGGTTGGTCCTGTAAGGCGTAGCGATGTGATCTACCGGTCTTCCATTAATGTATCCTTATTGCCCAAGACATCCACATCAGGTCGAGAAGCGTTCCGTGTCCTGCCTTAACGAGTCTTGGTGCAGCGCAACCGATCGAAACCTCGCTCGGCGCAATCACTGCTTGTTGTCTACCGTAGAACCGAGGTCGGAAAACTTCGCTCTTTCCTGAGCCTATAGCCTAAAGGCGGTCTTGACACGGCTTTTCCGTGACCGCTGAGGGGCCGTTGCGCAGACCGAGAGGCGCGTCCCTCCGGTATTAAGGCGGGCATGAAAGACGCTTCAGGCCTGTGTCTACTTTTACACAATCCGACGATGCTGAGACTCGCCTGGGTGGTCGGGGACGCAGCTTCGCGCAGCCTCCGGCGAAGGCGGCAGGCACCAGTCTGGACCAAATCTGTTCAGTCGTTGAACCATCCCGGGGATCATGGCGCCGGGCAGGGCCCCACAATGCAGGGTGGCACCGGGGCAGGGGCCCCGGACGACCCGCGGCGCGTCGGATCCCGGTCGCTCGCCCGCGTTGGGAGACCGGTCGGAGCGAGCCGTGTCTCAGGCCGAGCGGGACAGGGGCACTTCGCGCGGACCGATCAGATCCGCCTTGCGCTCCAATAGAGTCGGCGGCGGGACCGGAGCCTCGATGGTGCAGACGACACCCGTGGCCGCGAACAGCAATTGAACCTCGCCATCGAGTTCCCGGGCAAGGCTGCGCTCGATCAGGCGCGAGCCGAACCCGGTCCGGGTCGGCGCAACGACGGGGGGGCCGCCATCCTCGCTCCAGCGCAGGATCAGGCGGATTTCCGCCTGGCGCTCCACCGACCAGGCGATCGTCACCGTGCCCCCCTCCTGCGAGAGGGCACCGTACTTCACCGCATTGGTGCCGAGTTCGTGCAGCGCCATGGCGATCGAGAGGGCCAGACGCGGCGGCAGCCGCAGGGCGGGACCGGAGACGACGAACCGGGAGCGCTGTCCCTCCGTCGCATCGAGCGGGGCGATGGCGTCGGCCACGACGTTTCCGAGTTCGGCGCCATCCCAGCTCTCCCGGGTGAGGACGTTGTGGACCCGCGCCAGGGCCAGCAGGCGGGCCTCGAACGCGGCTCGCGCCGCGGTGGCCTCCGGCCCTTCGAGCCGGCGCAGGGACTGCCCCGCGATCGATTGCACGGTGGCCAGGGTGTTCTTCACCCGATGGTTCAATTCGTGGATCAGGAGTTGTTGGTGCTCGGCGGCGCGCTTGGCGTCGGTGATGTCGACGTTGCACCCGGTATAGCCGAGGAAATTGCCAGTATCGTCCGTCCGCGGCACCCCCTCGCAGCGCAGCCAGCGCACGACGCCGTCCTGGTCCACCACCCGGACGTCGGCCTGGAAGGGCAACCGGGCCACGAAGGCATCGCGAAAGCGGGTCGCGAAGGCCTCGTAATCCTCGGCGAAGATGATCCGGCGCCAGTCCTCGCCGGCCAGCACGGCGGCCGTATGGAGGCCGAACATGTGGTCGAAATGCATGTTGGCGAAGCTGATCTGGGCGCTCTCGTCGGTCATCCAGATCAGGGCCGGCGCGGAATCGGCCATGTGGCGGAAGCGCGCTTCGCTCTCGCGCAGGGCACTCAGGCCCCGCTCGGTCTCCGCCAGCGCCCGGTCGCGCTCGTCGCTGCGCAGGCGCAGGCGCTGGGAGGCATCCGCGAGCACGTCCCCCAGGCGCCGGATCTCGTGGATCGGCGAGGTGATCCGCGGGATGACCTCGCCGCGCGCGAGGGCCGGCCCCGTCGCCGCGAGCCGGCGCAGGGGCTGCGAGACCCGCGACCACAGGTGGACCGCCAGGATGGACGAGGTCGCCAGCACGAGGAGGCCGAAGCCGCAGAAGGCCCAGATCCAGTTGCGCAGGCGCGCTTCCACCAGGGCCTGTGGGATGATCGCGGCCGCCGTCCAGCCGGTGAGGCGGGAGCGTGCCTCGACGACCGTCACGGCCTTCATGCGACGATCCTTGCCTTCCCAGACATTCGGCGTCGCGGTCTGGTACTGACGCAGCGTCGCGAGGCGCTGCGAGCCGATCATGGCGTCCGGATCGGGCAGCCGCGCCAGGATGACCCCGTCCCGGTCGGAGAGGCCGGTGGTCCAACCCTCGACGGCTTCCCGGGCGACGAGGCTGTCCAGGCGGCTGATCGGGACCGTGAAGCTGAGGATGTGGGTGACGCCGCCCTCGCCGAACACCGGCACGGCGACCGCGTAGGTCGCGTCCGTCGGCTTCATGCCCTTGACGTACCCGGAGACCACGGCGCGCTGACTGCCCGAGGCGATCTCGCGATCGAACGGCAATGCGCTGCGCGGCAGCGGAGCCCGGCGCGGCACCGCCGTGTTCACGACCTGCTGTCCGTCCGGCCGCCGCAGGAGGATGTCGAGGCCGACCGCGTCCCGCACGAGGCGCGCCTGAGCGTCGAAATTGTCGAATTCGCCGTCCTTCAACCGCGGTGACGTGGCGAGGGTCTGCAGCACCGAGACGAGGCCCGCCGTATCGCGGTCGACGGAGAGAGCGATGCTGCGCACGTTCTCGCGGGCGTCCTGCTCGAAGCGGGCCCGCTCCGTCCCCGCATAGCGCGCGAGGAGGATGGCCGTGAACAGCAGGCCCGGTCCGATCAGCGCGATCACCAGGGCGACCAGATAGACCTGGGTCGAGAACCCGCGCTGTCGAACCCGCGCGAAGGCGGAGGCGAGCGACCTCGGCCCCCACCACCGGCGCCCCGTCGTGGTCTCTCCCGGAGGCGGATTGCTCATGGGCGCGCGACGCCCGCGCGATCGATATGTCCGAGGTCGCGAGCCGGCGCGAGGTGATCCCGAACGCGCTGCTTCAGGACTTTGACGTCGGGAAAGCCGCCGTCGCGCGTCCGATCCCAGATCAGGTGCGGTCCGCACAGGATCACGAACACGCCGCCGGTTCCGGGAACCAGCGCCACCTCGCCGAGGTCGTCCCGAAACGTGGAGAGGAGCTCCTGCGCCATCCATCCCGCCCGCAGCAGCCACTGGCACTGCGTGCAGTAGGTGATCGAAACCCGCGGCTTCTCGGGCGATGGGCGGGGCGTTTCGTCCATGGCGGGTAAAGCGACCGATCGCCCCCGGCTTGTCAACCGAAACGCACGCCCGGGCACCGCGAGGCGCCGGCCTCGGCAGGGTTCGACCAAGATTTCCCGTGAACGGCCAAGTTTTTCCCTGTGCGTCTTTATCGCAGCGCCAGCGTGCCTATGTGTGATCACGTGCCGATGAGGGACCCATCCTCGCGCGGCGCTCGGTTTGCAGGGAGTTCAAGCATGCGTTCAGGTGTCGTCACCCCGACGACGGGTCCCGTCCGGGCCTGGCTCGGCAGGGTTCGGATCGCCGTCGCGGCTCTCGCCCTGGGTACGACCCTGACCGGCTGCGGCGCGATCAACCGGGTTCCGACCCTGGAGGAGCGGGCCAAATCCTCCTGGAGCGAGGTGCAGAACCAGTACCAGCGCCGGGCCGACCTGATCCCGAACCTCGTGGAGACGGTGAAGGGCTACGCCCAACAGGAAAAGGACGTGCTGATCGGCGTCACCGAGGCGCGGGCCAAGGCCTCCAGCGTCAAGGTCGACGCCTCCACGGTGAGCGACCCGCAGAAATTCGAGGAATTCCAGGACGCCCAGAACCAGCTCTCCGGCGCCCTGGGTCGCCTGCTCGTGACGGTGGAGCGTTACCCGGAGCTGAAGTCGAACCAGAACTTCCTCGCCCTGCAATCGCAGCTCGAGGGGACCGAGAACCGGATCGCCGTCGCGCGGCGCGACTACATCGGCGCCGTCCAGGACTACAACACCGAGGTCCGGACCATTCCGGGACGCTGGATCGCCGCCTGGTTCTACCCCGAGGCAAAACCGATGGAGACCTTCACGGCGACGCCCAATTCCGAGCGCCCGCCGAACGTGAAGTTCTAGCCCGCCATGGATCGCCCGCGCTTGCGCCGTCCGCGCTCGGGACATCCGCGCTCGGGCGGCGCCGGGACATCCGCCATCCGGTCGATCGCTACGCGGCTGATCCTCGGGCTCTGGCTCGTCGCGGCCACCAGCGGCCTCGCGCTCGCGCAGACCGGTGCCGCCGAACCGACCTTTCCCGCCCTGACCGGACGGGTGGTCGACGGCGCCGGCATCCTCAAGCCCGAAGACCGGACGGCCCTCGAGACCAAGCTCAAGGCGTACGAGGACAAGACCTCCGATCAGGTGGTGGTCGCCACGGTCCCGAGCCTGCAGGGCCGGACCGTGGAGGACTATGCCAACCGCCTGTTCCGCGCCTGGAAGCTCGGACAGGCCAAGACCAACAACGGGGCGCTGCTCCTCGTTGCCCCCAATGAACGCAAGGTCCGGATCGAAGTCGGCTACGGCCTCGAGGGCGCCCTGACCGATGCCCTCTCGAAGGTGATCATCACGACCGCGATCACGCCGCGCTTCAAGACGGGCGACTACGCCGGCGGCATCAATGCGGGCGTCGACGCCATGCTGTCGATCCTCGCGGGCGACGCCGAGGCGTGGCACCGCAAGGCGGAGGTGCGCAGCGACGAGGCCGATCCCGGACAGGTGGTGATCTTCATCGTGCTGTTCCTCGTTGTCCTGTTCGTCGTCTACCGGATGAACCGTGGGCGCCGGGGCGGGGGAGGCGGCTTCATCATCCTGCCGGGGCCATCCGCGGGTGGCTGGAGCGGCGGCGTCTCCGGCGGCTTCGACGGGGGTGGCTTCTCCGGCGGGGGTGGCTCGTCGGGTGGGGGAGGGGCCTCCGGTGACTGGTAAGCAGCGTCCCTTCCTCGAGGAACCGGCCCGGACGCGGATCGCGGAGGCGATCCGCCGGGCCGAGACCGCGACGGCCGGCGAGATCGTCGTGCTGGTGGCGGCCCGTGCCGGGCTCTACCGCTCCGCGCCGCTGCTGCTGGCCCTGGCGGTCGGCCTCGTCCTGCCCTGGCCGCTGATCGCCCTGACGCCGTGGAGCGCGGCCTCGATCGCGCTGGCGCAGGTCGCCGCGGTCCTGCTGGCGCTCCTGGCGGGGCTCCATCCCCGGATACGGATGGCCCTGGTGCCACGGGCGATCCGTCGCGACCGCGCCCACGAACAGGCCCTGCGCGAGTTCACCACCCGCGGGCTCAGCCAGACGGAAGGGCGGACCGGCGTGCTGATCTACGTCGCCCGCGCCGAAGGCCATGCCGAAATCGTCGCCGATCACGGCGTCGCCGCGCGCGTCCCGGCCTCCGCTTGGTCCGGCGCGATCGAGGGGCTCCTGGCTGCCCTGCGGCGTGGCGAGGCCGAGGCGGGCCTGACGAATGCCGTCGTGCAGGTCGGTACCATCCTGGCCGGGCAGCTCCCGCCGGAAGCCAGGCCCGTCGACGCCCTGCCGAACCGCGTGATCGAACTCGATTGACGATCGGGAGTCTGCGCAACCCAGGGTGAGAAAACGCCGGATGGGTGATTCAATCCCGTATGATTGAAATCGCAGGCCCCTGGTCCTGCGGAAGAATTTGCGCGAGAAGAGCCCTTGACGACCTGCTACGAAGGACAGGTCGCTGGAGCGAGACGTCATGAGTGCGGTAACGAAGCACGGGCCCTGGGCCCTCGTGGGAGCGTTGGGGGCGGCGGCCCTCGCCATCGTCGCGACGACGCGCGGCGAGACGGTCAACGCCCTCTGGGTCGTCGTGGCGGCCGTCTGCATCTACCTGATCGCCTATCGCTACTACTCGCTCTTCATCTCCTCCAAGGTCATGCGGCTCGACGACAGCCGCCCAACCCCGGCCCACGTCCACAACGACGGGCTCGACTACGTCCCCACCAACCGCAACGTGCTGTTCGGCCACCACTTCGCCGCCATCGCCGGCGCCGGACCGCTGGTGGGCCCGGTGCTCGCGGCGCAGATGGGCTACCTGCCGGGCCTGCTCTGGATCCTGGCCGGCGTGGTGCTCGCCGGCGCCGTGCAGGACTTCATGGTCCTCTTCATCTCGATGCGCCGGGACGGCCGCTCGCTGGGCGAGCTGATCCGCGCGGAGCTCGGCACCATCCCGGGCGTCATCGCCCTGTTCGGCACCTTCATGATCATGGTCATCCTGCTGGCGGTGCTGGCGATGATCGTCGTGAAGGCCCTGGCCGAGAGCCCCTGGGGCACCTTCACGGTCGCGGCGACGATCCCGATCGCGATGCTGATGGGTCTCTACGCCCGCTACATCCGCCCCGGAAAGGTCGGCGAGGTCTCGATCATCGGCTTCGTGCTGCTGATGCTGGCTATCGTCTACGGCGGGAACGTCGCGGCGGACCCCTACTGGGGGCCCTTCTTCACCTATACCGGCACGCAGCTGTGCTGGCTGCTGATCGGCTACGGCTTCATCGCCTCGATCCTGCCGGTCTGGCTCCTGCTCGCCCCGCGCGACTACCTCTCGACCTTCCTCAAGATCGGCACGATCATCGGCCTGGCCCTGGGCATCGCCTACGTCGCCCCGCACATGCAGATGCCGGCCGTGACCAAGTTCGTCGACGGCACCGGACCGGTCTGGGCCGGGTCGCTGTTCCCGTTCCTGTTCATCACCATCGCGTGCGGCGCGGTCTCGGGCTTCCACGCCCTGATCTCCTCGGGCACCACCCCGAAGCTGATCGACCGTGAGTCCGATGCCCGCTTCATCGGCTACGGCGGCATGCTCATGGAGAGCTTCGTGGCCGTGATGGCGCTGGTCTCCGCCAGCGTGATCGAGCCGGGCATCTACTTCACCATGAACGCCCCGGCCGGCCTCGTCGGCACGACGCCGGAGACCGCGGCTGCCGCGGTGACGAAGCTCGATCCCGCCTTCGCCATCACATCCGAGCAGATCGCTCAGACGGCCAAGGACGTCGGCGAGCACTCGATCATCTCCCGCGCCGGCGGCGCGCCGACCCTCGCGGTGGGCATGGCGCACATCATCTCCTCGGCCATCGGTGGCAAGACGATGATGGCGTTCTGGTACCACTTCGCCATTCTGTTCGAGGCGCTGTTCATCCTGACGGCGGTGGATGCCGGCACGCGCGCCGGGCGCTTCATGCTCCAGGACCTGCTCGGGCTCGTCTCGCCACGGTTCAAGGACACCTCGGCCTGGGCACCCAGCATCCTGGCCACCGCCCTCTGCGTCGGCGCCTGGGGCTACTTCCTCTACCAGGGCGTCACCGATCCGCTCGGCGGCATCTACACCCTGTGGCCGCTGTTCGGCATCTCCAACCAGATGCTGGCCGCCGTGGCCCTGACGCTCGCCACCGTGGTGATCTTCAAGATGAAGCGCGAGCGCTACGCCTTCGTCACGATCATCCCCACCGCTTGGCTCTGCCTCTGCACCCTCACGGCCGGCTGGCAGAAGATCTTCTCGGCCGACCCCAAGATCGGCTTCCTCTCCCATGCCGATCGCTTCTCTGCCGCCATCGCGGAGAACAAGGTGCTGGCACCGGCCAAGACCATGGCCGACATGCACAAGATCGTCTTCAACGACCGGATCGATGCGGCCCTCGCAGTTCTGTTCGTCGGCCTCGTGCTCGCCATCGCCGCCTTCGGCATCATGGCCTGCCTGAAGGCCTATCGGGCCGATCGCTGGACCGCCCTGGAGAGCGGCGGCCCGGCCGCCGTTCCCGCGGAGTAAGTCCCATGGCGCTGTCGTCGACCGAGTTGCGGGACCGTCTCAGGACCTTCTCGAAATGCGTCTGCGACGGCGCTCGCCTGATGGTGGGGCAGGGCGATTACGAGGCCTATGCCGCCCATATCCGGAAGACGCATGCGGACCAGGAGCCCATGAGCGAACGGGAGTTCTTCCGGAACCGGGAGAACGCCCGCTTCGGCGTCGGCAACCGCAGCGGCTTCCGCTGCTGCTGAGCGCTGCCGCCTGCCCGTCTCGCGGGTGTTAACCAGACGAGCGGACTCACGGGTGTGACCCTGGCAGTGCCGCCCGAAATCGGCTTAGCTTGCGCCTCCGATGTCCGGGGGCACCATGACACAGCCGCTGGCGTTCGACGCTCGCTCCAGTTCGGGCCGCGTCGGCGCGATCACCTTCGATAAGCGGCTCATCGGCCTCACCGGCCTCGCGATCCGCGGCTTCCTGCTGTCGCTGGTCACCTTCGGGATCTACCGGTTCTGGTACATCACCGACCTGCGGCGCTATTTCTGGAACCGCACCGTCATCGACGGCAGCCCGGGCGAGTATGTAGGCCGGGGCAAGGAACTGTTCCTCGGCTTCCTCGTCGCCCTCGCCGTGCTGATACCGATCTACGCGGTGATCTTCGTCGCGACCCTCTCGGTCCCGTCGCTCGCCCCCTTCGGCAGCATCCTGTCCTTCGCCATCCTGTTCGTCCTCGGCCAGTTCGCGGGCTACCGCGGTCGCCGCTACCGGGCCTCGCGCACGCTCTGGCGCGGGATCCGGCTGGGACAGGACGGATCGGCGATCACCTACGCGCTGATGGCGACGGGCTGGGCGCTCCTGACCCTGGTCACCCTCGGCCTCGCGTTTCCGTTCATGCGGGCGAGCCTGGAGCGCTATCGGATCACCCATACCCTGATCGGGTCGAGCCGCATGGACTCGTCGGCCCGTGGCCGGTCGCTGCTCCTGCCCTGGCTGAGCTTCTACGCCGTCGTTCTCCTGCCGGTCCTCGGCGCGCTGTTCGCCTTCCTGACCGCCACGGACTTCACCCTCCCGGCCGACCTGTTCGTGCCGAAGCCCGGCGGCAAGCCGAGCGAGACCATCTTCAATCCCGCCTATGCCGGCACACCTGTCGCCACCTATGGGGCGATCCTCGTCGGCACGCTGGGCCTCACCGCGTCCCTCGGCTTCCTGCTGATTCCGTTCTACCGGGCACGCGAGACGCGCGTCTTCATGAACGCGGCGAGCCTCGGGCCGGTGCGGCTGTCGTCGACGCTGAAGGCGCGACAGTTCTACTGGCCCTACATCGTCTACCTGCTGTCGATCATCGGCCTCGTCGTCGTGCTCGGCCTCGTCATCGGCGGCGGCGCGTTCCTGCTCCAGGCGAAAGGCCCCGCGAGCGGGGCGTCCTGGGTGATCGGCCTCGGCCTGGTCGTCGGCTATCTCGGCGGAGCCCTCGTCTTCGCCGTGCTCTACGTCCGCGTCATCACCGCACGCCTCTGGGCCGCCGTCGCCACGACCACCACCGTCGCGGACGCGGAGGGGCTCGCCGCCATCCTTGCCTCCAGCCGCCGCGTCGGCAGCGGGCTGAACGAGGGCCTCGCCGATGCCCTCGATGTCGGTGGCGCCCTGGAGGTCGGGTTCTAGCCCGACCGCCCGAACAGGAGCGGAGCGCTCCGGATAAGGCCGATGCAGCACACAGGTCCGGTCGCGTCGCCGCCGGTCGCCACCGGCACCTATCTCGACGGCCTCAGCGCCCGGGCGCACCCGGTGACGCTGCGGCTCGCCGACCGCCTCGAGATCGACGGAGCCGGCACCCGCCTCGCCTGGGACCTCGCCGACCTCGCGGCCGGCGACACGGTCCCGCCCCTGGTACGGATCGGCCCGCGGGGCAGCCCCGCCCGGGTCGAGTTCGCCGACCCCGGCTTTGCCGACGCCCTCGCGGGCCGCTGCCCCGACCTCTACAGGTCCGACGCGGCCGGCGCCGGTGGAACCTGGCGCCTGGTCCTGTGGTCGGTCGCCGCCGGCGTGTCGGTGCTCGTCCTGGCGATCTACGGGGTTCCGGTCATCGCCGGCCGCCTGGCGCCCCTGGTGCCGAATGCGATCGAGACGCGGCTCGGCAGTGCGGTCGAGGGCCAGGTCGGCCGCCTTCTCGGCGATCCACCGGTTTGCGACGAGCCCGCGGCCCGGACCGTCCTCGACCGGCTGGTGACGCGCATGACCCAGCGCGAAGACCTGCCGGGCGAACCCCTGGTCAGCGTGCGCCGGCACCCCCTCGCGAATGCGCTGACCCTGCCCGGCGCGCGGGTGCTCGTGCTCTCGGACCTCATCGACAAGGCGGAGAGCCCGGATGAGTTCGCCGGAATCCTCGCCCATGAGCTCGGGCACGTCGCCGCGCACGATCCCATGCGGGCCCTTTTGGCCGCGGGCGGAAGCTCGTTCCTTCTCAGCCTCGTTCTCGGCGACCTCACGGGCTCGACGATCCTCATCGCCACGGGGCAGGCCGCGATCTCGGCCGGCTATTCCCGCGAGGCTGAGAACGCCGCGGATGCCTACGCGGTGACCCTGATGCGCCGAGCCGGGGGCGATGCTGCGGCGCTGGCGACGATCCTGGAGCGGATCGCCGGGGACGGGGACCAGGGCGCGGTCGCGACGTTCCTCCGCAGCCATCCCATGACACGGGAACGCGCCCAGCGGATCCGCACCCTGGCGGGCCTCGGGAGCGGCGGGCGGCAGATCCTCACGGGCGCGGACTGGGCGTTGCTGAAAGGCATCTGTCGCAACGTCCCGGTGAAATCAGCACAGTAATCGGGCAGCAGCGCCGAAGTTTAGGCGACCGGTTTACACCCGGAAACAAAAATCTCGGGTTGAGACCTCGATTGCGTCGCGGCGTCACGGCTACAGAGAAACCGGTGGCATGCGACCACCGTGGTACACCAGCCTGAACGCGATCGCGTGGGAGCCGCATGGGCCTCGTCCAGTATGCTCTGAAGTTCCGCATCACGATCTACGTGCTCGCCGTGCTGATGATGCTCGGCGGCGCGGCAGCGGTCGTGGTCGCCCCGAAGGACGTCCTGCCCACCGTGGATATCCCGGTGGTCGTGGTGGTGTGGACGTATAACGGTCTGTCGACCTCCGAGATGGAGCGTCGCATCACGACCTATGCGGAGTTTTCGCTCTCGAACAACGTCAACAACATCGCCCGAATGGAGTCGACGACCCTCCAGGGCACGGCGATCCAGAAGATCTACTTCGATGGTTCGGTGAGCATCGACCTCGCCATCGCGCAGGTCGTCTCGGCGATGAACTCGATCCGCTCGACGATGCCGCCCGGCGTACAGCCCCCCATCGTCCTGCGCTTCTCGGCCTCCTCGGTGCCGGTGATCCAACTCGCGCTCTCCTCCGACCGGGAGAGCCTGACGAAGGTCTTCGACTACGCCCAGTATCGCATCCGCCAGCGCCTGACCCAGGTCCCGGGCTCGACCCTGCCGTCGCCGTTCGGCGGCACGCCGCGCCAGATCATGGTCGATCTCGACCTGCACGCCCTCCAGGCCCTCGGGCTGACCGCCCTCGACGTCACCAACGCGGTGACGGCGCAGAATCTGACGATCCCCTCCGGCCTCGCGAAGATCGGCGAGCAGCAATATCCGGTGCAGCTCAACGCCTCGCCCGAGGCGATCGAAGCCCTGAACCAGATCCCGATCAAGGTGGTGGGCGGCCAGCCGATCCTGGTGCGCGACGTCGCCAACGTCCGCGACGGCGGGCCGCCGCAGGTCAACATCGTGCGCGCGGACGGCCTGCACTCGGTGCTGATGCGCATCTTCAAGAACGGCACCGCCTCGACGCTGGACGTCGTCAACAACGTCAAGAAGGCGCTGCCCGACATCCAGGCCGCCGCCCCCGAGGGCATGAGCCTGAAGCCGCTGTTCGATCAGTCGGTCTTCGTCTCCGCCGCCATCGAGGGCGTGATCCACGAGGCGATCATCGCGGCGGGCCTGACGGGCCTCACCATCCTGCTGTTCCTCGGGTCGTGGCGCTCGACCATCGTGGTGCTGGTCTCGATCCCGCTCTCGATCCTGACTTCGCTGGCGATCCTGGCGGCGCTGGGGGAGACCATCAACGTGATGACCCTCGGCGGCCTCGCCCTGGCGGTCGGCATCCTGGTCGACGACGCCACCGTGGCGATCGAGAACACCTACCGGCTGTTCGAGGAGGGCGAGCCCTTCCGCAAGTCGGTGGTGGAGGGCGCGGCCGGCATCGCCAAGCCGGCGCTGATCTCGACCCTGTCGATCTGCGCCGCCTTCGTCTCGGTCTTCGCCCTGACGGACACGCCGAAATACCTGTTCACGCCCCAGGCTCTGGCGGTCGTGTTCGCCATGCTGACCTCCTACGTCCTGTCGCGCACCCTGGTCCCGGTGCTGATCGACGTGCTGGTGGCGCGGGAATACGACACCAAGCACGGGGAGGGCGCCGCGCCGCGGCGGGGACGCGTCGCCCGTGCCCTCGGATGGGTCGGCGGCCCGGTCTTCCGCTTGGCCGGCTGGTTCCGGCACGGCTTCGAGCTGCGGTTCGCGCGCTTCCACCGCGGCTATCTCGGTCTGCTCCACGTCGTCATCGCCCGCCGCGCCGCGACGCTGACCCTGGTGGCCGTCGTCTTCGCCGCCACCGCCGGGCTCTTCGTCTTCGTCGGGCAGGACTACTTCCCGCAGGTCGCCTCAAGCCAGATGACCCTGCACCTGCGGACCCGCCCGGGGATGCGCATCGAGACGGCCGAGCAGGTCTTCGCCCAGGTCGAGAACGTGGTCCGCGAAGTCATTCCCGAGGGCGAGATCGACCAGATCCTCGACAACATCGGCCTCCCGGCGAACAACTACAACTTCGCCTTCTCGGACGGTTCGTTCGTCGCCTACAACGACGGCCAGATGCTCATCAACCTCAGGGAGGGTCACGGCTCGGTGGCGGACTACACCAAGCACCTGCGCGAGGTGCTGCGCGAGCGTTTCCCCGACGTGGTGTTCTACTTCCAGCCCTCGGACATCATCACCCAGATCCTGAACTTCGGCACGCTCGCGCAGATCGACATCCAGGTCACGGGGCGCAACACCGCCAAGGATCTCGAGGTGGCGCAAAACATCGTCCGCCGCCTCAAGGCGGTGCGCGGCGCCGTCGACGTGCACCTGCACCAGATCGTCGGCACGCCGCAGTTCTTCGTCGACGTGGACCGGCGGCTCGCCTCGGAGCTCGGGCTCACCCAGCAGCAGATCGCGCAGGGCCTGAACGTCTCGCTGTCGGGCTCCTTCCAGGTCACGCCGAACTTCTGGACCGACCCGAAGACCGGCATCCCCTACCAGCTCTGGGTCCAGACGCCGGAATACCGCAACGACTCGCTGACCGCGCTCCAGAATACGCCGCTCCTGGTCAATGGCGGCGCCGATGCGCCCGGGGTGCTGACGCTCCTCTCCAGTGTCTCGACCATGCGCCGGGAGGGGTCGCAGACGGTGATCAACCACGTCAACACGCAGCCGACCTTCAACGTCTACGCGGCGGTGCAGGACAGCGATCTCGGCTCGGTCTCGAAGGAGATCCGCCAGATCGTCGCCGAGGAGCAGAAGGCCCTGCCGGCGCCGGACAAGATCATCGTGCGCGGGCAGATCGAGAACATGGAATCCGCCTTCTTCCGGCTCCAGGTCGGCCTGGCGATCGCCCTGGTGGCGGTCTACCTGCTGATGGCGGTGAACTTCCAGAGCTGGGGTGATCCCTTCGTGGTGCTGGCCGCCCTGCCGCTCGCCTTCTGCGGCATCGTCGCGAGCCTGTTCATCACCGGGACGACGTTCTCGATTCCCTCACTCTTCGGCGCGATCATGTCGGTGGGCATCGCCTCCGCGAACTCGATCCTGCTGGTGACCTTCGCCAAGGAGCATCGCGAGGCCACCGGATGCGGTGCCGTCGAGGCGGCCCTGCTCGCCGGCGAGACACGCCTGCGGCCGGTGCTGATGACCGCGAGCGCGATGTTCCTCGGGCTCATTCCGATGGCGCTCGGCACGGGCGAGGGCGGCGAGCAGAACGCGGCTTTGGCCCGGGCCGTGATGGGCGGCATCGCCATCGGCACGCCGGCGACGCTGCTCTTCGTGCCGTTCCTGTACGCGCTGCTGCGCCGGGGCGCGGTCAAGCCCCTGGAGGATTACGCGTGAGCCGTCGGCGGATCGTCAGGTTTCGGATCTTGGTTCGAAGGTTGGTCATGAATCGCAGGGTGAAGCCCGGTTCGGCGATGGGACAGGCGTGATGCATCAGACCCACGACCCGTCCGACATCCCGCCGCCGCCCGGCAAGGCGCCCTTCCTGATCGCCGCCGTGGCCGCCATCGCCCTGCTCGCCTGGGGCGGCTACGGCCAGATGCAGCGGCGCGCCGCCGCCTCCGAGACCCAGCGGAAGATCAACAGCTTCGTGCCGGCGGTGCGCACCGCCACCGCGGAGCGGGCCGACAAGCCCATCGACATCACCCTGCCGGGCCAGACCGACGCCTTCGCCAAGGCGGCCCTCTACGCCCGCGCCACCGGCTACATCGCCGAGCGCAGGGTCGATATCGGCAGCCGCGTCCGCCAGGGCGACATCCTGATGCGCATCGCCGCCCCGGACCTCGATCAGCAACTGGCCCAGGCGGAGGCGCAGACCGGACAGCTCGAGGCGGCCCTGCTGCAGGCCAAGTCCATGGTCGACCAGGCCAAGGCCAACGTGAACCTCGCCAACGTCACCAACACCCGCACCACGACGCTCGCCGGCCAGGGCTGGGCCTCGAAGCAGAACGCAGACAATTCCCAGGCCAGCGTGCTGAGTCAGGCGGCGACCCTCGCCTCGGCGGAAGCCGGCGTGAAGGTGGCCCAGGCCAACATCAAGGCCCAGGCGGCCACGGTGGAGCGCCTGCGGGCGCTCACCGGCTTCAAGGACATCATCGCCCCCTTCGACGGCGTGATCACCCAGCGCGGCGTCGATGTCGGCGACCTCGTGCACGCCGACGGCAGCGGGACCGCGCTGCTCTCCATGGACCGCGACGACATCCTGCGCGTCTCGGTCAACGTGCCCCAGAACGTCGCCGTCGGCGTGAAGCCGGGGGTGGACGCATCCATCAAGGTCCCGCAGATCGCCGACCGGACCTTCTCCGGCAAGGTCGAGCGCAGTTCGGTGGCGCTGCTGACCTCGTCCCGCACCCTGACGGCCCAGGTCGACGTGCCGAACGGCGACGGCGCCCTGCGGGCCGGACTCTATGTCTACGTCACCCTCAAGGTGCCGCGCACGGAGCCCAACGTGCGGGTGCCGGCCGAGAGCCTCGTCTTCAACCAGCGCGGCACCCAGGTGGCGGTGGCCCGCGACGACGGCACGGCGCAGTGGCGCACGGTGACGATCCGGCGCGACCTCGGCACCACGGTGGAGCTCGGCCAGGGCCTGGACGGCGGCGAGGAGATCGTGCTCAGCCCCCCCGCCGACCTGCGCGACGGCCAGAAGATCGAGCGCAAGCCGCCGGCGGCCGACGGCAAGTCGCTGAAGTCGGCCGCCCGCTGACGACAGACTCGATCCCCAACGATCGGCTCATCCCATCGGCGCGTTCGGACCGCCAGCGAGTCCACATCGACACCCATCCAATTCTGAAGAGTCGGAACTCTTCGGAACCCCTCGGGATCGGATGACAGAGTCACCGGTCATTGCGAGTTCGACAGACTGCAAATTATCGTATTGCAGAAATTATTTTTTGCTGTATCCCGATCTCAGGAGGGCCGGATGACGAACGTATCTGTCCTGCCGCATGAGGATCAGCCGCCTGAGCTCGGCGACGGCATCGCGCTCCGGCGATGCGCACGCTACGCCATGCGGCTTCTCACGATGATCCTGGGAATGACCGTCGTCTTCACGGGGGTTGTCCTGGCGCTCGGCCTTCTTTGTCAGGGCCGCTTTCTCTGGCTCGGGCCCAACGCAGCCTTCATCGGGAGCCGGCCGGAGGGTAGCGCCGGAATCGTGCCGTTCGGAGGGCTGCCCTGGCCGACGCGATTGTCCTACGCGGCGAATTTCATGATGACCCAAGCGCCAATTCTGTTTCTGCTCACGGACCTGCGCGCGTTCTTGCGCGACCTCGCGGCCGGAACGCTTTTCGCATCTGGGCACGCGTCGCGCCTACGCCGGATGGCGGTCTGGCTCCTCGCTTATGCGATCGCACCGATCATCGGACAGATTCTGGTTCGGTCCGTCGGGCAGGGGGTGGATCTCGCTTGGTTCCGCACCTCGTCGCTCCACGCCCTCGTGCTCGCCGCTCTCCTGATCGTTCTCGCCGAACTCATCCGGGTCGGGCAGGCAATCAAGGACGATCGGGACGGATTCGTCTGATGCCAATCGTCCTGAGGCTCGATGTAATGCTCGCCCGTCGCAAGCGCCGATCGAAGGATCTCGCCCGTGCAGTCGGGATTACGGAGGCCAACCTGTCGCTGCTGAAGTCCGGGAAAGTCCAGGGCGTACGCTTCGCGACACTCGAAGCGATCTGTCGGGAACTCGACTGCCAGCCGGGCGACTTGCTCGAGTACGTTCCGGACGGCGAGGACGCACTACGCCGCGCAGGCTGATTGCATCGCCGACAACCTCGGACCCGCACGCATCCGCGCTGCGGGAGCGGAGACTTGTACCCATGCGCCATTTCTCGCGCGGCCTGCGCACGCTCGTGATTGTCCTCACCACGACGCTGCTCGCGGCCTGCCACCCTGCCGCCTCGAAGCGGGATCGGGTCGCAGTCGCCTGGCCGGCAGAAGCCGGCACCGTCGTGACGCTGCCGATGCAGCGTGTCTCTGGCCGCTGGCTCATACCTGTCGCGTTTCGTCGTCCGGACGGCAGCGAGCGGCGGGCGTTCGCATGGCTGAACATGGGCGTGGGGGCTCCGATCCTGTCGCAGGATCTCTATCGAGAGTTGGGTCTCGCCGAGGGCCAAAATCTCACGATGCGGATCGGCGCCGTGTCGGTGCAGGTCGAACGCGAAGGGGTGACCGATGGTCCCGGGCGCATCGGGGACCAGGATCTGTTCGCCCTCCTCTTCGCACCCCGGACGGTGGAGGCTGTCCTCCCAGCTGGGATACTTCAGCATTTTGCGGTCTCGATCGATCCGAAGGCCGCATCCCTGACTCTGGCACAGCCCGGATCTTTTCCGCTGCGCGGCGTACCGGTGCCGATCCGGGTCAATCCGGACTCCGGACTTGTCGTGCTGGATGCACGGATCGACACCGGACCGGTTCCCCTCGTTGTCGACGTCGGCGCACCCTACACATGGCTGCGGGGCCGGGCCGTCTCGCAATGGCTCGCCCAGCACCCCGAGTGGCACCGCGGGGACTCCGCGGTCGGGCGCGCCAATCTCGCGATGGCGGATCTGGACCTGGAACGCGCCGGCAAAATCATTCGCTTTCCGCGTGTCTACCTACCGGGCTTGGTGCTCCAAGATGTCGGCGCCCTCGGCACAGGGCCGATCGGCGGCGCGCTCGGAGAGGCAGCACTGGGAGAGATATTCTGGGACACTTGGGAGTCAGATGCTGGCGAGCCGGTGGTGGGCTGGCTCGGCAACAATGTCCTCGACAATTTTCGTCTGACACTCGACTACGCGGGCCGGCAGAGCTTCTGGGAGCGGCAGCGCGCAGCCGATCCCAGTGAACTAGACAGCGTCGGCCTGACTTTGGTCCGGCGCGGCACGGGCTATGTTGTCGCTGCCGTCGCGTCCCGGGAAGATCGTCCCCTCGTGCCCGGCGTCGAAGTGGGTGATCGGTTGGTGCAGGTCGATGGGCATCTGCTGGACGGGCTCCCCCCAGAGGCGGTGCTCGCAAGGCTATCGGCCCGCCCGGGACAGCCGCGCATTCTGGACCTAGACCGCGGTGGAAGATCCGTGACGATCAAGGCCGAAGGGGCGAACTTCTGAGGCAACTCTCTGACGTGTGCCAGGCGGAGATCTGAGCACACCATTTTGCCCCTCTCGAATGGAAGAGCGTGATGCGCCCTCGCGGATTGTTGGACGGGGAGTCATTGAGCAAGGCTGAACACCCGAGCGAGCGGTATTGCAGCGATCGAATCCACGAAAACTCAGCCAAAGGTCTGGCCGCCTCCGCGAACGGAGGCCCCCGGTTGCGCCGGCACGCTCCGGCGTAGACAAGGCGGTCCCGGCGTCGCGCCAGCGACCCGCAGCGGACCCCGTCATGCCGACTCCCCCCGACGCCGCGTCGCGCGACGGCTCCCGCTTCGCCTCGATCGCCGCAGCCATCACCTGCGTGGCGGTGGTCGGCATCGGGCTCAGCCTGACCATCCCGCTGCTCTCCATCGAGATGGCGCGCATGGGTGCGTCGAGCACCCTGATCGGGGTGAACACCGCGGTGGCCGGCCTCGCGGCCATCCTGACGGTCCCCTTCGTGCCCCGCCTGGCGGCCCGGCTCGGCGTGCTGCCGCTCCTCGTGGGCGCCATCGTCCTCGGCGCCCTCTGCCTCGTCGCCTTCAAGCTCCTGCAGGGCATCGCTTGGTGGTTCGTGCTGCGCTTCGTGTTCTCCACGAGCCTCGGCGCGCTGTTCGTGCTTTCCGAGTTCTGGATCAACGCGGCGGCTCCGCCCGAGCGGCGCGGGCTGGTGATGGGAATCTACGCCACGGTGCTGGCGCTGGGCTTCGCGGTTGGCCCGACCCTGCTCGCCGTCCTGGGGACACAGGGCCCCGCGCCCTATCTCGGTGGGGCCGGCCTGTTCCTCGTCGCCCTGGTCCCGCTCCTGCTGGCCCGGGGCCTGTCGCCAGTGATCGGGCACGGCGCGTCACGGCCCTTCCATGCCTATCTGCGCCTGGCGCCCGCGGCCACCGCCGCGGCCCTGGTCTACGGGGCGGTGGAGACCGGCGGCTTCGCGATCCTGCCGCTCTACGGCCTGCGCCTCGGCTACGACGCCGAGACGGCGGCCGGGCTCGTCAGCGCGCTCGCCCTGGGCAACGTGATGTTCCAGATCCCGTTCGGCTGGCTCGCCGACCGCGTGGACCGCCGCCTCGTGCTGCTGATGGCCGGTCTCGGCGGCGCCCTCGGCTCGAGCCTGATTCCGATGGCCTCGGCCTCGTTCCCCGCGCTGCTGGTGCTGCTGTTCCTGTGGGGCGGCATTGCCGGGACACTCTACACGGTGGGTCTCGCCCATCTCGGGGCGACGGTGCGGGGGCGGGAACTCGCCGGCGCCAACGCCGCCTTCGTGGTGCTCTACAATGTCGGTCTGATGCTCGGTCCGCCCATCATCGGCGGCGGCATGGATCTGGCCCCGCCCCAGGGCTTCGCCTACAGCCTGTGCCTGCTGTTCCTCGGCTACGCGGCGGTGGTCGCCCTCCGCCTCGTCCAGCGGCCGACGGACGAGGCGCAGGCGAACGACACGCCTTGACGAATCCCGGCCGATGAGGCAATCACCCGCCGGTATTCAGCCGGCCGACGCCGGCCCTTTTGCGTTTCGCTGATGCGGAATGCCGCGATCACAGGAGCGCCGCGTCCATGGCCAAGGCCGTCACCGTTAAAGTCAAGCTGATCTCCACCGCTGACACGGGTTACTTCTACGTCACGAAGAAGAACTCCCGCACGCAGACCGAGAAGCTGTCGATGAAGAAGTACGACCCCGTCGTGCGCAAGCATGTCGACTTCAAGGAAACCAAGATCAAGTAAGCCCGACGGCGCGTTCCCGCGCCGCATCCGTGTCGTCGAGGCCGTTTCTCCGCAGGGGGAAGCGGCCTTTTTGTTTGCGCGGTGGGACGGTTGATGTACCGCCCCGTTCGGGCGATGGAGAGCCCTCGGCGCCCACACCCGCAGGATGAGTTCATGGCAGACGATCTCGACCGCAGCTTCGATGTCGACCTGTTCGTCATCGGTGGCGGCTCCGGCGGCGTCCGGGCGGCCCGCATCGCCGCCGGCTACGGCGCCCGGGTCCAGCTCGCCGAGGAGTACCGGGTCGGCGGCACCTGCGTGATCCGCGGCTGCGTGCCGAAGAAGCTCATGGTCTATGCCGGGCGCTTCGCCGACGAATTCGCGGATGCCGCCGGCTTCGGCTGGACCGTGCCCGAGCCGCGCTTCGACTGGTCCGTCCTGAAGGCCCGGCGCGATGCCGAGGTCAGCCGCCTCGAAGGCATCTACGACGCCAATCTCGGCCGCGCGGGGGTCACCGTCAGTCCCGAGCGGGCGGTGATCGAGGATGCGCACACCGTGCGCCTCGTCGGATCGGACCGCCGCGTCACGGCCCGCATCATCCTGGTCGCGGTCGGCGCCCATCCGGTCAAGGAACCGCTGATCCCGGGCGCCGAGCTCGCCATCACCTCGAACGAGGTCTTCGCGCTCGAGACCCTGCCCGAGCGCATCCTCGTGGTCGGCGGCGGCTACATCGCGGTGGAATTCGCCGGCGTCTTCGCGCATCTGGGCAGCCGCACCACCCTGCTGCACCGGGGCGACCGCCTCCTGCGCGGCTTCGACGACGAGATCCGCGACGCGCTCGGCGAGGCCTATGCCAAGCGCATGGACCTGCGCCTCAACCGTACGGTGGAGCGCCTCGACCGGGCCGAGGGCGGCATCCGCGTCACCCTCGACGACGACAGCACCCTGGAGGTCGATCAGGTCCTGACCGCCACGGGCCGGCGCCCGAACATCGCCGGGCTCGGTCTCGACAAGGTCGGGATCGCACCGGATGCGCGCGGCGCGATCCCGGTCGACGCCTTCTCGCAGACCTGCGTGCCGTCGATCTACGCGGTGGGCGACGTCACCGATCGGGCCGCGCTGACGCCGATCGCCATTCGTGAGGGCCACGCCTTCGCCGACACGGTGTTCGGCGACAAGCCGTGGTGTGTCGATCACGGCCTGATCCCCACTGCCGTCTTCTCGACGCCGGAGATCGGGGTTGTCGGCCACAACGAGGATGTGGCCCGTGACCTCTACGGCACCATCGACGTATACCGCTCGAGTTTTCGGCCGATGAAGGCGACCCTGTCCGGCCGTGAGGAGCGCGTGCTGATGAAGGTGGTGGTCGATTGCGCCAGCGATCGCGTCGTCGGCGTACACGTCTTGGGGCACGATGCTGGCGAGATCATCCAGGCCGTGGGCATCGCCGTCACCATGGGGGCCACCAAGGCGGATTTCGACCGCACCATCGCGGTGCATCCCACGGCCGGCGAGGAACTCGTCACGATGCGCAGCCCCGTGGTGACCAAGCATCCGGTGGGTGTCGGCTAGCGTCTCAACGGCCAAACCCCCGGGCCCGATCCGTCGCGGGTCATCGCACGACCACGCACAACGACCGGATCCGCGGCCGCGCAATTGTCCCGGACCAGCGGTCCGTCCCGGGAGATGCGCGGCCTCAGGCCGCCCGGCATCCGCCTCGCCGACCGCTCCGATGCCGAGCACCCGACCCAGACCGAAGCGCCGGACGTGATCTGGCGCGATGTCCAGACCGAGCCCGGCGCAGCGCGTGACGGCGCCTTCGCACTACACGGGATCGCGATCAGAGGAAGCTGGAGGAGGGACCGCCGGTCAGCCCGGCGGCCACTTGAAGTCGTCGGCCCGGCCGGGCTGGGCCAGGGGGGCGGCGCCCCGCACCAGGGCGCGCTCGACGGTACCAGTCGGATCAGCGTCGCGGGGGCGGCCACTGATCAGGGTGCCGCCCGGCGTCACCTCGGCGCGGCCGAGGGGGACCACCGGGCCGGCGAGGGGCTTGACCGGCAGGGCCGGGATGCCCGGCGGCTCCGGCAGGCTCGGAAGCATCGCGGTGATCTGCCGATCGATGGCGGCGGCATCGTCGAGCTTGGTGGCTTCGCCTTCAACGATCGGCTGCGGCGCCACCGCCACGGGAGCGGCGAGCGCCGGCTGGGCTGGCGGCGTTCCGGTTCCCATCATCCGCTTCAACTCGACGTCGGCGAAATGCGCCATCTTGCGCGCCCCGGCCTTGGTGAAGTGGACGCCGTCCGCCGTGCGCAGCTTGGCCTCCTGGCCTTCCAGGTCCGGCCCCGTCGCGGTGTACCGGTTGCGGTCGTCGACGAAGCCGGGCCAGATGTCGACGTAGGTCTGGCCGGCCTTGGCCACGCGCTCGCGGAAGATGTCGTTGATCGCCGCGATGTCCTTGGTCAGGGCTTCGCTGCGCATCGGGGGAGCCCCGACCCAGATCAGCGGGATCTTCGCGTCCGTGAACACCTTGATCAGGGCGTCGACGCGCTCGGCATAGAGGGTGCGCCAGCGGTCGCTCAGGGGATCGAGGGTCTGGTCACCCTCCCGGATCGGCTGACGATCGTTGGATCCCAGCATGACGAGGGCATAAGTGGTCTTCGGGTTGGCCTTCAGGAACTCCTCGGCGGCCTTCGGCCAGTCGACCACGTCCCTGCGCACGAGGCCGCTATCGGCCTTCGAGCGATCGAGCACACCGATCTCCGGATTGTCCTCGAACACGTTCGACAGGCCGCTGCCGAGGTGGCCGGCCAGCGTATCGCCGAAAACCGCGATCCGCGTCGTCGGCTCGACCTTGGGTACGGCCGGCTTCGGCTGGGCCACGACCGGGGCCGGGCGGGGACGACGCCGGACGGCGCGCCCGTCGTCGTGCCCGGAGCGCCCGTCATCGGCATAGCCCCGGCTGCGCGGCGGCGCCGGGCGGGCGCTCGGCACCGGGGCGACCTGAGCCGGCGCCGGACGATCCTCCCAGGGCCAGTAGAACTGGCGCGGCGCCTCCTGAGGCGGGGGGGTGTAGCGCCGGTTCGCCTGGCGGGCGGCGTAGCCGTCGTCGTCCCGGTAATAGTCCCGCGCCCGGCGGCGGGGGGATTGGTAGTCGCCGCCCCGCGGTGCGTCGTAGGAATCGCCCCACTGCGCGCAGGCCGGCGCGGCACCGGCGAAGAGCAGGACGAGACCGGAGAGGAAACACCAGGCCGCGCGCGATGCCGGCAAGGTCATGGGACGCCTCGATCAAACGGACCGGGGACCGGTCGGGTGGCCGACACCTTAGAGGAGGATGGCGCCGAGGTCTAAGGCCGCCCCCGCAGGTGCTCCAGCAACCTTGGGGTGGCGTAGCCGTCCGCAGGCAGGCCCTCGGCGATCTGGTACTGCCGCACCGCCTCGCGAAGCTTCGGTCCGGCGCGCCCGTCCGCCGCGCCCGCGTAGAGGCCGCGCTCCGTCAGACCGACTTGAAGGGCCTGCAGCCCCGCCTTGTCGAGGCGTGCGTCGCGAACCGGCCAGGGCGCGGCGAGGACCGGCCCGCCGGCCAGTCGGTCGGCGAGATGCCCCACCGCCAGCGCGTAGGAATCCGAGGTGTTGTAGGCGCGGACCACCTCGAAATTGTCGGTGATCAGGAAGACCGGGCCGCCGAGGCCGCCCGGCAGGAACAGGCTGCCAGCGTCCGCATCCGGCAGGGCCTGGCCGTCGGTACGCCGGACGCCGCGTCGGGCGAACTCCGCGAGGTCGCCGCGATAACGGGCGAGGTCGAATCCCGTCGGCAAGGTGACCGCGTAGCCCCAGGACAGGGCCGGGTTCCAACCGAGGGCCTTGAGGTAAGCGGCAATGGAGGCCAGGGCGTCCGCCTCCGACCCCCAGATGTCGCGGTGCCCGTCGCCGTCGAAATCCACCGCGTGGGCGAGGAAGCTGGACGGCAGGAACTGCACTTGGCCCATGGCCCCGGCCCAGGAGCCCTTCATGCGCTCCGGCGTGACGTCGCCCCGCTCCAGGATGGCGAGGGCGGCCAGGAGTTCGTCGCGGAACAGCGTCCCCCGGAACCGCGCCTCCGCCAGGGTCGCGAGGGCCCGGATCGTCGGAACGCTGCCGCCGCTCGCGCCGAAATCCGACTCGACACCCCAGAATGCCAGCACGATCCAGCGCGGCACGCCGTAGCGTGCCTCGATGCGCGCGAGGATGGGCGCGAGCCGCTTGGCTTGGGCCTGCCCCCGGGCGATCCGGCCCGGTGAGACGGCACCGACGAGGTAGTCCCAGACCGGACGCCCGAACTCGCCCTGCCTGCGCGTGCGGGCCAGGACGTCGGGATCGGGTCCGGACATCCCCGCGAAGGCCGCCGCGAAGGTGTTGGATGAGACGCCCCGCGCCTCTGCCTCCGGTCGCAGCGCGGCGATGAACGCGGCGAAGCGGGACTGCGTTTCCGCCGTCGCTGCGGACGGCGCGGGTGCGGCTCCCGCCGCGAGCACCGGGCCGGCCCCGAGCCATCCCGAGAGGAGGAGCGGTCCCCAGCCCCTCACAGGCGGTTGCGCCGGGCCAGGGCCTCTTCCCAGGCGAAGGCCTGAGCGACGATCCGGTCGAGGTCGTCGTTCTGCGGGGTCCAGCCGAGATCACGGATGCGCTGGGCCTCGGCGACGATCTGGGCCGGATCTCCCGGACGGCGCGGCGAGAGACGCACCTCGAAATCACGCCCCGAGACCCGCTTGACCACGTCGATCACCTCCAGGACCGAGTAGCCGCGGCCATAGCCACAGTTCATCGTCAGGCTCTCGCCGCCGGACCGCAGATGGTTGAGGGCGACCCGATGGGCCTCGGCGAGGTCGGAGACCTGGATGTAGTCCCGCAGGCACGAACCGTCCCGGGTCGGGTAATCGGTGCCGAAGACCTCGAGATGCGTCCGCTGCCCGAGGGCAGCCTGGGTCGCGACCTTGATGAGATGGGTGGCGTTGGGCGTCGATTGCCCCGTTCGGCCCCGCGGGTCGGCCCCGGCCACGTTGAAGTAGCGCAGGATGACGTAGGAGAAGCCGTGGGCCTTGGCAGCATCGGCGATCATCCACTCGCTCATCAGCTTGGAGCGACCGTACGGGTTGATCGGCGACGGCGGCAGGTCCTCCGGTACCGGCACGACTTCGGGCTCGCCGTAGACCGCCGCCGTCGACGAGAAGATCACGTGCTTGACCCCGCAGCGAACCGCCGTTTCGATCAGCGCCCGCGTCTTGACGGTATTGGCCAAGTAATAGTGGAGCGGATCTGCGACCGAATCCGGTACCACGATGCGCGCGGCGAAGTGTGCGATGGCGTCGATACGATGCTGGAGGATGACTTCCGTGACGAGCGACTGGTCCGCGACGTCGCCGATGACGAGCTTGACCTCCGGGGGGAGCGCCCAGTCGAACCCGGTCGAGAGGTCGTCGAGGACCACAACCTCCTCGTGCCCGGCGTCGAGCAATGCCAGCACCATGTGGCTGCCGATATAGCCCGCCCCGCCCGTCACAAGAACCGCCATGACACCTTCTCCCCAAACGTTTCACTGACGATATATCGGAAATCGAGCTTGTCGGTTATGCCCGTTACGTCGATGGCTCTATCGCCTCCCTGGGCGGAGGCTGTACCGAGGCAACGTCACTCACTCGGGGTTTTCCTCACCTCCCCTCGTTACCGGGTCTCGCTGATGAAACCGATTCGCAAAGCCGTCCTGCCCGTCGCCGGCTTGGGCACCCGCTTCCTGCCCGCCACCAAGGCGGTGCCGAAGGAGATGCTCACCGTCGTCGACCGGCCGGTCGTTCAGCACGTCGTCGACGAGGCCCGTGAAGCGGGAATCGAGCACTTCATCTTCGTCACCGGGCGCGGCAAGGCGGTCATCGAAGACCACTTCGACGTCGCCTTCGAACTCGAACGGATGCTGCAGGAGCGCGGCAAGACCGAGGCCTACGAGGCTCTGAAGCGCGACCTCCCGGGCGCGGGCCAGACCAGCTTCACCCGCCAGCAATCGCCGCTCGGCCTCGGCCACGCCGTCTGGTGCGCCCGCGAGATCGTGGGTGACGAGCCCTTCGCGGTGCTGCTGCCCGACATGCTGAGCCGCGGCTGCATGCAGCAGATGCTCTCCGCCTACGAGCGTCACGGCGGCAACGTCATCGCGGTCGAGGAGGTCAAGCCCGAGGAGACGCATCAGTACGGCATCGTCGGTGTCGGCCAGACCTTCGGCCAGACCTTCGAGATCAACGGCATGGTGGAGAAGCCCAAGGCCGGCACCGCGCCCTCGAACTTCATCATTTCCGGCCGCTACATCCTCCAGCCCGAGATCTTCGACATTCTCTCGGCGGGGGAGACGGGCGCCGGCGGCGAGATCCAGCTCACCGACGCCATGATCAAGCTCGCTAAGGACCAAGCCTTCTTCGGCATGCACTACCAGGGTCGGACCTACGATACCGGCTCGAAGCTCGGCTTCCTCACCGCCAACATCGCCTACGCCCTTGAGCGCAAGGACCTATCGGAGGCCCTCAAGGCCGAGATCGCGCAGCTTCTGAGCGAGCACTAAGACCGCGTCCCGGCAGGGTCCGGCCAGCTCCGGAGGAAATGCCGAGCCCAGACCCGAGAAAACGGGTTGAACGTCGTGCAAAGCCCTTGATTTTTGTGCGTCGCACTTTAGATTGTGCGTTGCGGGACCGCGATGGCGTCGCGGTTCGGCAGCCCTTCTTGGGCGTTTCCTCCCTAGACTTCGGGCCGCTCTTCGGAGCGGCCTTTTTTTGTGCCCGATTTTGCCCAAGCGAACGGACGCCGCAGGCGCGACGCCTCGGGCCGCGCGAGCGACGCGAGGGTCCTGCGCGCGAGCACGCTAATCCTCATGGTGGTGGATGTGGGTCGAAGGATCTGCACGGGACCCGGCATGCGGGGTCTCGGAGCGAAGGCTCGGCCTCAGGCCGCAGGATATCGGTGGACGCCTCCTGGGAGGACGCGCGGGCCGGCCGCGCACGGGGCAGCGGTCGGCTCGCGGGACGACAGGCGCGAAGGCGCCGGCGGATCGGTTCAGTTCAGGTAGGTCCGGATCCAGTTCGGCGACAGCACCTCGCCATCCTCCGTGATGATCCAGGGCTGCTTGGCCGGATCGGACAGGGCGCCGGCGGCAGCCTCAATGGCCTCACGCAGGGTCCGGTAGCGGGCGGGCTGAGCGAGGGGAGCCGGAACCGGAGCGGTACGCCAGATCGTCAGATCGGCGGGACGTTCCAGGGCTTGGGTTTCCATGTGTGTATTCCTTTGATCGTGAGGGTCGTTCCCCGCGATGCCGGATGCCCGGTTCGTGGTCTGTACGACCTCGAACCTGAACATCTACTGCGGGACGTCTATCCGGGTGAATGGAAGCATCTCTAAGGCAGCTTTGAGGTCATTTCAGGCAGGAACGAAATGCTCATCCGAACCTGAAAGCTCCCTCCCTCATACAAAACGTGCCGTTGTTGATCAGCGCGCAGAATATGGCTGCTTTTGGACGCCCTCTCGTTCTCTTTGTCGCCTAGGCTGACAATGTCGAGCCGTTGTTTATCTTTGGCCACGGCGGGTTTCGGTGTGCTGTCGCACCCTGGTCCGTCGCGGTACCGAGCCAGTTGAAGGCCATTGCGTCACCGCCCAGTTAATGGCGACGCGAAGCGGTGCGGTTTTCGCAGCATGGTGAAGAGGATGACACATGCCCGATCGGTATCCGCCGCGGCCGGCGGATCGCTTCCAGCGCTGGGCCGCCGGGGCGGCCCTCGGCCTGCTCGCCCTCTTCGTCGCCCAGCCCTACCTGACCGGCCTGCTGTTCTCGGCGGACACCGCGCGGGCGATCACCGCCCGCGGCGACCTGGCGTCCGCCGAGACGGCGACGGTGGAGCTCTTCGCCCGGGCCAGCCCGTCCGTGGTCCACGTCTTCGTGCAGGCCGCCGCCCAGGGGCGAGCCCTGATGGGGGTCGACAACGAGGGCGGTGAGTCGGGCGGCGGCTCGCAGACCGGGACGGGCTTCATCTGGGATGCGGCCGGACACATCGTCACCAACAACCACGTGGTCGCGGCGGCGGCACAGGGTGGGGGCACCATCGCGGTCCGCCTCTCCTCGGGCGCGGTCGTGTCGGCGAGCCTCGTCGGCGCAACCCCGAGCTACGATCTCGCCGTCATTCGCCTGGGGCGTACCACCGCGGCCTTGCAGCCCCTGGCCATCGGCACCTCGGCCGATCTCAAGGTCGGCCAGTCGGTCTTCGCCATCGGCAATCCGTTCGGCCTCGACCACACGCTGACGACCGGCGTGATCAGCGCCCTGCAGCGTCGCCTGCCCACCAGCGCGGGACGGGAACTCTCCGGCGTCATCCAGACCGATGCGGCGATCAATCCCGGCAATTCCGGAGGTCCGCTCCTGGACTCCGCCGGGCGCCTCATCGGCGTCAACACCGCGATCTTCTCGCCCTCCGGGGCGAGCGCCGGCATCGGCTTCGCGATCCCGGTCGACGTCGTGAATAGGGTCGTCCCCGAGCTCATCCGCAACGGACGGACGCGCAATCCCGGCATCGGCATCATCGCGGGACAGGAGGCGACTGCGGCGCGCCTCGGAATCGACGGGGTGGTGGTCCTGCGCGTGCTGCGCGGCTCTCCGGCCGCATCGGCCGGCCTTCAGGGTGTCGATCCGCAGACGGGTGAGATCGGCGACATCATCGTCGGGGCCGGCGACCGACCGGTGCATCGCCTCGCCGACCTCACCGCCGCCATGGAGGCGGCCGGTCTCGGCACCTCGATCGACCTGACCGTGGAACGGGACGGACGCACCCGCCGTGTCCGCGTCACCACCACCGACGTGGCGGAGAGCCGGCTCTGAGGCCGGGCCCTCGTCACGCCGCGCGGCGCTCGCTAAAGCGATCCATCGTCAGTGAAAGTGACCCATGGTCAGCCTTCGTCCCTCCTGCGCCGTCCTGCTCTGGCTGGCCGGTACCCTCGCCGCCGGTGCCGCCGAACGGACACCGCCGCATCTCTGCCCGGACAATGCGCCTGAGGGCGTCCGTCTGCCGCCGCAGCCCGGCTGCGGCACGGCGCGCCCGAAGCCGGCGGTCGTGGACAGCCAGGGGTTCCGTGATGTGGGCGGGGTGAAGCTGCGCGTCGGCGGCCGCGTCGGTGCCGAGTACGGGTTCGGCCGGTGACGTTCCTCGCCGGAGCGGTGGCGCTCCTTCTCGTGTGGTGGTTCGGGCGAAACCTGCGGATTCGCCATCCGGCCCTGACGGCACGCGTCCTGCGGCAGGTGGGGGGCTACATCGCCCTCGCGCTGGCAGCGCTCTTCCTGATGCGGGGCCGGCTCGAGTTCGCCGTCCTGCTCGGGGGCGGCGCCATCTGGCTGCTCGAGGGGTCGGCCGGCCTGAACCGCCGGGTCCGGGGTTTTGCCGCTCGCTACGATCCACGCCGGCTGTCGGGGGCCACCATCCGCTTCGATGCGGGCGGGGAGGGGATCGCCCTGGCGGGTCCCTATGCCGGCCAGCCCCTGGCGGTCATCCCCCTGCCCGCCCTCATCGCCCTGTTCGGACGCGATGCCGAGACCGCCCGTCGTCTAGAGGCGTATCTCGACCGCCGGCATCCCGGCTGGCGTGTAGACGCTCAGGGAGATCCCGACCCGGGGCCGCGCCGCGCGGCGTATCCAGGGGCGATGACGGAGCAGGAGGCCTATGAGATCCTGGGGCTTGAGCGCGGGGCGTCCCTGGAGCAGGTCCGCACGGCTCACCGGACGCTGATGAAGCGGCTGCACCCCGACCAGGGGGGCACGGCCGAGCAGGCGGCCCGCGTCAACGCGGCCCGTGACAGGATTAACAACCGACATCGCTGATACTCCACGCGCGTTGCCAGACAAGGAATGTCGAGAGTGCGGCCGTCCGGCGATACGAACCGGGCGTCCGTGTCCTGTGCCGGAACGCCCGAACGGGGCGCCGGTCCCTTGCAGACCCGTCAGTGCAAACTCAGCTGCGGGTGGCGAAGCAGTTGAAGCCGTTGCGCTTCAGCGCGTTGCAGGCATCCTGTGCGCTGTCCTGCTCGGCGAAGCCCGAGAACCGGGCGCGGAACAGGGTCGCGCCGCCATGCTCGACCTTCACCGTGTAGGGCGAGGCCTTCGAGAGCGCGCCGCCGGCCCGGCTGCGGGCCTCGGACAGCATGGATTTCGCCTTGTCCTCGTCGTCCATGGCGCCGAGCTGGATGACCCAGGCCGTGGGGGTGATCCGCGCGCCGGAGACCGGCTTCGCCGCCTCGCTGCGGGGGCCGTCGACGGAGGCGAGACGGGCGTCGCTCTTGCCGCCGGCCGGGAAGGCGGGCTGGCCGCCGGACGGCGCATAGGCCTGCGCCGAGGCCGGCAGGGCGCCGGAGCGCCACTTCATGCCGGCACTGCCGGGGGTCGTGGTGGCGGAGCGGCTGGGGCTGATGTCGAGGGGCTGACCGGCGTGCAGGGTCGATGCCGTGGTTTCCACATCCTCGTCGTCGGCGGAGGCCACCTGGGTCCGGGTGCGCGAGGCGCCGTCGGCGACCACGGCCGGGCGCGCACGCTCCGCGACCTCGATGGTCGAGGGGGCCTGGCGGGCCCCCGCATAGGCCCGGGGCAGGGACTGGCGCACGAGGTCGGCCATGATCCGGTCACGGCTGGCGCCGGATTTACCGCCCAGCACGATCGCCACGATCTGGCGGTCGTCGAGCTTGGCCGCCGTCATCAGGTTGAAGCCGGAATCGCGGGTGTAGCCGGTCTTGATCCCGTCGACGCCCTGGACATTGCCGAGGAGACGGTTGTGGTTGCCGATGACCCGGCCGCGGAAGGCGAAGGACCGGGTCTGGAAGTACCGGTAGTACCGCGGGAAGCGATCCTGGATCGCCCGGGCCAGGATGGTGAGATCGCGCGCCGTGGTGATCTGGTCGGCATCCGGGAGACCGGAGGCATTGGCGTAGTGGGTGCGGCTCATGCCGAGAGCCTTGGCCTTCTGCGTCATCATCTCGGCGAAGCGGGCTTCGGAGCCGGCGATGTTCTCGCCGATGGCGCAGGCCACATCGTTGGCCGACTTCGTCACGATCGCCTTGATCGCGTCCTCGACCTCGATGGTGGAACCCGGACGCAGGCCGAGCTTCGAGGGAGCCTGGGAGGCCGCGAAGGACGAGATGGTGAGTGGCGACTCGAGGGTGTAGCGTCCGCGCTCCAGCTGCTCGAAGAGCATGTAGAGCGTCATCACCTTGGTGATCGAGGCCGGGTGGCGCAGCGAATCCTCGTTGATCGCGTGCAGCGTCTTGCCGGTCTTCACGTCCACCACCATGGCGGCGTAGGGCGGGTTGTAGCCGCCACCGCCGCCACCGCGGTGATGATGGCCGCGTCGCGCCTCGGCCGGGGAGGCGAGGGCGGCCAGGACGGCGGCCGCTGCGATCGCGGCCGGGATAGCAGGCACCCGGCCGACGCGGGGAGTATGGCTACGCATCACGACTCACTGCCTCGACATGCACGACCCGCGGGTCGGCTTGCACCGCAACATCTCGGCGGGGGGTGCGGCCGTGCCGCCGTTACCCCGCAACATCTGTCAATCAGGCTAGGTGGACGCAGTTACGGCCCGGTTAATGCAGCGCGACCAATTCGTTGGATCCGCCGCCCATATTGCGATGCAATATATCGCTTGACGTTTTATGTTGCGTCGCACACAAAACGTCACGGCCGGCTTCGGCCTCGCGGGCAATCGCCCGACACGTCAGGGTAAGCCCCGCGGGGGCGGAAGGATCTTCAGATGACCCAAATGTACGAGAAGGCCGCCGAGATGAACAAGACCGGCCTCGCCAGCGTGATGAAGAGCGTCTCCTCGCTCGCCAAGACCAATCAGACGGCCGGCATCGAGATGGCGGATTTCGCCAAGGAATCCTACAGCGCCGGCGCCGAAGCGATGAAGAAGCTGGCCGCCGCGCGCACGCTGCAGTCCGCTCTGGAGATCCAGGCCGAGTACCTCAAGGCGTCCTACGAGCGCCTGCAGAACCAAGCCAAGGTGATGACCGACCTGTACCAGGGCCTCGCCCAGGACGTCGGAGCGCCGCATCAGGCCAAGGCGCCGTTCGATCTCAAGAGCTTCTTCGATCCCAAAAATCTCTTCAACCCGAAGGCCTTCTTCAACCCGAAGGCCTTCGACCTCGCGGGCTTCCCCAAGCTTCCCGGCTTCCCCGCGGCCGACCAGAAGGCGGCCTGACACGCGGGCGCACGGCCCGCCGCAGTCCTTCACGTTCTGACAGTCCGGCCCCGTGCGATCGCTCGCACGGGGCCTTTTTCGTCTCCGGGACCGGGCGTTCCCGGAGTGTCGTCCGGTTGGTTGGGGAAGCCGGTCCGCTGCCGTCTCGGACAAGTGCGCGCAGCCGACTGGCGAAGCGACCGATCGCCCTATAGATTACCAGCGATGCGAGCGCGCCTCGCCGGCGCGACCCGCGGATGAGCAGCCACCAAGCAGCATGCCGCACCAAGGGGTCGATGCGATTCAGATGACCGACGTCCTGATACGGGGCAGCGAATCCTCGCGCGCGGACGGCCCCGAGACCTTTTCACCGCACCGGCGCGTCGCGAATGTGCGGGCGACGGACGAACCACGCGAACCGGGTGGTACGGATGACGGCCGGTCCGGGACCGCCATCATCACCCGCACCAAGCCCAAGACCAAGCGACCGAGCCTCTACCGGGTTCTCTTGCTGAACGACGACTACACGCCTCAGGAGTTCGTGGTTCACGTCGTCGAGAAATTCTTCAACAAGTCCCAGGAAGTCGCGTTTCAGATCATGATGCACGTGCACCACAATGGTGTCGGCGAGTGCGGGATCTTCACGTACGAAGTTGCGGAGACCAAGGTGACGCAGGTCATGGACTTCGCCCGCAAACACCAACATCCTCTCCAGTGCGTTATGGAAAAGAAATAGGCACCCCACACAGAGGCCACGCTTTGCCCAGCTTCTCTCGCAGCCTAGAACAAGCTCTCCACCGCGCCCTGGCGCTCGCCGGCGAGCGCCGGCACGAATATGCGACGCTGGAGCATCTCCTGCTCGCCCTCGTGGACGATCAGGACGCGGCCGCCGTCATGCGGGCCTGCAACGTCGAGGTCGACACCCTCAAGCGCAGCCTGGTCGAGTACGTCGACACCGAGTTGTCGAACCTCATCGGGGACGGCCGTCAGGATGCCAAGCCGACAGCCGGCTTCCAGCGCGTGATCCAGCGTGCCGTGATCCACGTGCAGTCCTCCGGGCGCGAGGAGGTCACCGGCGCGAACGTGCTGGTGGCGATCTTCGCCGAGCGCGAGAGCCATGCCGCGTACTTCCTGCAGGAGCAGGACATGACGCGCTACGACGCGGTCAACTACATCAGCCACGGCATCGCCAAGCGCCCGGGCGCGTCCGAGGCCAAGCCCGTGCGCGGTGCTGACGAGGAATCCGCCTCCGAGCGTCCGAGCGGCGACGAGGGCGAAGGCCGCACGAAGAAGAAGGGCGATGCCCTCGAGGCCTACTGCGTCAACCTCAACAAGAAGGCCCGCGACGGGCGGATCGACCCGCTGATCGGCCGCGAGGCCGAGGTGCAGCGCACGATCCAGATCCTGTGCCGTCGCCAGAAGAACAACCCGCTCCTCGTAGGCGAGCCCGGCGTCGGCAAGACCGCCATCGCCGAGGGCCTGGCGCGCAAGATCATCAACAAGGAGGTGCCCGAGGTCCTCATCGAGGCCACGGTCTTCTCCCTCGACATGGGCACCCTGCTGGCGGGCACCCGCTACCGGGGTGACTTCGAGGAGCGCCTCAAGCAGGTGATGAAGGAGATCGAGGCGCACCCGAACGCGGTGCTCTTCATCGACGAGATCCACACGGTGATCGGCGCCGGCGCCACCTCCGGTGGGGCGATGGATGCCTCGAACCTGCTCAAACCCGCCCTGGCCAACGGCTCGCTGCGCTGCATCGGCTCGACCACCTACAAGGAGTACCGCCAGTACTTCGAGAAGGATCGCGCCCTAGTGCGTCGCTTCCAGAAGATCGACGTCAACGAGCCGTCGATCCCCGACGCGATCGAGATCGTGAAGGGCTTGAAGCCGTACTTCGAGGAGTTCCACAAGCTCAAGTACACCACCGAGGCCGTGAAGGCCGCGGTCGAGCTCTCGGCGCGCTACATCAACGACCGCAAGCTGCCGGACAAGGCGATCGACGTGATCGATGAGACCGGTGCCTCGCAGATGCTGGTGCCGGAGGCACGCCGCAAGCGTACCATCGGCGTCAAGGAGATCGAGGCGACCATCGCCACGATGGCCCGCATCCCGCCGAAGACCGTCTCGAAGGACGACGCGGTGGTTCTCAAGAACCTCACCGAGAACCTCAAGCGCGTGGTCTACGGCCAGCCCAACGCCATCGACGCGCTGACCTCGGCGATCAAGCTGGCCCGCGCGGGCCTGCGCGATCCCGACAAGCCGATCGGCTCGTACCTGTTCGCGGGTCCGACCGGCGTCGGCAAGACCGAGGCCGCCAAGCAGCTCGCCGCGTCCCTCGGCGTCGAGATGCTGCGCTTCGACATGTCGGAGTACATGGAGCGGCACACGGTCAGCCGCCTCATCGGCGCACCCCCCGGCTATGTCGGGTTCGACCAGGGCGGCCTGCTCACCGACGGCATCGACCAGCATCCGCACTGCGTGCTGCTGCTCGACGAGATCGAGAAGGCACATCCGGACCTGTTCAACATCCTGTTGCAGGTCATGGATCACGGCAAGCTCACCGACCACAACGGCAAGCAGGTCGACTTCCGCAACGTGATCATCATCATGACCACGAATGCGGGTGCCTCCGACCTCGCGCGCTCGGCCTACGGCTTCACCCAAGCCAAGCGCACGGGTGACGACGTCGAGGCGATCAACAAGCTGTTCGCGCCGGAATTCCGCAACCGTCTCGACGCGATCATCTCCTTCGGGCACCTGCCGAAGGACGTGGTGGCGAAGGTGGTCGACAAGTTCGTGCTCCAGCTCGAAGCGCAGCTCGCCGACCGCAACGTCACCATCGAGCTCTCGGACGAGGCGCGCGAGTGGCTGACCGAGAACGGCTACGACGACGCGATGGGCGCCCGCCCGATGGCCCGCCTGATCCAGTCGACCATCAAGACGCCGCTGGCCGACGAGGTGCTGTTCGGGCGGCTCAAGGACGGCGGCGCGGTGCGGGTCGTCCTGCGCAAGGGCGAGGGCGCGGAGAAGGACGCCCTCGGCTTCGAGTTCCCGGCCGGTCCGGTCACGCCGAAGCCCGAGAAGGACGTCGCCAACGCGGCCAAGAAGCACAAGCGCACGAAGGCCAAGGCCTCGGCGCGCAAGACGAACGACAAGCGCGACGACAAGGGCGGCCCCAGCGGCGGCTCCGGGGTCCGCACCGTTCCGAAGGTGCCGCTGGTCAAGGCCTGAAAGGCCAGGGCCTGAGACCCACCCGGTCGAACCGGCCTCTCCCCTCGGGAGGGGCCGGTTTTTCACGTCCGACGGGCGGCGGAAAACCACATCCGGCGGTCGACACGGGGTCGCCGGATGGTTAGCAAGCGCGGGAATGGAGCGCGGACACTGCGAGAGACTGGCCGGATACGCCTCCCCAGCGCTGAGATCGGTTGAGGAGGGGCGTCCCCGATGAACGACTTGCACGAGGGTCCCCTCACGCCCATCGCCACCAAGCAGGCCGCCGCCCCGAAGCTCACGGCGCGGGAGCAGCGTCGGCTGCGGCGTCGGCGCCGCCGGCGCGGCGAGGAGATCCTGGGCTGGATCCTGGTTCCGGTGATCGTCTTCGGACTCTACTGGGGCGTCACCGCCAGCCTCGATTTCCTCGGGACCTCGCCGGGCCAGCTTTGGGACCAGCTGATGCAGGTCAAGGCGATGATGGAGAAGCGCAGCTGATCCGGACGCCGGTCGAACCGACCGGCGCCGGTCTCACGTCAGACCCAACGCAGCACTTCGGCGACGCGCGGAGGCTGGTCGTCCGCGGGGATCGACCGGTTTCGATCCGTGCCTTCAGCCCCGCCGCAGGGCGTGGATCGAGAACAGCCGATCGGGATCGGTCCAGACCGCTTCAGCGCCCCAGCCAGCCTCGCCCGCCAGGGTGCGGAAGCTCTCGACCGTGTACTTGTAGCTGTTCTCGGTGTGGATCGTCTCACCCTCGGCAAAGGCGATGCGGCGATCCGCGATGCGGATGGTCTGGGCCTTCAGGCTGACGAGGTGCATCTCGATACGGGAGGCCTCGGGGTTGAAGAAGGCCCGGTGGACGAACGCGTCGAGATCGACCTCCGCGCCGAGCTCGTGGCGCATCCGCACGAGCAGGTTGCGGTTGAAGGCCGCCGTCACGCCGGCGGCATCGTCGTAGGCGGCATCGAGCACCGCCTTCTCCTTCACGAGGTCGATACCGATGATCAGGGTGGCGCCCGCCCCGAGCACCCGCCCGAAATGGGCGAGCAGCCGGGTCGCCTCGGGCGGCTCGAAATTGCCGATGGTGGAGCCGGGGAAGAACCCGGCGACCGGGCCGCCCGACAACCCGGCCGGGAGGGTGAAGGCCCGGGTGAAATCCGCCGCAACGGGGGCGATCGTCAGGTTCGGGAAGTCCCGGGCCAGGGCCTCGGCCTCGCTGAGCAGGAAGCTCTCCGAGACATCGACCGGGACGTAGGCCGCGAGGTCCGGCCGGTGCACCATCAGGCGCCGGACCTTCACGGTCGAGCCGCTGCCGAGCTCGACGAGGGTCGCCCGGGCCGGCAGGGTCGCGGCGATGGCCGATCCTTGTGCGTCGAGAATGCCGAGCTCCGTGCGGGTCGGGTAGTATTCCGGTTGCCGGGTGATCGCCTCGAACAGGTCCGAGCCAGCGGCGTCGTAGAAATACTTCGCCGACAGGAACTTCTGGGGCGCCGAGAGGCCCGTCAGCACATCGTCCAGGAACTGGCGCTCGGCATCGATGGCCGCGATCGGGGTCGCGTCCGTGAAGACGGGGTTGATGGTCAAGGGACGTCTCCGGGCACGCGACGGGTCGAGGATCAGGACCGGGCGTCCGACAGGCGCAGGCCCGTGAACTGCCAGCGTTGATGGGGATAGAAGAAGTTGCGGTAGCCCACCCGCGCATGGCCCTGCGGCGTCGCCACCGAGGAGCCGCGCAGGACGAATTGGTTCGACATGAACTTGCCGTTGTACTCGCCGAGCGCGCCGTCCACCGGGCGGTAGCCGGGGTAGGCCGTGTAGGCGCTGCGAGTCCATTGCCAGACGAGTCCGAAGGCGTCGGGGAGCTTGTCCGCGCGGGCCGCAACTTCCCACTCGAACTCGGTCGGCAGGTCACGCCCGGCCCAGCGAGCATAGGCATCGGCTTCGTAGTAGCTGATGTGGGTGACGGGAAGGTCGGGATCGACCGGCTGGATGCCGGCAAGCGTCATGCTCGCCCATCCGCCCTCGGTCTCGCGCCAGTAGCCCGGCGCTTCCCACCCTTCGGTCTGGGCGGCGATCCAGCCGTCCGAGAGCCAGAGCTCGGGCCGCGCGTAGCCGCCAGCCGCCATGAATTCGCGCCACTGCCCGTTGGTGACCAGGGCCCTGTCAAGGGTGCCGCCCTGGATCAAGGCATCGTGGCGCGGGGATTCGTTGTCGAAGGAGAAGCCCTCGCCCGCATGGCCGATGGACTCGATGCCCCGGCGCAGCTCCGTGCGTCCGCCGGTGCTCTGGGGCCTCGGGAAACGCCAATCCCCGTCATAGGCCGGGCCGAGCGGGTTCTGCGCGAAGGCGTGCAGGATATCGGTGACCAGCAATTCCTGGTGCTGCTGCTCGTGATAGAGCCCGATCTCGAGGACCGGGAGCACCGCCTCGAGGGCATTGGCGGAGGCCTGGCTCAGGAGGGCATCCACCGAGCGGTCGACATGCGCGCGGTAGGCAGCGACCTCGTCCGCCGTCGGCCGGGTGATGAGCCCGCGCATAATCCGGGGCTGACGGGGGCCGGCGGCGACGTAGTACGAGTTGAAGAGATAGTGCAGCCGCTCGTCGTAGATGGCGTAGCCCGGCAGGTGCTCACGCAGCAGGAACTGCTCGAAGAACCACGTGGTGTGCGCGCGATGCCATTTCGTCGGGCTGGCATCCGCCATCGACTGGACCTGCTGGTCCTCCGGGGACAGCGGCGCCGCGCGGCGCTCGGTCTCATCGCGGACGTGATGGAAGGCCGCGATCCAGGCTGCGCGGTCCACCGGCATCGCCGAGAGGGGCGGGGGTGGGAACGCAGACCGGCCGGGCTCGGCCACAGGGGTCTCCCGAAACGCTGCCGACGCTGCCATGGCGGCCACTCCCATACCTGAACCCGCAAACCTGAACGTGAGAGAGGAGATATGGCCCCGCGGCCATTCGGCAACGGAGACCGTGCGGGGTCCTTCGTCGCGGCTACGCTCGGACCGCCGGGTCGATCGCCTTTTTCCGGCCACGGTGACCTCCCCTTAACCCTTCGGGGCCGACACTTCGCCGTTCACGCGGGACAGTCGGGCCGGACTCGGATGCGGATCGATCTCATGGCAGGAGCGACCACGGCGGCCGTGGCACGGAGCGTAGCGCCCGCGCCCACCATCCTGGTGTTCGATTCCGGGCTGGGTGGGCTGACGGTGCTGGAGCAGGTCCGGCGGGCCCGACCGGATGCCGCCTACGTCTACGCCGCCGACGATGCCGCCTTCCCGTATGGCCGCCTGTCCGAGCCGGTGCTGGTGGAGCGGGTGCTCGGCGTCATGGAGCGCCTGCTCGGGCTGCACGCGCCGGACCTCGTCGTGGTGGCCTGCAACACCGCCTCGACCCTGGTGCTGCCGGCCCTGCGCCAGCGCTTCGCCACGCCCTTCGTCGGCGTCGTGCCGCCGATCAAGCCGGCCGCGGAGGCGACGCGCTCGGGGGTGGTCAGCCTCCTGGCGACGCCCGGCACCGTGGCGCGCGCCTACACCCACGAACTCGTCGAGACCTACGCGAGCGCCTGCGCCGTCACCCTGGTGGGCGCCCCGAACCTCGCCGGCTTCGCGGAAGCCGAGATGGCCGGCCAGCCCGTGGACGACGCGGCCCTGGCCCGCGAAATCGCCCCCTGCTTCGTCACCCTGGAGGATGGCCGGCGGACCGACGTGGTCTGCCTCGCCTGCACCCACTACCCCCTGCTCCTGGCCCGGTTCCGGGCCCTTGCCCCCTGGCCCGTGACCTGGATCGACCCGGCCCCGGCCATCGCCCGGCGGGTGACGCAGCTGATCGGGCCGAGCCCCCGCGCCCTGGGCCGGGACGATGCGCCGGTGCTCGGCGCCTTCACCAGCGGCGCCGGCCTCACGGCGCCCCTGCGCCGCTCCCTGGAGGCCCGAGGGGTCGGGCGCGTCGCGGTGGAGGCGATGCCGCTCGGCCTGCAATAGGTGATGGGCAGCCGGCTCGGCATTGACGGAGGCGGCCGCGTGCTCTAACGAGGCGCCGGTAACGGGGCTCCGACGAGGGGCCCCGATGCTTTTCAAGCGCACCCGTGGGCGGCAATGTCCGTCCTGTCGCTCCGCTTCAGGCTTCCGGGCCCGGCGGAGAGAGGAGGGCGCGTTCCTCGATAGATCTCCATTGCGAGAGGAACCGCGATGTCAAAACGCATTCAGGCGAAGCACAAGCTCGATCGCCGCATGGGCCAGAACATCTGGGGCCGCCCGAAGAGCCCCGTCAATCGCCGCGAGTACGGCCCCGGCCAGCATGGCCAGCGCCGCAAGGGCAAGATGTCCGACTTCGGCACGCAGCTGCGCGCCAAGCAGAAGCTCAAGGGCTACTACGCCAACATCACCGAGAAGCAGTTCCGCCGTTACTACGCCGAGGCGATCCGCCTGCGCGGTGATTCCGGTGAGAACCTGATCGGTCTGCTCGAGCGCCGCCTCGACGCCGTCGTGTACCGCGCGAAGTTCGTCCCGACCCCGTTCGCGGCGCGTCAGTTCGTCAACCACGGCCACGTCAAGGTCAACGGCCAGCGCGTCAACATCGCCAGCTATCTCGTGAAACCGGGCGACCTGATCGAGGTCAAGGATTCCTCGAAGCAGCTCGAGATCGTCGTCGTGGCCGCGCAGCTCGCCGAGCGCGACGTGCCGGACTACATCGAGGTGGATCACTCCAAGATGACGGCCCGCGTCACCCGCGTGCCGAACCTCGGCGAGGTTCCCTACCCGGTCCAGATGGAACCGAACCTCGTGATCGAGTTCTATTCGCGCTGATCCCAGCGGATCATCGCCGACGATACGAGAGGGCCGCCCGCGAGGGTGGCCCTTTCTCGTTGAGGCGCAGGTTTCGGGAACAACGGCTTCGGAGGCGAGGGTTTCGGCCGAAACGGTCGCGAGAGCTCAGCGGGGGAGGGTGCCGGCGCCCGGGGCTGCGCGGTTGCGCGACCGCAGGGCGCGGGACGCATCCCGGGCGCTCGGCGGAAGACCGCCGTCGGCGGCTCCCGGCTCATCCCCCGGCGCAACAGGCCCGACGCGGCGCCTGTCCCGCCCGCCGGTCTCGAAGCCGTAGCCGGCATTCACGCCGGCATAGAAGCCGGTGAAGTCCTCGGCCGCGGCCGGAGCATGCGCCGCCAGCCCGGCAAGGCCGATCAGCGCGAGGAGGGTGGTCCGCATCCCGATCTCCAGAGGCCCTGGCCTCTCTCGCGACGTCAGCCTGAAACGCGAAACGGCGGCCGGGGCGGGCCGCCGTTTCAGTCATGCCGTGAAAGGTGGCCGCAACGCGGCCAGCCCGTGTCGATCAATCGTCGACGTTGATGCTCTGGGCCTCGCGGCCCTTCTGACCCTCGACGACGCCGAGGACGACCTGCTGGCCTTCGGCCAGGGAGTCGAGACCGGCGCGGGAGAGGGCCGAACGGTGCACGAACACGTCCTTGCCACCGTCGTTGACGGAGACGAAGCCGAAGCCCTTGGCCGGGTCGTACCACTTCACCGTGCCGGTCATCTCGGTGGACGGACCGCTGGCGAAACGACCGCCGCCACGATCACCGCCGCGGTCGCCGTAGCTACCGCCGCCACCGCCACCACCGTAGCCGCCGCCACCGCCGAAGCGGTCGCCGCCACCGAAGCCGCCGCTGCGGGGCGGACGCGCGTCGCGCATGGGAGCGGCCTCGGCCGTGGAGGTGTCCACGCTGGTGACATCGGTCACCTGCGGACCCTTCTGGCCCTGGGCGGTGTGAACCGTCAGGCGCGTGCCGGGGAGGAGGTCGGCATGGCCAGCAGCTTCAACGGCGCGGATGTGGAGGAAGGCATCGCCCGAACCGTCAGCCAGCTCGACGAAACCGAAGCCTTTCTCCTTGTTGAACCACTTGACCGTCGCATCGCGCTCCGGTCCAGAGGGCGCCGCAGCGGCGCGCGACGGACCACGGTCGAAACCGCCGCCACCGCCGAAACCACCACCGTAGCCACCGCCGCTCGGAGGAGCCTGATCCGGCCAACGCGGCTCGGCTCCACCCTCATCGAAGCCGCGCTTCTGCGGCCCCCGAAAATCACGACCACGTCCCATAGAAAGCTCGCAAAAACCGTCCGCCGACCATCAGTTTCGATAACCGCGTGCGCGCCATCCCAGACAGCCCACGCTCCGCCCTATCATTACTCCCAGCAGCGGTGACCAAGAATAACGCCTTAGTCCTGACTGAAAGCCGCCTTGATCGCAAGATGCTTCTGCCCCGGTTGGCGAGAGTTCCGTAACTTTCCTGCGGCAAAATGCGTAGCTTTTTAGCGCACCCCCGCGCCGCTCGCGGCCCGTGCCCGCCGCTGAGGCAATTCTCGCGACCGCCGATCGAATCGATTTGCTGACCGATGTTAGCAAAGCGCAAAGTCCCGAACGGTAGGCTGTCGGCGGGGCATGTCCGCCCCGAGCCGCCGGGCCCGATGCCGCATCCATGATCGCGACCCCGAGTTTTCCGGACCTCTCGGCACTGGTGGTCGACGAGAGTCTCTACATCCGCCGCATCGTCCGCGACATGCTGATGCGCGTCGGGATCAAGCGGGTGCTGGAGGCGCCGGACGGGGCCGAGGCCCTCGGCGTCCTGGCGGAGAGCAAGCCGGACCTCACCATCATCGACTGGGATCTGGCGATCCTCTCGGGCGAGGAGTTCATCCGCCTGGCGCGCACGCCCACCACCTCGCCGTCGCCCACCGTCCCGATCATCCTGATGCTGGCCCAGCCCCGGCGCAACGTGGTCGACCGGGCGATCTCGCTCGGGGTCAACGAGATTATCGCCAAGCCGTTCTCGCCCAAGACCCTGTGGTCGCGCCTCGACGAGGTGATCAACCGGCCGCGCCCGTTCTCGCAGGTGAAGAGCCTCCTCCGGCCGGTGCCGCGCATGGCGGCGGCCAGCAAGCTCGGGTGAGCGCCGGCCTGCTTCGTTCGAGCGCCTGAATTCATCCCAGATGCGGTCGTCCGGGCGATCGAGGCTTTGCAGTTTGCCGGGGAGACCTGTAGCGTCCCACGGGACTGTTGGTCCGGCTCTCCGCCGAGGGCCATGATCGAGGATTTCGGCTCAGCCGATGAGGGACGAGAGCGCCGCGACCATGCCGGCCCGCCCGAGCGGCGGGAAGACGCCGCTAGCGGCACCGGTGGCGCGCGCCGATACGCCGGCTTCGGCCAGCCGTCCGGGCCGGCGCAGCGCCTATGCGGCCCTCGACCTCGGCACCAACAATTGCCGCCTCCTGGTGGCCGAGCCGGCCTCGCACGGCTTCCGGGTGATCGACGCCTTCTCGCGGATCGTCCGTCTCGGCGAGGGGCTCGGCAACGCGGACCGGCTCAGCGAGCCCGCGATCGAGCGGACCCTCGAGGCCCTTCGGGTCTGCAAGGCCAAGATGCAGGCCCGCGGCGTGGTGAGGGCGAAGATCATCGCCACCGAGGCCTGCCGCCTCGCGGTGAACGGCGCCGCATTCGTCGAGCGGGTGCGCAACGAGGTCGGGCTCGACCTCGAGATCGTCGACCGGCAGACCGAGGCCTACCTGGCGGTGACGGGCTGCGCCGCCCTGGCCGACCCCTATTCCGAGTCGGTGGTGATCTTCGACATCGGCGGCGGCTCCACCGAGATCGCCTGGCTCGACGGCGCGGCGACGAACCCCTCGGCCGATCCGACCCTGCGCATCCGCGCCTGGGATTCCCTGCCCGTGGGCGTCGTGACCCTGGCCGAGCGCCACGGCGGCTCCGACGTCACCCGCCTGACCTTCGAGGGCATGGTCGAGGAGGTGGCCGATCTCCTGGCGCGCTTCGCCATTCGGGCCGCGCCCGCCGCGAATGCTCGGCACTTCCACCTGCTCGGCACCTCCGGTACGGTGACGACGCTGGCGGCGATGCACCTGCGTCTCGCCCGCTACGAGCGCCGGCGGGTCGACGGTCTCTGGATGAGCGACGCCGATGTGGGCGAGGCGATCGACGACCTCCTCGACACCCGGCTCGAACAGCGCGCGGACAATCCCTGCATCGGGCGGGACCGGGCGGACCTGGTCCTGGCGGGCTGCGCCATCCTGGAGGCGATCCGCCGGGCGTTTCCGTCGGACCGCCTGCGCATCGCCGATCGCGGCCTGCGCGAGGGCCTCTTGATGAACATGATGCGTGAGGACGGCGTCTGGCGCCGTGGGAGCTACCGGTGAGTGACAGGCGTGGTGCCGGCGCGGGTCTGCGCGGCGAACTCAAGCAGCGGGTGAAGACGGGGCGGGGCCGGACCGCCTCGCAGAAGCGCTGGCTCGAGCGCCAGCTCAACGATCCCTACGTGGCCCGGGCCAAGCGCGAGGGCTACCGCTCGCGCGCAGCCTTCAAGCTCATCGAGATCGACGAGCGCTTCAAGCTCCTGAAGCCCGGCCAGCGCATCGTCGACCTCGGCGCGGCCCCCGGCGGCTGGTCGCAGGTGGCGGCCAAGATCGTGGGGGCCAGCGGCAAGATCGTCGGGATCGACCTGCTCGAGATCGAGCCGATGGTCGGGGTCGACTTCATCACCCTCGACTTCCTCGCTCCCGAGGCGCCGACGCTGCTCACCAACCTCCTCGGGGGGCCGGCCGACCTCGTGCTCTCCGATATGGCCGCCAACACCACCGGCCACAAGCAGACCGACCATCTGCGGATCATCGGCCTCGCCGAGACCGCGGCCGAATTCGCCCGTGAGATCCTGGCGCCCGGCGGATCCTACCTCGCCAAGGTGTTCCAGGGCGGCACCGAAGGGACGCTGCTCGCCGACCTGAAGCGGGACTTCGCCAGCGTGCGCCACGTGAAGCCGAATGCGAGCCGGGCCGATTCGAGCGAACTCTACGTCTTGGCGACGGGCTATCGCGGCCCGACCGGCGCGGCGGTCGAATCGCAGGACGACTGAGCCGGACCGATCCCGGCCATGGAAGCGTGACCATAATGCACTGCGTGCAACGCAGCATGCTGACTCACGCAGAGCTCTGCATTTCCGACGACTTCCGCTTCAAAAACTTATGCGATGCGTAACCATTAAAATTTCGATTTTTGCATTATAATTGGTGCCGTTCCGGAGCCTCTAGAGAATTATAGCCCAGGCCGCATTGTTGCGCACTGCAACATCCCTGGTGCAGGACGGCGGCTCCGCGAGATCGCCGAGAGCCTTTTGCATGTTCGAGATGTTTCAACCTCAGCCCGGTTCTGAGACTGAAAAACTGTTCCACCGTCGCAAGTTCCTCGAGTTCCTGTCGGCCAGCCCCGTGGTGGCGCCGTCGATGGTCACCGCCCTCGCGGGCCTCTCGGCCCTCGGCACCGACGCCGCCATGGCGCAGAGCTACGACGTCCTGCGCCAGTCCCCCGGCAATGTCGGCGAGATCATCGATTCGCCGAGCCAGGCCCTCAACGTCTTCGATTTCGAGCCCGCGGCGAAGAAGGCGCTGCCCCCGGCCCATTACGGCTACCTGGCCAGCGGCGTCGACGGTGACGAGACCCTGAAGGCGAACCGCGAGGGCTTCGAGAAGATCCGCATCCGCGCCCGCCGCCTGATCGACGTGCGCAAGATCGACACCACCGTGAAGATCTTCGGCGAGACCTGGGCGAGCCCGATCGTCCTGGCTCCGGTGAGCAGCCAGGCCGCCTTCCATCCCGAGGCCGAGTCGGCGGTGGCCCGCGGCGCCAAGGTCAAGGGTCACCAGATGATCCTGTCGACCGTGGGCAGCACCGCGATCGAGGACGTGATCAAGGAGCGCGGCGCGCCGGTCTGGTACATGCTCTACCCGACCGACGACTGGGCCGTGACCGAGGCCCTGGTGAAGCGGGCCGAGAAGGCCGGCGCCCCCGCCATCGTGCTTACGGTCGATCGCCAGGGCGGCCGCAACACCGAGACGCTGTTCCGGGAGCGTCGCCTCGACACCCGCACCTGCTCGGATTGCCATACGCCGGGCTTCAAGAACGAGGTCAGCCGCAAGCCGATGTTCGACGACATCGACGTGTCGAAGGTGACGAACCTCTACGGCACGGGCATGACCTGGGACTACGTGAAGCGCCTGCGCGGCATCGTGAAGGGCAAGCTCGTCCTCAAGGGTATCGTCACCCACGAGGACGCCAAGAAGGCCCTCGATTACGGCGTCGACGCCCTGATCGTGTCGAACCATGGCGGCCGCGCCGAGGAGAGCCTCGAGGCGACGATCGATGCGCTTCCCGAGGTGGTCCAGGCGGTCAACGGCAAGGTGCCCGTCCTCATCGACGGCGGCTTCCGCCGCGGCACCGACGTGATCAAGGCCCTGGCGCTCGGCGCCAACGCGGTCTGCATCGGCCGCCCCTACGTCTGGGGTCTGGCCGCCTTCGGCGAGCCCGGCGTCACGGCGGTCCTGGCGATCATGCAGCGCGAGTTCGAGACGATCATGCGCCAAGTCGGCGCGACGAAGCTCTCCGAGATCACCGCCGCCAGCGTCAGCCGCGCCTGAGATCGTCACAGGGCGGCGAAGCCCATTCGCCGTCCTCTCCAGATCGCTTCTTGGGCGGAACCGCCCGGGGCGCGATCTGTCGTTCAGGGCCCGGTCGGCAGACCAGCAGGACAGGTTCGGGAAGACTGTGCATCCCCTGAACCATCCCTGCCCCTCGCCGGTATTGCGCCGAAGGCTCAGGACACCTTCGGCCTTTAAGTCGGGACGGGGCGAGACCCAGCGCAGCGAAGGATCGCCGCGCAGCTGCCGCGCACGGGATCTGTTCAGCGCGGCAATCGTCTGATCTTCAGGGCCGGATCATTACGCTTTCATTAGCCCTGATCGCCACGATCCTTCGACGACGTCGCGGTCATCAACACATCTTCCATGATCCGCAGTCCAGGTTGCCGGTCTTGATCCGGGCGCCTGCCCCGGACGCGCAGGCGATGTGGAGTTGTCGATGGTCTCCCGGCTTCCGGTCTCCCGGTTTCTGGTCTCCCTGTTCGCGGCCGGGATCGGCTTCGCCGCGACGGCGGCGGCGGCCAAGGACATTCCCTTCGCGAAGGTGGCGGATTGGGACATCAGCCGCAGCGGCGATGGGGCCAAGGCCAAGTGCATGATGGTGCGCGGCTACCAGGATGCGGACGACGAGAATGCCAGCGCGGTGGCGATCGGGACCTACCCGGGATTCCTGGTCATCTCCCTGGGCTACCAGGGCTGGTCGCACGACAAGGGCGACCGCACCGTCGTTCTCCTGGCGGGCGGGAAGGTGGTCGACCGGCGCTCTAAGTGGAAGGCCGACGACACCCAGTTGACCGGCGAGTTCCCGGACACGCTCCTGCCGCACCTCATGGGCGCCGACGCCATCGTGCTGCGCTTCAAGGACGGCGACGCCGACTTCAAGATTCCGGCCTTCGCCGAAGCCTTCGCCGCGTTGAAGCGCTGCAGCGGCACGTCGGCGGAGGTCGCGGCGGAGCTTCCCTCGGAGGGCCGCATCGCCAACTACGCGAGCGGGCACTTTTTCGAGAAAGCCCTCAAGGAATGCGAGGTCGCGAGCACGGGCAAGCAGCGCGCCGATCTCGAGGCCAAGCTGGCGGCGATGCGCCCGGAGATGAGCCCGATCCAGGCGGCCATCGACAGCGAACTCGGCAAGCGCTTCACCGACCCGAAAGCCCCTCTCTGCCCGAAGGCGGAGGACGCGGCGAGCTTCGGCACCGCCCTCGACCAGTACCTCGCCCTCGGGCCGGACGCCTTCGCGGCCGCGACGGCGCGACGCCAGGATGAGCGGAAGGCGGCCGCACGGCCCTCGGAGACCCGGATCAAGGTCTACGGCATGGGCCTGATCTTCCAGAAACTCCTGGGAAGCTGCGAGATCCCGACGACGGTGCGGCAACGGGCCGCCTTCGATGCCAAGCTCGCCGCCCTCGGCCCCGAGATGGCCCCGGTCATGGAGGAGATCCAGGGGAAGCTGCAGCCGACCTTCGCGAAGCCGATACCGGAGCTCTGCACCGCGTTCCGCGACCTGTCGGACGACCCGCAGCCCATCGTCGCCTTCACGACCCAGACGCCCGAGGCGTTCGCCGGGTTCATGGATGCCCGCGAGGCCGCCGAGTCGGCCGCCAAGTCGGCCGCCAAACCGGCGGAGACGCCGGCGCCCGGCGCCAAGCTCTGAGCTGCGACCGCCCCCGTTCCCATCGGAGAATCCCGTCATGAAGCGCCCGTCGCCGGCCCGGTCCTGCCTGTTCGGCCTGCTCGCGAGTCTCGTCGCCTCCGGGGCCGCACGGGCCCAACAGCCTCTTCCGCAAGAGGCATTTCAGCAGGAGCGGCCGCTGTTCGAGAGCCTGAACGGCTGGCAGGTCGAGCGCGCCGCCAGCGTCACGGGCAGCCCCGCCTGCGTGATCGTGCGGTCCTACGTCGACGAGGACGATGACGACGCCGACAATTCGATCACCTTGGCGCTGGAGAACAAGGCCCTGGTCGTGGTGCTGACCTACAGCAAGTGGCAGCACGACCGGGACGAGAAGATCACGGCCGCCACCGAACTCGGTGGCAAGACCGTCAACGCCAAGGCGACCTGGACCGGCAACGGTACCCGGCTCGTCGGGACCTTGCCCGCCAGCCTCGTCGAGAAAGCCGCCGAGTCCGAGGAGATCCTCCTCAAGGGCAAGGGCTGGAAGGCGGGCTTCGACCTGAGCGGCGTCTCCGAGGCCGTCGCGGCGATGAAGCGCTGCAACGCCGGCGAGCGACCGAAGCCGCGCTCCTGACGCCTCAGATCCGGCAGGCGCCCTCCAGCGCCGTGTTCTCGGCCTCGGTGAAGACCCGGGACCGGATCAGGAAGCGCTTGTCGCGCCCGTTCTCGAGGGAGAACATGCCGCCGCGGCCGCGCACCACGTCGAGGATGAGGTGCGTGTGTTTCCAGACCGCGAATTGCGGCCGGCTGATCCAGAAATCGGCCCCCGCCACGGTGCCGAGATGGACGTCGCTGTCGCCGGTGAGGAAGTCGCCGAGGGGGTAGCACATCGGCGACGAGCCGTCGCAGCAGCCGCCGGACTGGTGGAACATCACCGGTCCGTGCTCGGCCCGCAATTCCTCGATGAGCTCGATGGCGGCGGGGGTCGCGGTGACGCGCAGGGGCGTCCCGTCGGCACCGACCTGGTCGGCGGTGGTCGGATTGCGGGCGGTCTCGCTCATGGAGGATCTCCGGGGGAGGACGTTCGGGCAGAGACGCCCGGGAGAGGACGCCGGGGAGAGGACGCCGGGATGAGATAGGGCGGCCAACGAAAAAGCCCCGGCCGTCATCCGGCCGGGGCGAGTTTCACTCGGGTGTCAATCTCGAAACCGGCTCCTAGAAGAAGCCGAGCTTCTTGGCGGAGTAGCTGACGAGCATGTTCTTCGTCTGCTGGTAGTGGTCGAGCATCATCTTGTGGTTCTCGCGCCCGATGCCGGACTGCTTGTAGCCGCCGAAGGCCGCGTGGGCCGGGTAGGCGTGGTAGCAGTTCGTCCAGACGCGGCCGGCCTGGATGGCGCGGCCGAAGCGGTAGGCGCGGGTGCCGTCGCGGGTCCAGACGCCGGCGCCGAGGCCGTAGAGGGTGTCGTTGGCGATGCTGAGGGCGTCGGCATCGTCCTTGAAGGTGGTGACCGAGAGGACGGGGCCGAAGATCTCTTCCTGGAAGATGCGCATCTTGTTGTGGCCGCGGAACACGGTCGGCTTCATGTAGTAGCCTTCCGCGAACTCGCCGTCCTTGACGTTGCGCTCGCCGCCGGTGAGGCACTGGGCGCCTTCCTGCTTGCCGATGTCGACGTAGCTGAGGATCTTCTCCAGCTGCTCTGAGGAGGCCTGGGCGCCGATCATCGTGGCGGGATCCAGGGGCGACCCTTGCGTGATCGCCTCGACGCGCTTGATCGCCCGCTCCATGAAGCGGTCGTAGATCGACTCGTGCACCAGGGCGCGGCTCGGACAGGTGCAGACCTCGCCCTGGTTGAGGGCGAACATGGTGAAGCCCTCCAGCGCCTTGTCGAAGAAGTCGTCATCCTCGTTGGCGACGTCGGAGAAGAAGATGTTCGGCGACTTGCCGCCGAGCTCCAGCGTCACCGGGATCAGGTTCTGCGAGGCGTACTGCATGATCAGCCGGCCCGTCGTCGTCTCGCCCGTGAAGGCGATCTTGGCGATGCGGGGCGAGGAGGCCAGCGGCTTGCCGCACTCGAGGCCGAAGCCGTTGACGATGTTGAGCACGCCCGCCGGCAGCAGGTCGGCGATGAGCTCGGCCACCACGAGGATCGAGGCCGGGGTCTGCTCGGCGGGCTTGAGCACGATGCAGTTGCCGGCCGCGAGCGCCGGGGCGAGCTTCCACACCGCCATCAGGATGGGGAAGTTCCACGGGATGATCTGGCCGACGACGCCGAGCGGCTCGTGGAAGTGGTAGGCGACGGTGTCGTGGTCGATCTCGGAGATCGAGCCCTCCTGCGCGCGGACGCAGCCGGCGAAGTAGCGGAAATGGTCGATCGCCAGGGGGATGTCGGCGTGGGTCGTCTCGCGGATCGGCTTGCCGTTGTCCCAGGTCTCGGCCAGCGCGATCAGGTCGAGGTTCTCCTCCATCCGGTCGGCGATCTTGTTCAGGATGCGGGCGCGCTCGCCCGGCGCGGTGCGGCCCCAGGCCTCCTTCGCGGCGTGGGCGGCGTCGAGGGCCTTGTCGACGTCGGCGGCGTCCGAGCGGGCGACTTCGCAGATCACCCGGCCGGTGATCGGGGAGGTGTTCTCGAAGTAGCGGCCGGCAACGGGCGCGACCCACTGGCCGCCGATGAAGTTGTCGTAGCGCGCCGAGAACGGCGCCTTGGTACCCTGGTTGAGAAATTCCGGCTTGTTCATCGCAGTTCCTCCTGATTGTTCTTATGGGCGGCAGCCAAGGCCAGGCGCGGCGTCAAATCAAGGTGGACTTTTGGCCAACGGAGTGTCGCGCAGGGGCGTGGCTCGGATGATCGGCGCGCCCGATGGCGTCGTGACGCGGCGCGGATGTTAGACCCGTTCGGGCGGGTTGGCGACCCGGACGGCCCTCAGCGCGGCCCGAGGCGGGCCAGGCGGCGGTTGCCGATCCGATGGGCCGTCTGCGCGTCGATCCGGGGGCCCGCGCGCGCCCCGCCGGGCAGGTCGAGGAGGAGGCCCGTCGCCCGGCCGTCCGGCTCGATGTCGAGGGCGAGGCGGGTGCCGTCCTCGGCCACGAAGACGCGGTCGCTCTCCGGGGTCAGGCCGAGGCGGGCGGGCCCGGCCCCGCGGGCGACGAGGCGGTCGCCCTCCCGGGCGAGGGAGACCACGGCGCGGGGTCCCGTCCGGTAGACCCCGACGTAGCGGTCGAGCACGGCGGCCGGCACCGCGATCTCGGTGACCTCCGGCTGCCCGAGGGCGAGGGCGCCGAGGCGGCGGGACAGGGTCTGGGCCGGCGTCGTCTCGGTGTTGCCCAGGACGACGACCGTCAGGCCGAGATCCGGGTAGCTGTCCTTGATCGCCGAGAACCCGTCGAGGAAGCCGCCGTGGGACAGGAGCCGCTGGCCATAGGCGCGGCCGACATAGAGCCCGAGCCCGTAGCCGTGGCCGCTGTCCCGGACCATCTCGGCCAGCGCGGCCGGGCGCAGGATCCGGCCGGAGAACAGGGCGGCGTCCCAGGCCACGAGGTCGTCCAGGGTGGAGACGAGGCCGCCGGCCCCGAGGACGGCCGCCGACACCACGGGGGGCGCGTTGCGCCACTGCCCGGCGACCCGGTGATAGCCGGCGGCCCGCTGCGGGATCACCGCCTCGAGATCGGCGTCGCCGGTCTCGGCGAGGCCGGCCGGGGCGAGGACGAGGCGGTTCAGCGCGGTGGCGAAGGGCGCGCCGGTGATCCCCTCGACGATCGCCGCCAGGAGGATGTAGCCGGTGTTGCTGTATTCTTGGGCCGAGCCCGCCGGGAACAGCAGCGCCTCGCGGAAGAGCCGGCCCACCACCGCCATGGGCGTGCGGGCGGTCCGGGCGAGGAGGGTCGGGTAGTCGGGCAGGGCGGTCACGTTGGGCAGGCCGGCGGTGTGGTCGAGAAGCATCCGCAGGGTGATGGGCGCCCAGGTCGCCGGCAGGCCGGGCATGTGCTGCGCGGCCGGGTCGTCGAGCCGGAGTTGCCCGGCCTCCTGCAGCGTCAGGATCGCGGCGGCGGTGAACTGCTTCGTCAGGGAGGCGATCCGGAAGCGGGTCTCCGGGGTGTTGGGCACGGACCATTCGCGCTGCGCCGCCCCGTAGGCCTGCCGGAACAGCACCGCGCCGTCCCGGGCTACGATGACGGCGCCGGAGAAGATCCCGGCCCGGGCGTAGGGCCGCACCAGGGCGTCGGCCCGGGCGGCGAAGTCCGGCTGGGGCGCCGCGACCGGCGCGACGGCCTCGGCCCGGACCGGCTGGCCCGACAGGAGGGCACCGAGGAGCCCGAACTGGACGATCCCGCGACGCGTCTCTTGCATGCTGCCGCTGTTCCGCTCCCCGACGCGCCGCATCTCCGGCACCCGGGCACGGTTCTCCGAAATTGTGGCGCGAGCGCGCCGAGGAGCCCGCGCGGCAGCCATGCAGCGCCCCGGATGGCCCCGCCGTGCCGAAGGCACCAAGAGCCGGACGAAACGTTCTGGCTCGACGGTGATCCGCCGCGCCGCCCCAGCCCCCGAGGACCGTCCCAGGTGAGCACCACCCCGGCCCAGACCGCTCCGGCCAAAATCGTCCCGGCTCAAACCGCGCACGCCCCGGCACCCCCGATCCCCGACGCCGTCTCCGGACCCGCCGCATGGCCCTGGACGGGCCCGGGCTTCGGCGAGTTCGTCGGAATCGTCGCCCTGATGATGGCCGTGACGGCGATCTCGATCGACAACCTGCTGCCGGCGTTCCCGGCGATCCAGGCGCGGTTCGGCGTGGTCGACCCGAACAGCCTGCAGCTCCTCATCTACGTCTACATGATCGGATTCGGCACGGCGCAGATCGTCTACGGGCCGCTCTCGGACACCTACGGCCGGCGCTCGGTGCTGCTGGCGGGCCTGGCGATCTACGTCGTCGGCACCGGCCTCGCCATGGTGGCGCCGTCCTTCGGCTGGCTCCTGGCGGCGCGGATCATCCAGGGCATCGGCGCCGCCAGCGGGCGCGTGCTGTCGACGGCGATCGTGCGCGACCGCTTCGCGGGGCGCGAGATGGCGAGCGTGATGTCGCTCATCATGATGGTGTTCCTGATCGTGCCGATGATCGCGCCCGCCATCGGCGGAGCCATGCTGCTGTTCGGTTCGTGGGTCTACGTCTTCGTCTCGATGCTGGCGCTCGCCGGCATCCTGGTGCTCTGGTTCGCCTGGCGGATGCCCGAGACGCTGCATCCGGAGTACCGGCGGCCGTTCTCCCTCGGCGCGGTGGCCCAGGCGGTGGCCATCACCTTCCGCAACCGCGTGGCGGTGGGCTACGCCACGGCGCTGGGCCTGCTCACCGGCTGCATCATGGGCTATGTCGGCTCGGCCCAGCAGGTGTTCGACACGGGGCTCTACCATCTCGGGGGCCTGTTCCCCCTGGCCTTCGGCCTCGTCGCCGGCGCCATGGGGGCCGCCACCCTGGTGAATGCCCGCCTCGTCCGGCGCCTCGGCATGCGGCCGCTGTCCCATGCGGGCCTGAGCCTGTTCGTCGTCGTGGCGGTGGGGCAGGTGGTGGCGGGGCTCGCCTATCACGGTCACCCGCCCCTGGCCCTGTTCCTGACGATCCTGGCCGCCAACCAGTTCCTCATCAGCTTCGCCATGCCGAACTTCAACGCCCTGGCGCTGCAGCCCCTCGGCGAGATCGCCGGCACGGCCTCGTCCTTCCTCGGCTTCTACACCACGATCCTGGGCGCCTTCTGCGGCTTCCTGATCGGGCATGCCTTCGACGGCTCGGTGCTGCCCATCGGCATCGGCTACGCGCTCCTCGGCGGCCTCGCCCTCGCGGTCGTGGCCTGGACCGAGCGGGGCCGCCTCTTCCGCGGCGGCGTCTCCGGTTGAGGGGCTCGCAGCCTTAACGCCGTCTTCAGGCGGTCACGACAAAGCTCGGTGTCCCAGGATACCTGACGGAGCCCCAGACGTGACCGGCCGTGCCCAAGACGGACTGCTCTTCCTCACCCGGCTGCTGCTCGCCGCCGCGCTGCTGCCCACCGGGGTCGCCCGGGCCCTGAACGTCTCCGGCTTCGCCATCACCCTCGCGGCCACCGGCCTGCCGTCGCCGAACGCCGTCGCCACCGCGGCCGTGATCGTCCAGGTGTTCGGCCCGGTGGCGCTGATCCTCGGCGTGCTGCCGCGCCTCAGCGGGCTGGCGCTCGCCGTCTTCGTCGGCGTGATGGCGGTGCTGCTGCATCCGTTCTGGCAGTTCGTCGGCCCGAGCGCGGTGGCCGAGCGCACCCTGCTCCTGGCCGATTTCGGTCTCGCCGGCGGCTTCCTCATGTACGCGATGACCGGACCCGGCCGCTGGAGCTGGCAGGGCTGGCGCCAGGGCGCCCGCGCCGCGGCGAGCCCGGCCCGGTCGGCGGCCAAGCCGACGGCCGGCGCACGGGGCGGCTCGAAGCCGAAGCGCGCGCCCGGCGGCCGGGCGCCCGCCCGCGCCGCGGCCTGAGGCCCGCGCCCCCGGGCGTCCTACGGCATCGCGTTGCGTGGGGCGGCGGCGACCAGCCGGTGCCCCGAGACCTCGGCCCCGGCCTCCGGGCTGAGCCGGCGGAAGGGGAAGAACGACATCACCGAGATCAGCGCCACGGCCAGGAAGGCTGGGGCGAAGTCCTGCGCCGCGATCTCGCTGCGGCCGTGGAACGCGGCGGCGCCCTCCAGGGCCAGGGCCCCGAGGGACACGCCCAGGCTGAGCGAGAGCTGCTGCGCCACGCTGGCGAGGCTGGTGGCCGCGCTCATCTCCCGGGTCTCCAGCTCGGCATACGCGATGGCGTTGACGCAGGTGAACTGCAGGGAGCGCACGCAGCCGCCGATCAGCAGGAGGCAGATGATGATCGCGTGCGGGGTCTCGGCGGTGAACAGGCCGTTCACGGCGAGAAAGGCCGAGGCGACGAGGGCGTTGACGAGCATCACCCGCCGGAAGCCGTAGGCGCGCAGGATGCGGGGGCCGATGATCTTGATGAGCAGCGCCCCGGCCGCCGCCGCGAAGGTGATGAGGCCCGAGCGCAGGGGATCGAGGCCGAAGCCGATCTGCAGCATCAGCGGCAGCAGGAACGGGATCGCCCCGGTGCCGATCCGGAACAGGCTGCCGCCGGTCACCGCCGCCCGGAAGGTCGGATAGCGCAGCAGGTCGAGGCGGATCACCGGATGGGCGATGCCGCGCGAATGCCGGAAATACAGCGCCAGGAGGAGTCCCCCGGTGACGAGGCAGCCCCAGGAGACCCCGTCCGGCAGGAGGTGGCGGCCGGTGGAGGCCAGGCCGAGCATCAGCGTGGCCAGCCCCAGCCCGGAGAGCAGGAAGCCGAGGACGTCGAGGGGCGGCCGATCGCTCTCGCGGATGTTCTCGAAGTAGAGCGTCGACAGAACGATGCCGGCGATCCCGATCGGGATGTTGATGAAGAAGATCCAGCGCCAGTCGAAGTAGGTGGTGATGAAGCCGCCCAGCGGCGGACCGAAGATCGGTCCGATCAGGGCGGGGATCGTCAGGTAGGCGAGGGCGCTGACGAGTTCGCTCTTGGGCACGCTGCGCAGGATCACGAGGCGTCCGACCGGCACCATCATGGCCCCGCCGATCCCCTGGAAGAACCGGGCGGCGACGAAGCCCGCCAGGGAGTTCGAGGCCGCGCAGGCCAGCGAACCCGCCATGAACACCCCGAGTGCGACCCGGAACACCGTGCGGGCCCCGAACCGGTCCGCCATCCAGCCGCTGATCGGGATGAAGATCGCCAGGCTGACGAGGTAGGCGGTCAGCGCGAGCTTGAGGGCGATCGGGTCCTCGTTCAGGCTCCGGGCGATGGCCGGCAGCGCGGTGGCGATCACGGTGGAATCGGTGTTCTCCATGAACAGCGCGGTGGCGACGACGAGGGGAACGATCTGGGAGGTGCGCATCGGCGAGACATAGGTCCGGTCGGGCCGTTCGGGTGCCTCATACCGACGAAAAGCCGCGCCGCGGCAAGCGCGCGTCCCGTGACGAATGGCACGGGATGAAAGCGGCATGTCGCACGTGCAGGGCCTGACGCCTCCGGCGGCGTGGCCCTGCGGCCACATCGGTCCAGCATCGGACCGGCGACGGGCCTGCTCACCTTTCCACAATGTTGCTGGAGCCGCTAAGCTCGCCGGCATGATCTGGACGCCGCAGGTCTCCCCCTCGGAAAGGGCTCCTTCGGGAGACGCCTTTCCCGGGGAGGCGTGCCGAGCGTCCACCCGCGCGTCCCCAAGAAAGTCACCGATGCTTCCGAGGTTCGAACATCGACGCAGGCTGGCAGGCTTCGTCTCCAGCCTTGCCCTGGCGGCCGCGGTCGCGGGCTGCGGCACCGTGGTGCTCACGGAATCCGGCGCCCTGACTCGCTACGACCGCCTCGCCGGCAGCGACGAGACGGCCAGCTCCTCACGAATCTTCGTCGATCCGGCGGCCCTCGCGGCCACCCGGACGGTGCGGATCGTGCCCACCTCCTTCTCCGAGGTCGTGGCCCCGGGCCTGACCCCGGCCGAGCGCAAGCTCGTGGCCAACGCGGCCGACCGGGCCCTCTGCTACGAACTCTCCCTGCGCTACGACGTGGTCTCGGGCCGCAAGGCCGACCTCACCGTCCGCTCGGCGGTGACCCGGATCGACCTCACCAACGTCCCGGCGGCCGGCGCCACGGTGGCGACCTCGGCGGGCATCACCATCGCGTCCCAGCTCGGCGCCGGTTTCGCGACGGCCGTCGGCCGCATCCCGATTCCCCGCATCCCCATCGGTCTCGGCAGCCTGACGGTCGAGGCCGAGGCCCTCGACAGCCGCAACGTGCAGCGGGCCGCCATGGTCTGGGGCGGGGCGAGCAACGCCTTCACCAACCAGGCCCGGTTCTCCCCGGCCAGCGACGCCTACGACCTCGCCGGCGAGTTCGGCCAGGATTTCGGCTTCTACCTCGCCACCGGCCAGGACCCGTTCAAGGCGCCGCTCACGCTGCCGACCTACGATCGCGTCCGCATCACGACCCTCGGCGAGGCGCCCCTCGACCCGGATTGCGAGGCGTTCGGCCGCGCGCCCGGCATCGACGGCATCCTCGGCGACTACGTCGGCGCCCCGCCGGAATGGACCGACAAGGGACCGGCCGAGGGCCTGCCGGGCGCCCCCCGAGGCGTGCGCTAGGCGCAACCCCCACCGGAGAACGGCGCCCCTGGCGCATTTTCCTGTCGGACGCGCGCACCGGCGGCTTTGCGCCGGTTCCTCGCGCATGATACTGGCCCGTGCCAACCCAGTGACGTCGGAACGCCCGTGAGGGCCCGACGCAGCACCCGTTCCGGAGTTGGTTCATGGCCCGCATCACCGCTGATTCCATCATCGAGGGCCTGACCTTCGACGACGTCCTGCTGCGCCCCGCAGCCTCCTCGGTGATGCCCACCGAAGTGAAGATCGCGAGCCGGCTCACCCGCTCGATCCACCTCAACCTGCCGATCCTGGCCTCGGCCATGGACACCGTCACCGAGGCGCCGATGGCGATCGCCATGGCGCAGAACGGCGGCATGGGCGTCATTCACCGCAACCTCGAGCCGGCCGAGCAGGCCGAGCAGGTCCGCCTCGTCAAGAAGTACGAGTCGGGCATGGTGCTGAACCCCATCACCATCCACCCGGACGAGACCCTGGCGGACGCGTTCTCGCTGATGAAGCAGAACCGCATTTCCGGCATCCCGGTGGTGGAGCGCGGCCCCAACGGCTCCCGCGGCAAGCTCGTCGGCATCCTCACCAACCGCGACGTGCGCTTCGCCACGAACTCGTCCGAGACCGTCGCCGACCTGATGACCCGCGACCGGCTCATCACCGTGCGCGAGGGCGTGAGCCAGGACGAGGCCAAGCGCCTGCTGCACCAGTTCCGCATCGAGAAGCTGCTCGTCGTCGACGACCATTACCGCTGCATCGGCCTCATCACGGTCAAGGACATCGAGAAGCAGGTCGCCTATCCGGGCGCGGTCAAGGACGAGCAGGGCCGCCTGCGGGTCGCCGCCGCCACCACCACCGGCGACAGCGGCTTCGAGCGGGCCGAGCGCCTGATCGATGCCGGCTGCGACGTGATCGTGGTCGACACGGCCCACGGCCACTCGATCAAGGTGCTCGACGCGGTGCGCCGGGTGAAGCAGCTCTCCAACGCCGTGCAGGTGGTGGCGGGCAACGTCGCGACCCGCGACGGCGCCCAGGCCCTGATCGATGCCGGCGCGGACGCCATCAAGGTCGGCATCGGCCCGGGCTCGATCTGCACCACCCGCATCGTCGCCGGCGTGGGCGTGCCGCAGCTCACCGCCCTGATGGAGGCCGTCGAGGCCGCCCATGGCGCGGACGTGCCGGTCATCGCCGATGGCGGCATCAAGTACTCGGGCGACCTCGCCAAGGCGATCGCGGCCGGCGCCTCCGTGGCCATGCTGGGCTCGCTCCTGGCCGGCACCGACGAGGCCCCGGGGGAGGTGTTCCTGCACCAGGGCCGCTCCTACAAGAGCTACCGCGGCATGGGCTCGGTGGGCGCCATGGCCCGCGGCTCCGCCGACCGCTACTTCCAGGCTGAGGTCAGCGACACCCACAAGCTCGTTCCCGAGGGCATCGAGGGGCAGGTGCCCTACAAGGGCCCGGTGGCGGCGGTGCTGCACCAGCTCGCCGGCGGTCTGCGGGCCGCCATGGGGTATGTCGGCGCGCCGACGATCCCCGAGTTCCAGGAGAAGGCGCAGTTCATCCGCATCACCAATGCGGGCCTGCGCGAGAGCCACGTCCACGACGTGACCATCACCCGCGAGAGCCCGAACTACCCCGGCCGCGCCTGACCGGCGCTGCGTGCGCCCGTGCCGGATGTCCGGCCGGGTCGCCGCCCGATAGGAATCGCCGTGTCCGTCCAAGCCATCCTGGCCCCCGTCTTCGCCCAGGTTTTCCTCACCTTCGCGCTGCTGTTCTGGACCGGGCGGATGCGCCTCTCCGCGGTGCGCGGCGGTGCCGTGAAGGGCCGCGAGCTGACGCTGGGCCAGCGCAACTGGCCGGCCCCGGCCCAGCAGGCCGCCAACACCTTCTCGAACCAGTTCGAGATCCCGGTGCTGTTCTACGTGCTCGTCGGCCTCGCCCTGGCCACCCGCAAGGCCGACCTCCTGTTCGTGGTCATGGCCTGGGTCTTCGTCGCGACGCGCTTCGTCCACGCGGGCGTGTATCTCTCCACGAACCACATCCCGTACCGCTTCCGGGCCTACGCCGTCGGCACGCTGGTGCTGCTCGCGATGTGGATCCTCTTCGCGATCCGGATCTTCCTGGCGCCGATCGGCATCTGACCCGGTACGATGGCGCGGCCTGACGGATGGGCGGCCGCCAAGGGGCCGCGATCCACGAACGACGAAAGGGATGAGACCATGCGCGTTCTCGTTGTCGGCGCCGGCGCCACCGGCGGATATTTCGGCGCACGCCTCGCCGAGGCCGGCCGCGACGTCACCTTCCTCGTCCGTCCGGCGCGCGCGGCCAAGCTCGCCGATGCCGGCCTGACGGTCGAGAGCCCCATCGGCAACCTGCACATCCCGGCACCCCAGACGGTCACCGCCGCCGACCTCGCCGCCGGCAAGGGCGGCGCCTTCGACCTCGTGCTGTTCTCGTGCAAGGCCTACGACCTCGACAGCGCCATCGCGGACGTCGCGCCGGCGGTGGGTCCCGACACCGCGATCCTCCCGGTGCTCAACGGGATGCGCCACCTCGACGCGTTGGACTTGGTATACGGTGCGGACCGCGTGCTCGGCGGATCCTGCGCCATCGTGGCGACCCTCGGTCCCGCGGGCGAGATCCGCCAGATGAATCCGCTGCACACCCTGACCTACGGCGAGCGGTCCGGCGGCCGCTCGGCCCGGGTCGAGGCCATCGAGTCCCTGATGCAGGGCGTGACGTTCCAGCCCCGCCTCAGCGAGAGCGTGGTGTTGGAAATGTGGGAGAAGTGGAGTTTCCTGGCGACGCTGGCCGGCTCCACCTGCCTGATGCGCGCCACCATCGGCGACATCCTCGCCGCTCCGGGCGGCCTCGCCGTCATCGAGGCGCTGATGGAGGAGTGCCGGGCGATCGCCGAGGCCGCCGGCTACGCGCCGCGGCCCGGCGTGATGGAAAACACGCGCAAGACGCTCACGGCCGAGGGATCGGCCTTCACCGCCTCGATGCTGCGCGACATCGAGGGCGGTGCCCGGATCGAGGCCGACCACATCATCGGCGACCTGATCGCGCGAGCGCCCGATGCGACCGCCCACCCAGTCCTCGACCGCGTCTACACGCATCTGAAGGCCTACGAGAACCGCCGCGCCCGCGAGGCAGCGGCGGCGAAACCTCAGTAGCGCGGGCCGGGCGGCGGGGGCGGAGGCGCGCCGTATTCCAGCTGGGTCTTGGCATCCGGCCGGCGCGGGGGCGGCGCCGACAGGTCGGGAGCATCTGGCGCCGTGGAACAGGCGGCGACTGCCAGCATGACGAGGCCGGCGAGGCTGAGATGGATGACGGGAGACATGGGGTTCTCTAAAGCTCCAGGCGTCCGCTCCACGCGGCACCGTGGCGCAAGCTAAGCCGTAAACGTGCCGGAAGCTCGACTGTATTGTGTCCGGCCCTCGCCCGAAGCGTGGCGGTATCGCGGCGCCTACGGAAGGCGACGGCCCTAAAACTCGAGGATCTTGCCCTGACGCCCCCCGCCCGCCTCTCCGCCGCCATCGAGGTCCTCGCCGATATCGCCGCGCGCCGCCGCCCCGCCGCCGATGCGCTGAAGGATTGGGGTTTAAGCCACCGCTTCGCCGGGTCGGGCGACCGCGCCGCCATCGCCAGCCTCGTCTACGACGCCCTGCGTCGGCGCGCCTCCGCCGCCTGGATCATGGCTGACGAGGGCGCGCGCAGCCTCGTGATCGGCATGCTGCGGCTCCAGTATGGTCTCGCGGCGCCGACCATCGCGGAGATGTTCAGCGGCGAGCGCTTCGCCCCCGAGCCCCTGACCCCGGAAGAAAGGACCCGCCTTGTGGAAGGGACCCTGGCTGATGCCCCGCTCCACGTCGCCGGCGATGTCCCCGAATGGGTGCTCCCCTCCTTCGAAGCGACCTTCGGCTCCGAGACCCTCGACGAGCTGCGCGCCCTCGGCCGACGGGCCCCGCTCGATATCCGCGTCAACACGCTCAAGCGCAGCCGTCCGGAGGCCCTGGCGGGTCTCGTCCACCTCGCGCCGGAGCCGACCCCGCACGCGCCCAACGGCCTGCGCATCCCCATCGGCGATGATGGGCGAGGCCCCGCCCTCCATGTCGAGCCGGAATTCATCGACGGCTGGTACGAGATCCAGGACGAAGGCTCGCAGCTTGCGAGCCTTCTCAGCGGCTCACGCCCCGGCGAGACCGTCGTCGATCTCTGTGCGGGCGGTGGTGGAAAGACCCTGAGCCTCGCCGCGATGATGGAGAATACCGGGCGATTGGTCGCCAGCGACGACGATCCCCGCCGGCTCGCCCCGATCCACGAGCGTCTGCGGCGCGCCGGTGCCGTCGCGGAGATCCGTACGCCCCGCGCCGGCAAGGCCCGCACCGACGTTCTCGGCGACCTCGACGGGTGCGCGGACCGCGTCCTCGTCGATGCGCCCTGTACCGGCTCCGGAACCTGGCGGCGCAATCCGGATGCCAAGTGGCGAATGCGCCCGAATGCCCTGGGCACGCGTGTGGCGGATCAGGCCATGGTGCTCGACCGGGCCGCGCGGCTGGTACGCCCCGGCGGTCGCATCACCTACATCACCTGCTCGCTGCTGCCCGAGGAGAACGACGCGGCCGTCGCCGGTCTTCTCGCGCGCCGGCCGGACGACTTCGCGGTGCTCTCAGCCTCCGAGATCCTCGCCACGCACGCGCCCGATCTCGGCTCGGCGGTCCGCCTGACCCGGCACGGTCTCCAGATGAGTCCCGCCCGGACCGGCACCGACGGCTTCTACGTCGCCACCCTTGAGCAGCGGTCCTGAAACGAGGATTGGCCCTGCAAGGGGGCCAATCCATACGACCCGTCAGGAGCAGCGGCGCTCTTTCAAAAGCAGCGGCGCTCTTTCAAAAGCAGCGGCGCTCTTTCAAAAGCAGCGGTGCTCTTTCAAAAGCAGCGGCGCTTGCGCACCACGACCATCCGGCCCATCGGCCCACGGCGCTTGGTAACGACGGTTTTGCAACGGGGGCCGCGGATCACCGTGCGCTCGACGATGCGGACCTGCTGGATCCCGCCGGCCGGTGCGATGCCGGCCGAGACGGGCAAGGCGGAGGCCGAGGTGGCTCCGAGTCCGGCGAGGGCGAGTGTGGCGATCCCGAAGATGGTGGCTCTCATGGCTGAGGCTCCTGTTCGTTGCTGGGGGGCACGGTGTCGGCGCCCGGCGGTGAACGACCGGTTAACGGGACTGCACGCCGGATCCCCAGGCCGACGCCAGCCGCGGGGCGGCTCTGCGGACCGATCCGTTGCACCAGACCGAGGCCTCGTCTAACTCCGGTGCCATGACTACAGAGCACGACAAAATCCTCATCGTCGATTTCGGCAGCCAGGTGACGCAGCTCATCGCGCGCCGCGTCCGCGAGGAGGGCGTCTACTGCGAAATCGTCCCCTTTACCAAGGCGGCCGAGGCTTTCGCCGAGACGAAGCCGAAGGGCGTGATCCTCTCGGGGGGGCCCGAATCGGTGACGACCGAGGCCTCGCCCCGGACTCCGCAGATCGTCTTCGATTCTGGCGTGCCGGTCTTCGGCATCTGCTACGGCCAGCAGACCATGGCCGCCCAGCTCGGTGGCGAGGTCGAGGGCGGCCATCATGCGGAGTTCGGTCGGGCCGAGATTGAGATCCTGTCGGAATGCCCCCTGTTCAAGGGCGTGTGGCACGTGGGCGAGCACTATCCCGTCTGGATGAGCCACGGGGACCGCGTCACCAAGCTACCGGACGGGTTCACCACCGTCGCCATGTCGAAGAACGCCCCCTTCGCGGCGGTGGCGGACGAGGCTCGCCGGTACTACGCGGTGCAGTTCCACCCGGAGGTGGCGCACACGCCGCATGGCGCACTGCTGATCCGCAATTTCGTGCGCGACATCGCCGGCTGTACGGGCGACTGGACCATGGGCGCCTACCGCGAGGAGGCGATCGAGAAGATACGCGCGCAGGTCGGCAAGGAGCGGGTGATCTGCGGACTGTCCGGCGGCGTCGATTCTGCCGTGGCGGCGGTTCTGATCCACGAGGCGATCGGCGAGCAACTCACCTGCGTCTTCGTCGACCATGGCCTGCTGCGCATGGGCGAGGCCGAGGAAGTCGTCCGGCTGTTCCGCGACCACTACAACATTCCCCTCGTCCATGTTGAAGCGCAGGACCTGTTTCTTGGGGAGCTCACCGGCGTCAGCGACCCGGAGCAGAAGCGCAAGACGATCGGGCGCCTGTTCATCGACGTCTTCGAGGCCGAATCGAAGAAGATCGGCGGGGCCGCCTTCCTGGCCCAGGGCACCTTGTATCCCGACGTGATCGAGAGCGTTTCGTTCACCGGTGGTCCCTCGGTGACAATCAAATCCCATCACAATGTCGGCGGCCTGCCCGAGCGCATGAACATGCAACTCGTCGAGCCCCTGCGCGAGCTGTTCAAGGACGAGGTCCGTGTCCTCGGGAAGGAGCTGGGCCTGCCCGAGGCCTTCGTCGGACGACACCCTTTCCCGGGTCCGGGCCTCGCCATCCGCTGCCCCGGTACGATCACGCCCGAGAAGCTCGAAGCCCTGCGCAAGGCCGATGCGATCTACCTCGACGAGATCCGCAAGGCCGGCCTCTACGACACGATCTGGCAGGCCTTCGCGGTGATCCTGCCCGTAAAGACCGTCGGAGTGATGGGCGACGGGCGTACCTACGACCACGTCTGCGCCTTGCGAGCCGTGACCTCGGTCGACGGCATGACGGCCGATTTCTATCCATTCGACATGGCCTTCCTCGGCCGCGTGGCGACGCGGATCATCAACGAGGTGAAGGGGATCAATCGCGTGACCTACGACATCACCTCGAAGCCACCGGGAACGATCGAGTGGGAATGAGCTGCAGGCAGTCTGTTCAGAAAAATTTCTCTACACGGCCCGGGTTATCGGCAAAATAAGACGTGACGGCGCGCTACGAGCCTTGCCGTCCCTGAATTGGCATGTAGTATACCAACGGTCCCTCCCAGGGATTCATGTGACGCAACTTTAACCCCGCAGACCCTAGGGTCCGCGGGGTTTTGTCGTCAGGCTGCTCGGTACTCTCGTAGGCCGAGCAGCGGGCGAGAGCCCAATATTCGGCAGCCTCTCGATCTGTCGGAGTGACCGCTTTCATTGGGCAGGGAAGCCACACCGATCAAGCGATACACGGCACGACCAAATCGTGAATCGGCCACGCTTGTATCTCTAGCGACGGCCCTCTACAGACCGACGCGCCATCCGGCTGGATCGGTTTAGTGCAAAAACGCCAAGACGCGCGAGATTGATTCGATGGTTGAGCCTCAGGGGTCGTTCGCTCCACTCGCTGGGCTGAAGCATCGTACCCAGATCTTCATACTATTAGTCGTCTCAAGTCTTTGCGTTACTGGATTTTTGTGGTTTCCAGGCACGTTCGCTGGGGCTGCGACCTCACCGACGCCGGCCGCCGTCACAGTGATGCCGCCGAGCAACGGCGATTTCATCCTCAGCCCCGACCAGTTGGCCGCCATCGATACCGAGACGGTGGAGCAACGGCTCTTCTACGAAGAGATCACCACCGAGGGTAAGATCGGCGTCGACGAGTATCAGGCCACCCCGGTGTTCTCGCCTTACCCGGGTCGGGTCATTGCCATCTTCGCGCGCACCGGCGAGCAGGTGCAGAAGGGCGAGCGCCTGTTCTCGATCCAGGCCAACGAGATGGTGCAGGCCCAGAACGACTATCTCGCAGCCCTGAACGTCCTCGCTAAATCACGCTCGCAGCTCGGCTACGCCCAAGCCGCTGAGAAGCGCCTGCACGATCTGTATGATTCGCGGGTCACCACCCTGCGCGAGCTTCAATCCGCTCAGAACGACCTGAATACGGCCACCAACGATGCCCGGACGGCCGAGGTCGGTTTGGAAGCCGTGCGTAACCGGCTGCGCATCCTGGGCCTGCGCGACGACGAGGTGGCCAATTTGCAGAAGGGTTCGATCAACCCCGAGACGGCGATCAATGCGCCCCTCAAGGGAACGATCATCCAGCGCAAGATCGGACCGGGCCAGTATATCGGCACCAGTGGGAGTGACCCCTCATACATTATCGGCGACCTGTCCAAGGTCTGGCTCATCGCGCAGCTGCGCGAGCCGGACGCGGCGAAAGTCGATCTCGGCGATCGCCTGAAGTTCCGCGTGCTCGCCTATCCGGACAAGGTCTTCGAGGGCCGGATCAATTTCATTGGTTCGTCCGTCGATCCCACCACCCGTCGCATCACGGTCCGGGCCGACATCGACAACACCCAAAATCTGCTGAAGCCCGAGATGTACGCCACCGTGCGCATCATCAACGAGCGCGAGACCCTGTCGCAATCAGTACCTCGTGCGGCGGTGGTGCTGGAGGGCAGTAAAGCGAGCGTCTGGGTGTTGAAGGCCGACAACACGGTCGAGAGCCGCCGGGTCAAGCCTGGTATCATCGACGGAAGCAAGATCGAGATCCTCGAAGGTCTGGCGACTGGCGAGCGCGTGATCTCGCGCGGCTCACTGTTCATCGACCGGATGGTGACCCGGGGCTGATTCGTCGGCTCCCGGCAGCAGGAACCCAACGCATGACCGGCCTCGTCCATCTCGCGCTGCGCCAGCGTGCCCTGGTGGTTCTCGCGTTCGTGCTGCTGCTGACCTGCGGGCTGGTGGCCTTTCGAACCCTCAACATCGAAGCCTATCCCGACCCGACCCCGCCGATGATCGACGTGATCACGCAGGCGCCTGGCTTATCGGGCGAGGAGATCGAGCGCTACGTCACCGTGCCGATCGAAGTGATCACCTCCGGCTTGCCGAACCTGAAGCAGGTCCGCTCGGTCTCCCTCTACGGTCTGTCGGACGTGAAGCTGCAGTTCGGCTTCGAGTTCAGTTACCGCGAGGCCGAGCAGCAGGTGCTGAATCGGCTGGCGCAGCTCGACGCCCTTCCCAATGGCGCCAAGCCGACCATTTCCCCGGTCAGCCCCATCGGTGAGATCTTCCGCTACAAGCTGACGGCCCCGGCAGGCTACAGCGTCCTCGACCTCAAATCCCTGCAAGACTGGGTGCTGCGTCGGCGCTTCCGCGCCGTGCCGGGCGTCATAGACGTCATCGGCTGGGGCGGCAAGACGAAGACCTTCGACATTGCTGTCGACCTCGACCGGCTCACCGCCTACGGGCTGACGCTGTCCGGCGTTGTGAAGACCCTGAACGACAGCAACTTGAACGTCGGCGGCAACCGGATCAATCTCGGCACCCAGTCGGCGGTGGTGCGCGGCGTCGGCCTGATTCGCTCCACGGACGACATCGGAGAGACCGTGCTCACGCAGTCGGGCGGTGCACCGGTGCTGGTCAAGGACGTCGCCACCGTTACGATCGGGCACCAGCCGCGCCTCGGCATCGCCGGCATGAACGACGACGACGACATCGTCCAGGGTATCGTGCTGATGCGGCGGGGCGAAGAGAGCACGCCGACGATCGAGGCCGTGCAGGCGGAGGTCGGGCGCATCGAGGCCATGGGCCTGCTACCGCCCGGGGTTCGCATCGAGCGGATCTACGACCGCGCCGACCTCATCGCGGTCACCACGCACACCGTGCTGCACAACATGCTGGTCGGCATCGTGCTGATCCTGATCGTGCAGTGGCTCTTCCTCGGCAACCTGCGCAGCGCCCTCATCGTGGTGGCGACGATCCCCTTCGCGCTGTTCTTCGCCGTCATCATCCTGGTGGTGCGCGGCGAGTCGGCGAATCTGCTCTCCGTCGGCGCCCTGGATTTCGGCCTGATCGTCGATGGTACGGTGATCATGGTGGAGGCGATCTTCCGGCGGCTCTCCGGTCACGGCGCGCCGACAGGGGAAGTGGTCCGGCCCGGTCTTGCCGGCAAGCTCCTGCGGATCCGTCAAGCCTCTGGGGACGTCAGTCGCTCGATCGTCTTCGCGGCGATCATCATCGTGACGGGCTTCCTGCCGCTCTTCACCTTGACGGGGGTGGAGGGCCACATCTTCGGGCCAATGGCGCAAACCTACGCCTACGCGTTGCTCGGCGGCCTCATCGCCACCTTCACAGTCACGCCCGTCCTCTCCGCCTACCTGCTTCCGGCCCATGTCGAGGAGGTCGAGACGATCCTCGTGCGAACCCTCGACCGCCTTTACCGACCCGCCATCCGCGCCGCCCTCGGTAACCGCATTCTCACCCTCGGCCTCGCGCTGTTGCTCACCGCCGGTGTCGGCGTGGCGGGGCGCCAGCTCGGCCTGGAGTTCCTGCCCAAGCTCGAGGAAGGCAATCTCTGGCTGCGCGCCACCATGCCGGCGACGATCTCGCTGGAGGAAGGCAACCTCTACGTCAACCGGATCCGCCGCATCATCGCAGCGGTGCCGGAGGTCGAGAGCGTGGTCTCGCAGCACGGCCGGCCGGATGACGGCACCGATGCCGCTGGCTTCTTCAACGGCGAGTTCTTCGCGCCGCTGAAGCCGGCCGAGAAGTGGCGTCCGAGCATGACCAAGGACCGGATGGTCGGCGATCTCCTGGACCGACTACGCACCGATTTCCCCGGCGTGGAGTTCAACGTCTCGCAGTACCTGCAGGACAACGTCGCCGAGGCGGTCTCAGGCATCAAGGGCGAGAACTCGTTCAAGGTATTTGGATCGGACCTCGAGACCTTGACGGAGGTCGCCAACCGTGTGGAGGCCGTGCTCCGCAAAGTGCCCGGCGTCACCGATCTCGGGGTGTTCACGTCGCTCGGCCAGCCCACGGTGCAGATCGACGTCGACCGGGTCCGTGCCGCGCGCTACGGCCTCACCCCCGGCGACATCAACGCTACGGTCCGCACCGCCATCGGCGGCGACAGCGCCGGCGACCTCTACGATAGCGGTTCGGATCGCCACTATCCTATCGTCATCCGCCTCGCCGAGCAGTTCCGCCAGAGCGTGGCCTCCATCCGCAATCTACGCATTTCGGGGCAGGGGCCGAACGGCACGCTGATGCAGGTGCCGTTGAGCGAGGTCGCTCAGGTCGCCCTCGTCTCAGGGCCCGCCTACATCTATCGGGAGGGACAGGAGCGCTACCTTCCGGTGAAGTTCAGCGTCCGCGACCGTGACCTCGGTAGCGCGATCTTGGAGGCACGCGAGCGCGTGAACGCCGAGGTAGCCCTGCCGCGGGGCTACCGCCTCGAACTCGTGGGCGAGTTCAATAACATGCAGGGCGCCCTGGCGCGCCTGTCGGTGACGGTCCCGATCGCCATCGGCCTCATCGCGATCCTGCTGTTCACGAACTTCGGCTCAGCGATCGACATGCTGCTGGCGCTCAGCGTCATCCCGATGGCGGCGGCCGGTGGCGTCCTTGCCCTCGTGATCACCGACACGCCCTTCAGCGTTTCGGCGGCGATCGGATTTATCGCCCTCCTGGGCATTGCCGTGATGGACGGTATCATCGTGCTCTCGCACTTCAACGGTCTGATCGGCGAGGGGGAGGAGCGGGTGCGCGCCATGCTGCGAACCTGTCACACGCAGCTCAGGCCGGTGGTCATGACCTGTGTGGTCGCTGGCGTCGGCCTCCTGCCGGCCGCCTTTTCAAACGGTGTGGGTTCGCAGGTTCAGAAGCCCTTGGCTCTGGTCGTCGTCGGCGGCATGAGCCTGGCACCGCTCCTCATTCTGCTGATCCTGCCGGTGCTTATCCTCACGCTGTCGCGGCGGAAGCCGGGACTGGTCGACGACGAAGCAGCGGACACATCATCGACGGCAGTTCCTCAACCGGCTTCGGCCCACGCCTGAACCCGGCCCAACCGTGAGCGGACACGCCGCTGCAGGCAGGGCTGACACGAGCAATCGGGGGACACACAGGAGGAGAGGCCGCAAGGGGCCGGCTACAAGGGGCCGACCGTATTTCGATCGTCAGGTGACGACCCGACTCGTCGCAAGACGATAGCGGAGTGGCCTCGGCCGCAGAGGGTGATGTCGCTGCCGCAACGCTTAGGTCGGCAGCCCGACGACCCGCTCGAAAGCGGGTCGGTCATGACCGGCGCTGGAAACGCTCAGTTATTGATGGTGAGGGTGGCCTTCGTCACCGGCATGTCCGGCGGAGTCGCGTCCGCGATCTGGCCCGTTGTCGGATGCGGGGTCCGGGTATTGATCCAGTCCGCGCCGATCTGCACCGACAGAAGAAGCAGGAGCGCCGCCATTAGGGCGTTCGCAGCCCGCTGCAAGGGACGAACCGACAATCGCACAGCCGCTTCCAGTCGATCCGCATCCGTCTTCGCGGAATCCATCCGGTCCGAGATTGGGAGGAGCCACGGCTCACTGGGAAGAGCCTGAAGCCCTCCCATCTCGTGAGCGCCCGGCAGGTTCTGGAACAGTCCGCTGGACATATCCGTACTCCTGGTTGGTGAGTGGCAGCCGACTGTGGAAGGCTGAACGTTCATATTCAGTTAATCTGACTTTTTGTTCATTTCAAGTTCAGGCTCGGAACGTGCCTCTCGTCCATCGCTCGCCCTGTGACTGATGGTACCCTCGTATCACTCGTCGGGCTGCCGTTCCTGTCGATCCGAGGCCGACGGGTTGGCGATGCGAATAGCGGTTGGTTCAGCCCGCATCGGCTTAGCCGATGAGCCGGCCTACCCCTTTGCTCCGACCATCAGCTTCGCAGTCCCGGCGCCTCCTGGCCGGTACGTGCGACGTACTCGGTGTAGCCGCCGCCGTACTGATGGACTCCGTCCGGGGTTAGTTCGAGGACGCGGTTCGACAGCGCAGCGAGGAAGTGCCGGTCGTGGCTCACGAACAGCATCGTGCCCTCGTAGGTCGCCAGGGCTGCGATGAGCATTTCCTTGGTACCCATGTCGAGGTGGTTCGTCGGCTCGTCGAGGACGAGGAAGTTCGGCGGATCGTACAGCATCCGCGCCATCACCAGACGGGCCTTCTCGCCACCTGAGAGCACGCGGCAGCGCTTCTCCACGTCGTCTCCCGAGAAGCCGAAGCAGCCTGCAAGGGCCCGCAGGGACCCCTGGCCCGCCTGCGGGAAGGAATCCTCCAGGAACCCGAACACCGTGCGGTCGCCGTCCAGCACGTCCATGGCATGCTGCGCGAAGTAGCCGAGCTTGACGCTGCCACCGACCGCGACACTCCCGTCGTCGGGCTCGGCAGTTCCGGTCACGAGCTTGAGAAGCGTCGACTTGCCGGCCCCGTTGATGCCCATCACGCACCAGCGTTCGCGGCGCCGGATCGAGAAGTCGAGGCCGTCGTAGATCGTACGGCTGCCGTAACGCTTGTGCACGTTCTTGAGCATCACGACGTCGTCGCCCGAGCGGGGGGCGGGCAGGAATTCGAAGGCGACACTCTGGCGGCGCTTGGGCGGCTCCACCCGCTCGATCTTGTCGAGCTTCTTCACCCGGCTCTGCACCTGGGCGGCGTGGGAGGCCCGCGCCTTGAAGCGCTCGATGAACTTGATCTCCTTGGCGAGCATCGCCTGTTGACGCTCGAACTGGGCCTGCTGCTGCGTCTCGTTGAGCGCCCGCTGCTGCTCGTAGAACGCGTAGTCGCCTGAGTAGGTGGTGAGCTGTCCGCCGTCGATCTCGACGATCTTCGTGACGATGCGGTTCATGAACTCGCGATCATGCGAGGTCATCAGCAGGGCGCCCTCGTAGCCCTTGAGGAAGGCTTCGAGCCAGATCAGGCTCTCCAGGTCCAGGTGGTTGCTCGGCTCGTCCAGGAGCATGACGTCGGGATTCATCAGGAGAATGCGGGCGAGCGCCACGCGCATCTTCCAGCCGCCCGAGAGCTTGCCGACGTCGCCGTCCATCATCTCCTGGGAGAAGCTGAGGCCCGCCAGCACCTCGTAGGCCCGCCCCTCCAGGGCATAGCCGTCGAGTTCCTCGAAACGAGCCTGGACCTCGCCGTAGCGCTCGATCAGCGCCTCCATCTCGTCGGCCCGGTCCGGGTCGGCCAGGGCCTGCTCGACCTCCTTCAGCTCGGCCCCGATCTCGCTGACCGGGCCCGCGCCGTTCATGACCTCGGAGACCACCGTGCGGCCGGACATCTCGCCGACATCCTGGCTGAAATACCCGATGGTGATGCCGCGATCCGCAGCGACCTGTCCCTCGTCGGGCTGCTCCTCGCCGGTGATCATCCGGAACAGCGTGGTCTTGCCGGCACCGTTGGGACCGACCAGACCGACCTTCTCGCCCCGCTGAAGGGCGGCGGAGGCCTCGATGAAGACGATCTGGCGGCCGTTCTGCTTGCCGATTTTTTCGAGGCGAATCATGGGGTGCGGATCACGGGGTCACGGAGGTTCGGGCGGGTGCTGGGGCCTTACGGCATGCGGGCCCCGAGGGGTAGTGCACCCGGCACCCGGCCGGTGTCTTCTAAGGGTTCGACGCCGATGGTCCTCGCGTCGAAGACCCGCTAGGCTGGCGCTTTCACGGTCAGAATGGTCTCTCCGCGCCCCCGATGGTCCACACCGGCTACAATCCGGCGCTCGTCGCCCTGTCCGTCACGATCGCGATCTTCGCCTCCTACACCGCGCTGGATCTCGGCGGCCGCGGCCGAGTCTCGGCGGGCGGGCCCCGCTGGGCCTGGATCGCTGCCGCCGCCTGCGCGATGGGCGGCGGGATCTGGTCGATGCACTTCGTCGGCATGCTGGCCTTCGAGATGGGAATGCCGGTCGCCTATGACCTCGGCACCACGGCGCTGTCCCTGGGGCTGGCCATCGCCTGCACCGGTGCCGCCTTCGGTTGGATCAGCCGGCCGAGCGCGACCCGACGCAACCTGTTCATTGCCGGCCCAGCCATGGGCCTGGGCGTGGCCGCGATGCACTACACCGGCATGGCCGCGATGCGGATGCCGAGCCATCTCACCTATGCCTGGCCGCTGGTTGCGCTCTCGGTCGTCATCGCGGTCACGGCGGCGACGGCGGCCCTCTGGCTCACCCTGCGCCAGAACAGCGTGTGGCAGACGCTCATCGCCGCCACCGTGATGGGTCTCGCGGTGGCGGGCATGCACTACACCGGCATGGCCGCGGCGAACTTCTCGCCCGACGGTGCTGATGCACATGCGACCGGTCTCAATGCGGCGCAGCAGAATCTCGCCCTGGCGGTGGCCGGCGCGACGTTCCTGATCTTGTTCCTGGCGATGCTCGCCTCCTCCTTCGATCAGCAGCGGGTCCAGGGCGACCTCCAGGCCAGTGAAGCGCGTTTCCGCGCCGCCGTGCAGGCCGTGCGTGGCGTGCTCTGGACCAACGATGCGGAGGGTCGGATGCTCGGCGAGCAGCCGGGCTGGAGCGCCATCACGGGGCAGAACCGGGCCGAATACGAAGGCTACGGCTGGGCCAACGCCGTTCACCCTGACGATCGGCAGACCAGCATCGCGGCGTGGAACGAGACCGTGCGGGCGCGGCGAACCTTCGTTCACGAGCACCGGGTACGTTCTGCCGATGGCGCCTGGCGCCACTACGCCATCCGCGCCGTCCCGGTCCTGCATGCCGACGGATCGATCCGGGAATGGGTGGGCGTCCACACCGACATCACCGAGCAGCGTCAAGCCGAAGCCGAACTGCGCGAATCCAACGAGGAGATCCAGCGCTACGCCTACATCGTGAGCCACGACCTACGCGCGCCTCTCGTGAATGTCATGGGGTTCACGAGCGAGCTGGAAACGACCCGCGAGGACGTACGCGCCGCCCTGCAGGGGCATCCGCAGGCGGAGCGGATCGATGCGGACCTCGGTGAAGCCCTTGACTTCATCAAGGCCGCGGTAACCCGCATGGAACGCCTGATCGCCGCCATCCTGAAGCTGTCGCGGGAGGGGCGGCGCAGCTTCACGCCGGAGCGTCTCGACATGACGAGCCTGCTGCGCCGCCTCGCCGATGCGCAGCACCACCAGATCGAGCAGGTCGGCGCTCGCGTCGTCGTCGCGCCGGACCTGCCCCGCCTCGTCGCCGACCGGCTGGCGATCGAGCAGATCTTCGGCAATCTCATCGACAATGCGGTCAAGTATCTCGACCCGGCGCGGCCGGGGCGGATCGAGATCAAGGCGCAGGTGCTGGGTGGCGGCCGCATCCGCTACAGCGTCGCCGATAACGGGCGCGGCATCGCCGAGCGGGATCACGCACGGGTGTTCGAGCTATTCCGGCGCTCCGGTGCGCAGGACAAGCCCGGAGAGGGCATCGGGCTCGCCCACGTCAAGGCGCTGGTCCGGTCCCTCGGCGGCCGGATCGCGGTCGCATCGGAACTGGGGGTGGGCACAACCTTCAGCGTGACGCTGCCGCGTGAGACCGCTACAGGTCAGGGACAGGACGGGCCGCCGATGCGGCTCGCCGCCGAATAGGTGCGGAGCGAAGCGTGAACGCCGTCGAAATCGTCATGATCGAGGACGATGAAGGCCATGGGCGCCTGATCGAGCGCAACATTCGCCGCGCCGGCGTGAACAACACGATCCTGCCCTTCCGGGACGGAACATCGGCGCTCGCATATCTCTTCGGCACCGACGGCACCGGTGAGGCGAGCGCCAAGCGCCACCTGCTGATCCTGCTCGACCTGAACCTGCCGGACATGACCGGCATCGACATTCTCGAGAAGGTGAAGGCGAACCCCCACACCAAGCGCTCGCCGGTCGTGGTCCTCACCACCACGGACGACCAGCGCGAGATCCAGCGCTGCTACGACCTCGGCGCGAACGTCTACATCACCAAGCCCGTGAATTACGAGGGCTTCGCCAACGCCATCCGACAGCTCGGGCTGTTCTTCTCGGTCATGCAGGTGCCGGAAAACCCATGAAATCCGCCCGCTCATGACAGAGCCCGCGCCCCTCGGCCGCGGTCGCGTCCTCTACATCGACGACGACCCCGGCCTGGGGCGGCTCGTGCAGCGCGCCCTCGCGGCACGGGGCTACGCCGTGGAGCTCGCCCTCGACGGCGATGCCGGACTGGCGCGTCTCGGGGAAGGCGGCATCGACGTGGTCGCCCTCGACCATCACATGCCCGGTCAGACCGGCCTCGACATCCTGCCCGCGATCCGCGCCCTGCCGGAGGCGCCGCCGGTGGTCTACGTCACCGGCTCGGAGGACAGCCGCGTCGCAGTCGCAGCCCTGAAGGCGGGGGCCGTCGACTACGTCTGGAAGGACCTGCAGGGCCAGTTCCGGGAGCTCCTCGGGGAGGCGATCGATACCGCCCTGCGGCAGGAGGCGCTGCGGCGGGACAAGGAGCGGGCCGAGCAGGCGGTGCGGGAGGCGCGCGACCGGGCGGAGATCATGCTGCGGGAGGTCAACCACCGCGTTGCCAATTCGCTGGCGCTGGTGGCGGCGCTGGCGCACATGCAGACCAACGCGGTGACGGACCCGGCCGCGAAGGCCGCCCTCCGGGAGATGCAGGCCCGGATCTCGGCGATCGCCGGCATCCACCGCCGGCTCTACACCTCCGACGACGTGGAGGCGGTGGACCTCGACGCCTACCTGACGAGCCTCGTGGAGGAGCTCCAGGCGGCCATGAAGGCAGCCGGGCGCGATCACGCCATCCGGCTCAACGCGGCGCCGGTGCGGCTCGCCACCGACAAGGCCGTCTCGGTCGGCGTCGTGGTCACCGAGCTGGTGACCAACGCCTACAAATACGCCTATCCCCCTGATGCGTCTGGGGAAATCCGTGTCTCCGTCGCGCGCCAGGGGACCGATGGCCTGACCCTCACGGTGGAGGATGACGGCATCGGCTGGACCGGCGAGGGCCAGCCGCGGGGCACAGGCCTCGGCTCCCGGATCATTCGGGCGATGGCGGCGAACCTGCGCTCGGCCCTGGTCTATGGCGGTGGTCCGATCGGCACCCGGGCGACGCTGTCGTTCCAGGACTGAGGACACCTCAAACCAGCGCGCCCGCGTTCATGATTCCGTCGGGGTCGAGGCCGCGCTTCAGGGTCTCAATCAGGCGCAGGCGGGCGGGGTCGGCGTAGCGCTCCAGCAGGTCGCGCTTGAAGCGGCCGATGCCGTATTCCGCGCTATATCCGCCGCCGTATTCCAGCGCGATCGCGTAGAGGTCGTGGGCAAAACCCCGCTCGATCTCGCGCGTGAACGCGAGCCGGTCGTGACCCGCGGGCACGACGAGATTGTAGTGCAGGTTGCCGTCGCCGACATGGCCGTAGACCGAGAGGCGGACGCCCGGCAGGCGCTCGGCGAGCAGGGCGGCGGCGCGATCGAGGAAATCGGTCAGGCGGGAGATCGGCACGGCGATATCGTGCTTGACCGATCCGCCGGCATGCTTCTCCCCCTCGGGAATCGTTTCGCGCACCGCCCAGAAGGCCCGGCGCTGGGTCTCGGACTGGGCCAGCACCGCGTCGACCACCCAGCCCCGTTCCATCAGGGTCTCCAGGCAGCCCATCAGCACGTCGTCGAGGGGGATGCGGTCCGAGGAGGCGGTGAGCTCGAGGAGCACGGCGCCGCCGGGTCCGGCCTTCAGTCCGGTCTCGGCGCCGCGCATCTCGGTGACGAGGCCGAGGGAGGAGGCGGAGATCAGCTCGAAGGTCGAGGCGAGGTCGGAGGTTTCGCGGCGCACCAGCGCGGCCATCTCGGGGATCGGCGCCCCCTCGGCGAGCTCGAGCCAGGCGGTGGCCCGCTGGCCCTGGGCCGGCCAGAGCTTGAGGACCACCCCGGTGATGATGCCCAGCGTCCCCTCGGCGCCGATGAAGAGCTGCTTCAGGTCGTAGCCGATGTTGTTCTTGCGCAAGGTCCGCATGTCGGAGAACAGCGTCCCGTCCGGCAGCACCACCTCGAGCCCGAGGACGAGGTCGCGGGCCATGCCGTAGCGCAGGACCTGGAGGCCGCCCGCATTGGTGCCGAGGTTGCCGCCGAGGCGGCAGCTGCCTTCGGAGCCGAGGCTCAGCGGCAAGAACAGCCCGTCGGCATCGGCCGCCTTCTGGGCGTCCGCCAGGATGGTGCCGGCATCGCACGACAGGGTGAAGTTGAGGGGGTCGACGGCGCGGATGCGGGTCATCCGCTCCAGGCTGACCACGAGCTGGCGCCGACCAGGTTCCGGGGTCGCCCCGCCGACGTAGCCGGTGTTGCCGCCCTGGGGCACGAGGCCGAACCCGTGGGTCCGCGCGAGCCCGACGAGGGCCTGGACCTCGGCCACGCTGTGCGGGCGCAGCACGGCGGGGGTGTCGCCCTGCATCAGGTCGCGCTGGTCGCGGGTGTAGCGGGCGGTCATCGACGGATCGGTGAGGACCCCGCCGGGACCGAGCAGGGCCTCGAAGGGGGCGAGGGCGTCGCGATCGGGGACGTCGCGGTTCGATAGGGATTCCACCATAGGCAGGGCTCTTCGTGGCGTGCGTCGTGCAGGTTCGGCCGTTGCGGACCGACCATGTCGCGCAGCCGCTCCGAAGGGAAGCGCCTTTCCCGATGGACTCCGCGGGATGCGACGGCCGCGGCCCTGGGACATTCCGGCCGATGCCGTCGCGATCGGCAGGGCAAACCGGGCGAGAGATCGCGAGCGAGCAAGCCATCGCGATCGAGACATCGCGCGTCTTCGGAACGAGCGCACGGATTCGGCCTTCGCCCGAGCGCCGTGCGGGCTTACCGGACAACGCCGCGCGGGCTTGCCGGATACCGATCCCGGTCCGATCAACCGGTGCCCCGGTCGGCCTCCGCCTCGGACTATGCCGCTTCGTCCCGGACGGTCGCCTGCGCCCCGAGCCAAGCCTGCAGGTCGATCGCGGCGAGGGGCGGAGACATCCAGTATCCCTGGGCTTCCTCACAGTGCCAGGACCTCAGGATCTCGTAAGCCTGCGCGTCCTCGACCCCCTCGGCGACCACGCGGAAGCCCAGCCCGCGGGACATCTCGATGAGATGCCGAACGAGCATCTGCCCCTTCTGATCGCCCGCCAGATCGCGCACGAACGACTGATCGATCTTCACGAGGTCCGCCGGCAGGTGCCTCAGGTAGGAAAGACTGCTGTAGCCGGTCCCGAAATCGTCGATCGCCACGCGGATGCCGGCGTTTCGAATCGTCCGCAGCTGCTCCTCGACATGCGTTCGGTTCTTGATGAGGGCGCTCTCGGTGACTTCGACCTCGAAGACCGAGGGACGGATGCCGGCCCTTTGCAGGTGTTCGATGAGGTCGGTCGCGAATTCAGGCTGATCGAGGTTTGCCACGGAAACATTGACCGAGACGGACAGCTCGATGGCCATGTCCCGCCAGGCCATGATCTGGCGGATGGCCTCGGCGATGACCCAAGCCGTGAGCGGACCGGCGAGATCGGTCTGTTCGACCAGCGGGATGAATTCTCCCGGTGAGATGCCGCCGAGTTCGGGGTGCTTCCAGCGGAGGAGCGCCTCGGCCCCGATGCAGGCGCCCGTTCGCAGGTCGATGCGCGGCTGGTAGACGAGCGAGAGCTCCCGGCCGGAGATCAGCGCCGTACGCATGTCGCTCAGGAGCCGGAAACGCCTCCGATGGTGATCGTCGGCGACCATCGAGTACGTGCTCACCGATTGGCCCGTGAGGCGCGCCTCCTGCGCGGCGTTGTGGGCCATGCGGATCGCGTCTTCAGCGAGGGTCTGCCCGACCGCGATCGGGGCGACGCCGATGACCGGGTTCAGGGAGATCCGGACGGGCGCCGAACTCAGGTGCTTGTGCAGATGGGCGCCCAGATCGCGCAGGCGATCCTCGAGTCCGGTCTCGGCCTGGGACGATCGAACGATCCAGGCGAATTGGGCCGCGCCGACGTGATAGATCTGGGTGTCGAGCCCGATGCTGGCCGAGATGGCACGGGTCGCCTCCCGCATCAGGTCTTCGATGACCCCGACGCCGAGCACCCGCACCGTATCCGACATCTTGAGGGCATCGATGACCTCGGCCAGCACGAGGTGACGCGGCCCTCCGTCCCCGCCGGCGGCCTGGTCGTGCAGGTCCTCGAGAAGCTGATGCCGGTTCGGCAGGCCCGTCACGGCGTCGACGCGCCCGAACGCGTGCTGAAGCTCGACCTGCGCCATGACCATGGCGGCCAGATCGGTGAGGGCGGCCTGCTCCTGCTCGGACACCTGGCGCGGCTCCGTACCGAGGACGCACATGGCGCCCAGGCAGAACCCTTCGCGGGTGATCAGCGGCGCGCCCGCGTAGAACCGTATCCCGGATTGCGCCAGCAGGCTGTCGCGGTAACAGGGATGGTCCCTGAGGTCGGGAATCAGCACGGCACGGGTCGTGTCCGCCACCTCACCGCAGGGCGCTCGATCCCGCGGGATCTCCCAGTGATCGACGCCGACCCGGGACTTGAACCACTGCCGGTCGCTGTCGGTCAGGGAAATCGCGGCGATCGGTAGATCGAACAGCTGACTCGCCATTCGGGTGATGCGATCAAAGCTTTCAGCGGGAGGCGTATCGAGGAGCCTCAGTTGCTTGAGCGCATGAAGACGCTCGTCCTCGGTATTACTGATCGCCATTGCCTAACTCATGTTAGCATCGACATGATACTATCAGCAAAATACGAACACAGGACTAGTGGGTTACGCAGCTTCTATCGCACTTAGCGCTCTATGCGCTTGAGTCGCACCTCAGATGCAGCCTTCGACTTCGCTCGCGCGCCGCGCGGGCCTCGCCCGATCCCACATCCACGACGGGCGGTCCCAACCACACACCGCGCCGTTTCACGCGGTCCGTCCGATCCGGCGTCGTCCGACTGTCTTCGCGCCCCCGTGGTTCCGAGTGTCCCTATCGTTCCGAGCGTTCAAGTCCACGTCGCAAGCCTGGAGGAACGCCGTTTCGAGATCGTTGCGATTTCGGAGAGGGCAACGAATCCTTGTGTCTTCGTTGTCCAAAGGTGAATCCCGCCGACACCGATGGTCTTCCTGCCCTGAGGATCGAAACGTTACGCTCGGCGATCTCCATCAAAAGATAGAGTTGCTTCTCGGCCGGCAGGCATGACCTTTCTGGATGCTCGGAACGCGACATCCAAGCCAAGGCTCGCCGAACTCAGCTTTCTCCGGACCGTCGGCGCGGGCGAGCCTGTGCCGGTCGACGGACCGACCGGCAAACCCCTGCTTTCGCTGTTCGAGTCGGGGATCGTCGATCGGCATTCGACGCCCAGGCGAGGGGCTCCGCGCTCGCAGGCTCTCGGCGGACCCGTCGCCGAAAAACTTCGGAAGCGCGAAAATCGGAAGGCGAGAGCGCCATGGGGCGGCCCCCTCGACCCTGTTGCGGAGCCGGGCCCCGTCCGGGCCCGGCAGCGACGCCGGCCGGTCCGGCACCTCAGCCGTTGCGGAAGGTGTAGCTGTAGCCGTTGAGGGCCGGGGCGCCGCCGAGATGGGCGTAGAGCACCTTCGAACCCTTGGGGAAGAAGCCCTTCTGCACGAGGTCGATCATGCCCTGCATGGACTTTCCCTCGTAGACGGGGTCGGTGATCATGCCTTCCAGGCGGGCCGAGAGGCGGATGGCCTCGACGGTCTCCTTCGAGGGCACGCCATAGACCGGGTAGGCGTAGTCCTCGTTCAGCACGATGTCGTCGGCGGTGATGGCCGGGGCGCCGATGAGCTCGGCGGTGTTGCGGGCGATCTCCAGCACCTGCGCCTTAGTCTGGGCCGGGGTGCAGGAGGCGTCGATGCCGATGACGTTGCGGGCGCGCCCGTCGGCGGCGAAGCCCACCACCATGCCGGCATGGGTCGAGCCCGTCACGGTGCAGACCACGATGTGGTCGAAGTGGACGCCCATCTCGGCCTCCTGGGCGCGGACCTCCTCGGCGAAGCCGACGAAGCCGAGGCCGCCGAACTTGTGCACCGAGGCCCCGGCCGGAATCGCGTAGGGCTTGCCGCCCTTCGCCTTCACGTCCTCGAGGGCCTTCGTCCAGCTCTCGCGGATGCCGATGTCGAAGCCGTCATCCACGAGCTGCGTCTCCGCGCCCATGATGCGGGACAGCATGATGTTGCCGACGCGGTCGTAGACGGCGTCCTCGTGCGGCACCCAGGCTTCCTGGATCAGCCGGCACTTCATGCCGATCTTGGCGGCCACCGCCGCCACCATGCGGGTGTGGTTGGACTGGACGCCGCCGATGGTCACCAGGGTGTCGGCCCCGCTCGCGATGGCGTCGGGCACGATGAATTCGAGCTTGCGCAGCTTGTTGCCGCCATAGGCCAGGCCGGAATTGCAATCCTCGCGCTTGGCGTAGATCAGCACGTCGCCGCCGAGATGGGCGGTGAGGCGGGGCAGGTGCTCGATCGGGGTCGGGCCGAAGGTGAGGGGATAGCGCTCGAATTTCGACAGCATGGACGGGGTCCTTCGTGGTCAGCCCGGAAAAGCTAGCAAAGACCCTGCGAAAGGTGCTCTCGAAATCGGGGCGCGGATTTTGCAATGTCGGGCGTTGTGCGCTCCGGAACGAACAGCCCTTTCGTCAGTCGCGCCCTTGCCGAGAGGATCTTTCATGGATGCAGGGCTGGACCGGATGGACCTGAAGATCCTGCGCCTGCTCCAGGCCGACGGGCGCGTGGGCAATGCCGAGATCGCCAAGCGGGTGAACACCAGCGCGGCCACCTGCCACCGGCGCATCCAGCGCCTGTTCGACGAGGGCTACGTCCGGGGCGTGCGGGCGCAGATCGCGCCCGAGAAGGTCGGGCGCGGCTCCCTCGTCATGGTCGGGGTGGTGCTGGACCGCTCGACGCCGGAGAGCTTCGCCGCCTTCGAGGCCGCGGCGCGCGCCATGCCCATGGTGCTCGACTGCCACCTCGTGGCCGGGGACTTCGACTACTTCCTCAAGATCCGCGTCTCCGATATGGCGGATTTCAACCGCCTCCACAGCGCGACCCTGATTGCCCTGCCGGGGGTTCGCCAGACCCGGACCTTCTTCGTGATGAAGGAGGTGGTCGACAATGCGCCGCTGGACATCTGAGACGGCCGTCGACCGCGTACCCGCGTCACCCATCACCCGCAAAGGGATGCTGCCCATGTCCGACCAGCCGCAGGGGATTCCGGAGGCCGTGCGCGCGGGGCGTCCGACGGTCTGGCGCAACCCGCACGGCCGGCCGGCCGCCGAGATCCTGCCCGGCCTCGCCTACGGCCTCGCGGCGGTCCGCGACGCGGAGGCGCGCTGGCGTCGGTTCGACCCGCTGCTGGCGGCCCTGTTCCCCGACTTGGAGACCGGGCGGATCGATTCGCCCCTGATGGCGCTGGCACCGGACGTCGCCACCCATGTCTGCGGCGGCGCCGCAGCGGCCGTGTGGGTGAAGGCCGACCACGACCTGCCGGTGACGGGCTGCATCAAGGCCCGCGGTGGCGTCTACGAGGTGCTGGTCACGGCCGAGCGGCTGGCCCTGGCGCGGGGCTGGCTGCGCCCGGGCGAATCCTACGCCCGCCTGGCCGAGCCCGAGCTCCGGGCCGGGTTTGGCGCCTTCACCGTGGCGGTGGGCAGCACCGGCAATCTCGGGTTCAGCGTCGGGGTGATGGCCCGTGCCCTCGGCTTCCAGGTCGAGGTCCACATGTCCCACGATGCCAAGGCCTGGAAGAAGCAGCGCCTGCACGACATCGGCGCCCGGGTGGTGGAGCATGCGGGCGATTACGGCAGCGCGGTCTCGGCGGCGCGGGACGCCTTCGCGGGCCGGGCGGACGCGCATTTCGTCGACGACGAGAGTTCGGTCGACCTGTTCCTCGGTTACGCCGCGGCGGCCTTCGACCTGGAGCGCCAGCTGGGGGCGGCCGGCATCCCGGTCGATGCCGCGCATCCCCTGGTGGTCTACCTGCCGTGCGGGGTCGGGGGCGCGCCGGGGGGCGTCACCCTGGGGCTGAAGCTCCTGTTCGGCGACGCGGTCCACTGCGTCTTCGTCGAGCCCGTCGCCGCCCCCTGCATGCTGGTGCAGCTCGCCGCCGGGCTCGACCGGCCGGTCAGCGTCTACGACATCGGCCTCGACAACCGCACCGCCGCCGACGGCCTCGCGGTGTCGAGCGCCTCGCTCCTCGTCGCCGGCACCGTCGGGCCCCTCATCGCGGGCGTCGTCACCGTGGCGGATGCGGCGCTCTTCGCCGGAGTCCGCGACCTCTGGCAGCGGGCGGCCCTGCGCCTCGAACCCTCGGCCGCCGCCGCCTTCGCGGCCGTCCGCCCGACCCTGGCGGCCCTGCCCGAGCTGCGCGGCGCCACCCAGGTGGTGTGGACCACCGGCGGGGCGCTCCTACCCGAGGCGGAATTCCAGAAGGCGCTGGCGGCCGCGGCGTGAGGCGGTTCGGATTCCGCGGCGGTTCGGATTCCGAGGCGGGGAGGGGCGACGGGCGGGTCCGACCCCGGCACCGCGTCCTTCCGGGCCCGCCTACGGCGCCCCGGGAGGACGGGACGGAGTGATCGGCAGTCAGATCGACGACCCGCTATCGGGAGGAATGGGCGCTGGGAGTCGCTCCGCCGCCCCATCCTCCATCCGCGGACCCTCGCCTGCATAGGCGTTCAGGATCGACACGAGCAGGCCCGGGAAGCGGGCCTCGACCTCCGCCCAGCGGGCGTGGTTGCGCATCTCGACCCCGTGGCGCTCGCTGCGGATCAGCCCGGCCTCGCGCAGCACCTTGAAGTGGTTGGAGAGCGAGGATTTCGGGATCACCCGGTCGCCCACCGCCGAGAGCGCCGAGCAGGCCTCGACGCAGCCCGCCCGCATGATGTTGGCGAAGATCGCGGCCCGGTTCGGGTCGGCCAGCGCGTGCAGGATCGCACTCGTCTGCAGGTCCTCGGGCGCGGGGTGAAACAGCGGTCTCATGTTTTCGACATCTAGGGACTTGATCCGCGCTTCGGAAGTTCCGAACTTCCGAACTATGGGATGCGCGGCGCCAGGGCGGCGCCGGCCCAGGGTGGAAGGATACTCGGATGTCGAAGCTTCAGGGCAAGGTCGCCGTCGTCACCGGCGGGTCGAAGGGCATCGGTGCGGGAATCGCCAAGGCGCTGGCGCGAGACGGCGCGGCCGTGGTGGTCAATTACGCCTCGAGCCAGGCGGGGGCGGAGGCGGTGGTCGCGGAGATCACCGCCGCAGGGGGCCGGGCCGTGGCGGTGCGGGCGGACGTCTCGAAGACCGCGGAGGCGCAGGCCCTGATCGAGGCGGCGGTGGCGCAGTTCGGCCGGCTCGACGTGCTGGTCAACAATTCCGGCGTCTACGAATTCGCCGCCATCGAGGAGGTCACGGAGGCGCATTACCGCCGGCTCTTCGACATTAACGTGCTGGGCGTCCTGCTCGCCTCCGGGGCGGCGGCCAAGCACCTCGGCGAGGGCGGAAGCATCATCACCATCTCCTCGGCCATCACCCATGTCAGCACGCCCGCCGCCGCGGTCTACAGCGGCACGAAGGGCGCCGTGAACGCGATCTCGGGCGTGCTCGCCAACGAGCTCGCCCCGCGCCGCATCCGGGTCAACACGGTCAGCCCGGGCTACGTGGTCACCGAGGGCACGCACAGCGCCGGCATCACCGGCTCGGAGATGGAGGCGGGCTTCGTCGCGCAGACGCCGCTGGGCCGTGCCGGCCACCCGGGCGACATCGCCGACGTCGTCAGCTTCCTCGCCTCGGACGAGGCCCGCTGGCTCACCGGCGAGAACATCACCGCCAGCGGCGGCATCCGCTGACCGGTGCGGCCTCGGGCGCCCCCGTCGGGGCGCGGCGAGGCCGGAGCCGGCCCGATCAGAGGCTCGGCGGCGCCCAGATCGGCAGGGCCGCGGCGTCCACGGCGCGGGGGAGCAGGCCCTCGGCGCGGAAGGCATCCGCGATGGTCTGCTGCTCGGCCAGGGCGGCGCGGGTTACGGGCTCGACCTGATAGCTGCGTCGGGCATTCGCCTGCCGGACGATGGCGGGGTCGAGCTTCCACAGGGCGCCGAGCCGGGCGGCGGCCGCGTCCGGGTTGGCCTTCACCCAGGCCCCCGTCTCGTTCAGCTTGCCGAACAGGAGCGCGAGCACGTCGGCGCGCTGCGTCGCGTACTCGGCCCCGGCGAGGTAGTAGCGCTTGTACGGGGACAGGCCGGTGCCGTCGCGCAGGATCCGAGCCCCGGTCTGCTGCTCCGCCGCGGACAGGAACGGATCCCAGGCGACCCAGGCCTCGACGCCGCCGCTGGCCAGGGCCGCACGCCCGTCCGACGGCGTGAGGTAGGCCGGGTTGATCGCCCGGAACGGCAGTGTCTCGGCCGCGAGGGCGGCCAGCAGCAGGTAATGGCTGCCGGCCCCCTTCGTCACCGCGACCTTGCGGCCCTTGAGATCGGCCACCGAGCGGATGGGCGAATCGGCCGCGACCAGGATCGCTTGCGCCGCCGGCGAGGCCGCCTCCTGCGCGATGTAGGCGATCCGCGCCTGGGCGGCCTGGGCGAAGATCGGCACGGTGTCGGCGACATCCGCCGAGACGTCGATCTGCCCGGCATTCAGGGCTTCCATGATCGGCAGGCCGCTGGTGAACTCGTGCCACGTGACGGTGACGTTCAGCGGCGCCAGGGCCTTCTCCAGCGCGGAATCCTCCTTCAGCAGGGCGATCAGCGTCGAGGATTTCTGGAAGCCGATGCGGAGCTTGCCCGCCTCGGCGGCCCGGGCGTTTCCGGGGACCAGGGTCAGGGCGAACAGGCTGAGCGCGGCGGCGCGCAGCGCGTGGCGGCGATGGATCATGGAGTTTCGTCTCGTCAGGGATGCTTGTGGATGGGGTCGACCCAGTGGACCGTCTCGGGTCGCTCGACGGGCTCGACATCGGTGATGTTGACCACCACGGCCTCGTTGTCGGAGCGCACGAGGACGCAGTTCAGGGGCTGGTCCGGGTCGGCGTTGATCTCCTGGTGCGGCACGTAGGGCGGCACGAAGATGAAGTCGCCGGGTCCGGCCTCGGCCACGTATTCGAGCCGGTCGCCCCAGCGCATGCGGGCGCGGCCCGAGATTACGTAGATCACGCTCTCCAGGGCGCCGTGGTGGTGGACGCCGGTCTTGGCGTCGGGGGCGATCGCCACGGTGCCGGCCCAGATCTTCTGGGCGCCGACCCGGGCATGGTTGATCGCCGCCTGCCGGAACATGCCGGGGGTCTGGGCCGTGTTGGCGTCGAGCTTGTCGCCCGGGATCACCCGCACGCCGTCGTGCTTCCAACGCGCGGCCGCCCCGTGGTCGTGAGCGTGGTCGTGGTGGCTGCGATCGTGGGCATGATCGTGGGCGTGGTCTTGGTTTTGGTCGTGTTCGCCGTGCATGGGTCGCCTCGCGTGCTGGGGGTCGCGGCTCATCGTACCGCAGCGGGCGCCGGTTCGAAGCTGCGATCGAGGATCGCCGCGGCGCTCGGGGCGCGGGCCTGCGGGATCAACCCGGACCGGACGTAGAGGTCGATGGTGCGCTGCTCGTCGGCGATGACGGCCGCGTCGATCGGCACGGCCCGGTACTGCGCCCGCGCGAACCAGCGCAGGGGCACCGCCTCGGGCAGGCCGATGAGCTTCGACCAGATTGCGGCGTAGGGCGCGGGGTCCTTCAGGGCCCAGTCCCGGGCCGCCACGAGGCGCCGGCCGAAATCGGCGAGCTGCGCCCGCTTGGTCTTCAGGGCCGCGTCGCTCGCCACCGCGAAGCTCAGGCCCGGGGTGATGCCGTTGCCGTCCCGGACCACCCGGGCGAGGCCGGCGAGCTCGGCGCTGGAGGTGTAGGGCTCCCAGGTCGCCCAGGCGTCGACGCTGCCGCTGGCCAGGGCGATCTTGGCGTCCGCGGGCGGCAGGAAGCGCAGGGTCACGGCACTCGTCGGCAGGCCCGCCTCCTCCAGGGCCGCGAGCACGACCTGATGCCCGATGGAGCCACGGTTGGTGGCGATGCTTTTCCCCTTCAGGTCGCCCACGGACCGGATCGGCGACTCCTTCGCCACCAGGATGGCGAGGCCGTCCTGCCGGTTGCGGAAGGCGAGGTACGCCTTCACCGGCACTCCGGCGGCGGCCGCGAAGGTGAAGGGCGCGTCGCCCACCCCGCCGGCATCGATCGCCCCGGCATTCAGCGCCTCCAGCAGCGGAGCCGCGGCGGGAAACTCGCTCCAGTCGAGGCGGTAGGGCAGGTCGGCCAGCACGCCGGCCGCATCCATCAGCGCCCGGGCGTTGCCGCGCTGGTCGCCCACACGCAGCACCGTGCCGTCGGCACGCGGCACGGCGTCGTCGGCGCGGGCGAGACCCGCGAGGGCCAGAAACGCGAGGACCGGAAACACGAGGGCCAGAAACGCGAGGACTGCGAGGGGGATACGCATCACGCCGCCTCCGCCCGGGCGCCACGTCGGGCGAGCAGCCGGCGGAAGGCCGGGATCAGGTCGCGGCCATACGCGAGGGCGTCCGTCAGCGGGTCGAAGCCGCGGATCAGGAAGGTGCGCACGCCGAGGTCGTGATAGGCCAGCAGCGCCTCGGCGACCTGCTCGGGCGTGCCCACCAGGGCGGTGGAGTTGCCGGACGCCCCGGTCTCCCGTGCGATGGCGGTGTAGAGCCGGGCGTCGAGGCGCGTCCCTTCGGCCGCCGCCGCCAGCAACCGGCGCGAGCCCTCGTTCTGCGGGGCCGCGGCGGGGCCGAGCCCCTGCGCGGCGCGGGTCGCGCGGGTCCGGGCCAGGATGTCCTCCGCCCGCGCCCAGGCGGCGTCCTCCGTCTCGGCCAGGATCGGCCGGAACGACAGGCTGAAGCGCGGGTGCCGTCCGTAGGGCGCCGCCGCGGCGCGAACCTTGGCGATCGCCTCGCGGACCTGGTCCAGGCTCTCGCCCCAGAGGGCGTAGGTGTCGGCGTGGCGGCCCGCCACCGCGATGGCCGCCGGCGAGGCCCCGCCGAAATAGACCGGGATGCCGCGCGGATCGACCGGCTTCACCTCGGAGAATCCACCCGCGACCCGGTAATGCGCCCCGGCGAAGTCGAAGGGGCGCGCGGCGGTCCAGGCCTGCCGGGCGATGGTCAGGAACTCGTCGGTGCGGGCGTAGCGCTGGTCCTTGGTGAGGTGGTCGCCGTCCCGGGCGAGCTCGCGGTCGTCGCCGCCACTGATCGCATGGAGCGCGACGCGGCCGCCGGTGAGCTGGTCGAGGGTCGCGAACTGGCGCGCCGCCACGGTGGGGGCGGTGAAGCCGGTGCGATGGGCGATCATCAGGCCGATGCGCTCGGTCACCGCCGCGATCTGCGCCGCGAGCAGGAGCGCGTCCGGCGCGGTGGCGTAGAACGCCACCAGGATGCGGTCGAACCCGCCCCATTCCTGCGCCTGGGCCAGGAGGCGCAGGTAGTCGCGGTCGATGGCCGGGCCGGTGGGCGCATGGATCTCCGACTGTTCGCGGGGGGCGGCGAAGCCGATGAACTCGACGGCGTCCGGATCGAGGAAGCTCATGACGGCCCTCTCAGGGGTGGGTGTCGGCGGCGGGCGAAGGGGTCCGGCACGGTCGCGGCACCCCCCTGCATCGTCCCGATCACCGCGGCGCGAGTCAACGAGAACGTTCTTTTTACAGAACGACATACGGAAGGAAAGCGTCCCACTCGGCCTCGCAATCTTGGAATATTGCGGGCGAATAGAGGTCATACACTCAAATCGGCGGCCGATCACGGTGCCGGTCCCCGTCTCACGGGCCTTCGATCCACGGCTTGTTCTCTTTAAAGAACCTTCGTAAAACCCGGGCGCCCACCAGCTTCGGGAGCCCCCCACCATGTCCTCGACCCACGGGCCACGTCCGATCGCGATCATCGGAGGCGGTTTCAGCGGCCTGATGGCGGCGGAGCAGCTGCTGCGCGCCCTGCCGGCGGATCGTGCGGTGCTGCTCTGCGAGCGCAGCCGCCCCTTCGGCCTCGGCCTCGCCTACGCCACCACCAACCCGGAGCATCTGCTGAATCTTCGGGCGAGCCAGATGAGCGCCGATTCCGAGCGGCCCGAGGACTTCGCGGATTGGCTGGCGCGCACGCCCTTCGGCGCGGAGGAGCGGCGGGGAATCCGCGAAACCGAGGCCGGCACCTTCGCGGCGCGCGGGCTCTACGGCCGCTACCTGGCGGAGCGCTGGGCCCGCGTGGTGACGAGCGCCGGCGACCGGCTGGTCCCGCTTTCGGCGGCGATCGTCGACGTGGAGCCGGTGTCGGAGGGCTTCGTCCTGCACGGGGTGGGCGTTCCGCCCCGGCCGGTGGCGGGCCTGGTCCTGGCGATGGGCAACCTTCCGGGTCCGGCGGTCGTGCCGAGCCGGTACCGGCTCGATCCGTGGCGTCCGGAAGCGTTCGGCGCCCTCGATCCGGCGCGCGACGTCCTGGTGATCGGCACCGGCCTGACCATGATGGATTCGGTGGCGGCCCTGCGCCGCGAAGGGTTCACCGGCCGCATCGTCGCCGTGTCCCGCCGGGGGCTGCTGCCGAAGCCCCACGCGGCCGTCCCGGCAGGCCGGCGCCCCGAGTTCACCCCCGAGATCCGCACTTCCGCCCGCCGGCTCGTCGCCGCCGTCCGGCGCAGGATCGCGGCGGCCCGGGAGGCCGGCGACGATTGGCGCGGGGTCATCGACGCCCTGCGGCCGATCACCGACGCGCTCTGGGCCGGGCTGCCGCGGGCCGAGCAGGCCAGGATGCTGCGCCATGTCCGCCCCTACTGGGACGTGCACCGCCACCGCACGGCACCCCCGGCGGCGGAGGCCATCGCGGCCGAGATCCGGCGCGGCGGCCTCGTGGTCCGGGCCGGGCGCATCCTGGCCATCGACGCGGCGCCGGACCGGGCGGTGGTGACGCTGCGCCCGCGCGGCACCGACCGGCGCGAGCGGGTCGAGGCGCAGGGCATCCTCGACGCCACCGGCTTCAGCCGGCTCGCCGAGACCGACGATCCGCTGCTCCGCACCCTGCTGGCCCGCGGCCTCGTCCGGCCCGGCCCGTTCGGCCTCGGGATCGCGGCGAGCCCGGGCGGCACGGTCGTGGGTCCGCCGCACCACGCTCCGATCTGGGCCTTCGGGCCGATGCTGCGCGGCGTGGTCTGGGAATGCATCGCGGTGCCGGATATCCGCGACGCGGCCCGTCACCTCGCACGCGCGGTGGCCGACGAGCTCGGCCACCGCCTGGCCGCCTGAGCCTTCCGCCGAACCGGCCTTCGGTGCGACGCCGCTCTCCGCCGCGCCGGATCTTTGGAAGCACATTCCCGGGCGATGCGGCTATCGTCCTCTGCATCGGCGGCACGGGCACGCCGACGACCGGAGCCGACGCCATGAGCCAGCCGATGCAGCTTCACCGCCGCCTTGCCCGCCAAGGCGCTCGCCACCCCGCCCCCTGTCGCCGCTGCGTAGGACGCGACGCGACGCAGACAGGGCAACACTTCGGCGGAGATGACGACCATGAGCGTTCACACCACAGCCTTTAAGCCGACCGGACCGGCGAACCCCGCGATCCTGGTCGGACCGCGCGGCCTGCGGCGAAGCTACGGCCGGGCGGCCGCCGCCGCGGCGATCGAGAACGGGCTCCTGCCGCACGAACTCGCGGAGGTCCTGGCCGGCCGCAGCGTGGTCGAGGCCTTCCCGGTCACCTGGCGCGAGAGCGTCGCGGACTATGCCGACCGGGCCGTCGCCGAGATGATGGTGGCCTATCTGAGCCAGCCCATCGCCTGACGGATCGCCTCCCGACCGCGCGCCGGCATCCTATTCCGCCGGCCTCCGGGCACGGGTGTGCAGCAGGTTGAGGATCAGCGCGGTCCAGCCCGTCTGGTGCGAGGCGCCGAGGCCGCGGCCCGTGTCGCCGTCGAAGAACTCGTGGAAGAGCAGGGCCTCCTCGGCGCCGGGGGCCGGCGGGATCGGGGGCCGGTCGCCGAAGGCCGGACGGCGGCCGTCCGCATCCTTGGTGAACAGGGCGATCAGCCGGTCCTCCAGGGCGTCGGCGATGGCGGCCAGGGTCCGGTGGTCGCCGGAGCCGGTGGGGTACTCCACCAGGAAGTCGTCGCCGTAATAGGTATGGAAGCGGCGGAGGGCCTCGATGATGAGGTAGTTCATCGGCATCCAGACCGGCCCGCGCCAGTTCGAGTTGCCGCCGAACATGTTCGAGGTGGAATCGGCCGGATCGTAGCGCACCGTGAATGAGGCGCCGAACTCGTTCAGCGCGTAGGGCTGGTCGCGGTGCGCCTTCGACAGGGAGCGGATGCCGTGGGCCGAGAGGAACTCGGCCTCGTCGAGCATGCGGCGCAGGAGCGCCTTCATCCGGTGGCCGCGCAGCAGCGACAGCAGCTTGCGGTCCTGCACGCCGCCCTCGTCCCAGCGGGAGACGAGGCAGGCGAGGTGCGGGCGGTGCTCGAGGAGCCAGTTCAGGCGCCGGGCGAAGTCGGGCAGGCGCTGCAGCACCCAGGGCTCGATCACCTCGACGGCGAAGAGCGGCACCAGGCCGACCACTGAGCGGACCCGGAGGGGGAGCATGCCGCCGCCCGGAATGTCGACCTCGTCGTAGTAGAACTCGTCCTCCTCGTCCCAGAGGCCGAAGCCCTCGCCGCCCATGTCGGTCATCGCCTCGGCGATGAGCAGGAAGTGCTCGAAGAACTTCGAGGCGGTGCTCTCGTAGACGTCGTTGTGGAGCGCCAGCTCCAGGGCGATGCGCATCATGTTGAGGGCGTACATCGCCATCCAGGCGGTGCCGTCGGCCTGGTGGATGCGGCCGAAGCCCGGCGGCGGGCGCGAGCGGTCGAACACCCCGACATTGTCGAGGCCGAGGAAGCCGCCCTGGAAGACGTTGCGGCCCTCCGCGTCCTTGCGGTTCACCCACCAGGTGAAGTTGATGAGGAGCTTGTGGAACACGCCCTCCAGGAAGGCGAGGTCGCCGCGCCCGCCGCGCCGGTCCCGGTCGATCTCGAACACCCGGTAGGTGGCCCAGGCATGGACCGGCGGGTTGGCGTCGCCGAACTCCCACTCGTAGGCCGGCAGCTGCCCGTTCGGGTGCATGTACCATTCGCGCGTCAGGAGCAGGAGCTGCTTCTTGGCGAAGTCCGGATCGAGCAGCGCCAGGGGCAGGCAGTGGAAGGCCAGGTCCCAGGCGGCGAACCAGGGATATTCCCACTTGTCCGGCATCGAGAGCACGTCCGCTCCGGCGAAGTGGCGCCAGTGCACGTTGCGGCCGCCGTCGCGCTCCTTGGGCGGTTCCGGCTGGAGCGGGTCGCCCTTGAGCCAGAGCCGGACGTCGTAGGCATAGAGCTGCTTCGACCAGATCAGGCCGGCGGCGGCCTGCCGGTAGATGGCGCGGGAATCGGCATCGCCGATGCCGTCCTGCAGCGCCTCGTAGAAGGCATCCGCCTCCGCGATCCGGCGATGGACGATGGTGCCCTCGCGGTCGACGGGGCGCAGGCGCGGGCCGGCCGAGAGGCGCAGGGTGACCCGGGTGGTCTCGCCCGGCTCGAGCTGGCGGAAGTAGTGCAGCCCGAGCTTGGTGCCGGCGTCGCGGCGCACGGCCCCGTCGTCGCCGTCGACGATCGCCGCGTGCAGGCCGTCCTTGAACGGGCCCGGAGCGTCGGGCTCCCAGCCGTGCAGGCGCAGGTTGGTGTCGTTCTCGCAGAACAGCGGGTCGGGATAGCCGTCGAAGCTGAGGCGGTAGAGCCCGAGGCGGGGATGCTCGCAGGCGATGCCGCCGTCGGGGCGCAGGGCGAGGACCGGGCGCCGGTGCGCCGCCGTCTCGCTCCAGGACCAGGTGTTGCGGAACCAGAGCTGCGGGATGAGGTGCAGGTCCGCCGTCTCGGGCCCGCGATTGACCGCCGTGATCACCACGTGGATGTCCTCGACGTCCTCCTTGGCGTATTCCACCGTGACGTCGAAGAAGCGGTTCTCGGCGAACAGCCCGGTCTCCTCGATCTCGTATTCCGGCTGGTCGCGGCCGCGCTGCAGTCCCTCGCGCACGAGGTCGTCGTAGGGGTAGGCCCCCTGCGGGTAGCGGTAGAGGAACTTCAGGTAGGCGTGGCTCGGGACCGCATCGAGGTAGTGGTAGACCTCCTTGACGTCCTCGCCGTGGTTGCCTTCCTCGTTGGCGAGGCCGAACAGGCGCTCCTTGAGGATGTGGTCCCGCCCGTTCCAGAGGGCGAGGGCGAGGCACATCTGACCGCGCTCGTCGCAGAGCCCGGCGAGGCCGTCCTCGCCCCAGCGATAGGCCCGCGAGCGCGCCTCGTCGTGCGGCAGCGAGCGCCAGGCATTGCCGTCCCGGCTGTAATCCTCCCGCACCGTGCCCCACTGGCGTTCGCTGAGATACGGCCCCCAGAGGGACCAGGGCCGCTCGCCGCGCCCCTGCTCGGCGATGCGGCGGCGCTCCGCCCAGCCGTCGAGCTCGCTCATGCCGGCCTCCCGGCGCCGGGCGACCGGCGCGCCGTCGCCATCCCGGTCCGGGGCGGGGCAGGGCGGGTGGACGGTTCGGTGGCGCGGTGGGGCGGGGGGAGGGCGATCATCAGGTCCGGGGGACTTTAGGGCGAGGGACTTCGGGGCGGGGGACTTCGGGGCGAGGGACTTCAGGACACGGGACTTCAAGACGGAGCGCGGCTCTGATGCATCATCAGCGCCAAGCCGGCCAGGCGCGGTGCGGATTCACATCCGCGGGGCCCGGCGGACCCCTGCCCGGCGGTCACCACATCGTCTGCCGCGCCCGCTCGGCCCAGGCCGCATCGTAGGCGTCGCCGCCGACCCGGCCGTCACTGAGCCCGGCCAGGATCCGCCCGGGCGTCGGCAGGGTCTTCGGGTCGACGTGGCTGTCCGCGCGCCACAGGCCCGAGCGAATGAGGGCGCGCGCGCACTGGAAGTAGACCTCGCCCACGGTGATCACGAGGGCGGTGCGCGGCGCCTTGCCGTCGACCGCGAAGGTGGCGAGCAGGGCCGGATCGTCCTCGACCACGGCCCGGCCGTTGACCCGCAAGGCGTTGCCGATGCCCGGGATGAGGACCATCAGCCCGACCCGCGGGTCGCGCACGACGTTGCGCAGGCTGTCGATCCGGTTGTTGCCGCGCCGGTCCGGCAGGATCAGCGTGCGGGGATCGGCGACGCGGACGAAGCCCGGGACATCGCCGCGCGGCGAGCAGTCCAGCCCCTCCGGGCCGACGGTCGCCAGGGCGACGAAGGGCGCGACTGCGATGAAGCGCCCGTAATCCGGGGTGATGTGGTCGGCGACCTTGGTCGTCGAGGCCTCCCCGACGGCGCCGAGGTCTCCGTAGATGCGCTCCAGCGCTTCGATCGTCTCGACGGCCGCCATCGCTCTTCGTGTCCCTGCCTGGTGATCGGGTGACGCGCGCGTCGGGAGACCTGCGCCGCCAGCCTCGTCGCAGGCCGGCGGTGTCGCCGAGCCATGCCGGCTTCCTCATGGATCCGACTCGTGACGCCCCTGTGTCCGGCGCGACACGGGTCCGCCTTGTCGGTCGCGTCGTGGGCACCGGACGCGGCCGGCCGCGTTGCCCGCTCGCAGTCGCATCCATCCGCACCGGAGACCCGCCCCATGACCCTCAAGATCCTCGCAGCCGCCTCGGCCCTCGTCCTGGCGAGCCTCGGTCCGGTCCAGGCGCAAGGCCTCGTCCAGGGCGCGCAGGAAGGGGCCGCGCGGGGCGAGCTGGCGGCCGGCCCCCTCGGCGCGGTGGTGGGCGGCGCGATCGGCGCCGCTGTCGGCACGGCCAACGGCATCCTGGGGGTCGACCGGCGCGAGCGCTTCCGGATCTACGCCAGCGCCGAGCGTCGCCCGTCCTACGCCTATCCGGGCGCCGTCCGGGTCGGCGCGGTGCTGCCCGAGGATGGGGTGGTCTACTACGACGTTCCCGCCGAATTCGCACTGAAGGGCTACAACTACACCATCGTCAACGACCATCCGGTGCTGGTCGAGCCGGGCACCCGGCGGGTGGTCGAGGTGATCGATTGAAGCAGGTCTTCGACTGAAGCGGGTCTTCGACTGATCGCGCCGGAGCGAGTCGGCCAAATGCCGCCCCTTCGCGTTACCGGGCATGGCCGATCTCCGCGCGGCCCTGTTCGATGACGAAAGGATGAGCGAGCATGAGACAGATCGCATGGGCCGGCCTCGCCGCGGCCGGACTCGTCTCCGGGACGCTGCTGGGCCCCTCCGCCGCCCGGGCCGCCGATTACAGTTACGACGCCTACGAGGCGCCCGAGACGGTGGTGACCCGCCGCACGATCGTGGAGCGGCGCATCGTCGTCCCGCCCCGCGAGGTCGTCCGTGAGGTCGTGGTCGAGCGCCCCGTGGTGGTGCCGCGCCGAATCGTCCGCGAGGTGATCGAGGAGCCGCCGGTGGTGTATCGGCCGCGGCCCGTGGTCCGCGACGTGGTGGTGGATCGGGACGGATTCTACGGCCCGCGCCGCTTCGGCCCGCGTCCGGTGGGCTACGGCTACAGACCGGCCTATGACCCCTACGACTAGGCGCCCCGCCGCCGGACCCACGGGCCGGCGGCGCAGCCCGCGACGCGGCCCGGCCCCGGTCGCAACGCCCGGCTGTCCTTAGGGTCCTGCCCGTCCAGGCGCCCATCTTGGCCCCGGACGGCCCGGGCCGCGGCAAGGCGGGCCAGAGCCGCGGCAAGGCGCGGGAGGGTCGGCGGGTTCGGCTTGCTCCCGTCCCGCCATCAGCGGCGGCGAGACCGGCAGAGACCCGACGGTCGCCCGTTGGGGGGTACCGCGCGGGCCCGCAGGCCCGTGTGGCACCTTCGGGGAAGGGGCGGCTGAAACGATGGCGTTCAGGCGAGGTGGCGGTTCCACTCCCGTCACGGGCCGAGCGGGGCCGCGGCCTGCACCGCGACGCTGGCGGCGAGGAGCACCAGCGCCACATCCCAAGCGGTCACATTCCAGGCGGACACATCCCTGCCCGTCGCGCGGCGGGGATCGCCGCCTGCGTCGTCCTCGGTGATCGCCACGGCGAGCCAGAGGTAGCCGGCGCTCGCCAGGAGCCCGGTCAGGACCACTCCCGCCGGGATGGGCCCGGCCGGCCACACCCGCAGGAGCGCGGCGAGCCCGACGCAGAGGCCCGTGGTCGCGGCCCCGTCGACGAGGCGCGTCGCCTCGGCGCCCGAGCGCGGCGGGCCGGCCCGCCGCGACCGAACCGGGCGATGGCGTGGGGTCTTGCGCGGAAAGGTCGGCATCCCGCACCCCGCCCTCAGTTCAGGCCGTCCGCCCGGGCGCCGTCGCCCGCGAGGCCGTCGCGGACGCAAGCCCCCGTCACCGGCCCCGCGTCCAGGGCCTGGAGCGCGCCCAGCACCGCGTCGAGGGGCACCGGCTCGGCCCGGCAGCCTTCGAGGCAGCGCAGGGCCGGACAGGACTCGACGGCGCGGGAATCCGAGGCCCAGGAGGCCAAGATGGCGCGCTTCTCGGCGAGCGACAGGCCCGGATAGGTCAGCACTTCGCGGGGGTGCCGGAAGACGTCGCCCGGCGCGACGAAGGCCTCGAAGGGATCGACGGCCGCCGCCCGCAGGGTCGCCGAGGCCAACGGCCCCAGGCGCTCGATAGTCGTGTCCGACAGTTGCATGACATCCTCCTCTCGGTGAGCAAGGGTCTCTCGGTGAGCAAGGGTCTTTCGGTGAGCAAGGGTCTTTCGGGGAACCGGGATTTCTTCGGAAGTCCCGGATCGGCGGGCGCGCCCGCCGCGTCAGGCCCCCGGGGCTCGGGCACCGCTCAATGGGCCGTCTCGGTCTGCGCGCCGCCGGTGATCGCGATGCGGCGCGCCGAGGCCGGGACCTGGGCCGAGCGGGGCAGCGTCACGCTGAGCACGCCGTGCCGGAAGGTGGCTTCCGCCTTGTCCGCCGCGACCGCGAAGGGCAGCGCGATCGTCCGCTCGAAGCGGCCGTCAGTGCGCTCCGTGTAGCCGCGGGCCGCGTCGCTCGTCTCCGAGCGCTTCTCGCCGCGCAGGGTGAGGACACCGTCCTCGATCAGCACCTCGACATCCGTCGCGTCGAGACCCGGCAGCTCGGCCGAGACCCGCAGGCCCTCGTCCGTCTCGACGTAGTCGACGCTGGGCCAGCCGACGCCGCCTCGGCCGAGGGTGGACGCGCCGTTCAGGCCGCTGAAGACGTCGTCGAACAGGCGGTTCATCTCGCGGTGGAGGGTCAGGACGGGGCTCAGCGGCTCGGTCCGCATCGGGCCCGGCCCGGCGGCGCCCGCGTTACGCGTCGAGGGAAGAAGATCTCTCACACTCATGGCTCGCTCCATCAGCATGGTTGACGTCCAAAGATTTTTTGCCGGCCCGGAGGTCGTCACGGCGCCCCGGGTCCGCGAGGGATCGGATATCCGAACGGGGCCGAGCTCGGATCGCCCGAGGACCGGGCAGGGCATCAGGCGGCCTCGGGCTGTCCCCGGCCGCGAGCGCTGTCGCTTGTCCGTGCGCCTTCGGCGCTCCGCGCGCCGGGCTCCTGCGTTTCCCCCGGCTCGGCCTCCGCGATCCGGGCCGGCGCGTTGTCCTGTCCGACGGTGCCCTGGGCCCCGCCGATGGCGATGCGGCGCGGCTTGAGGGCCTCGGGAACCTCGCGCCTCAGGTCGACGGTGAGCAGCCCGTTCTCGAGCGACGCGCCGAGGACGGTGACGTGCTCGGCGAGGTTGAAGGTCTGGCGGAACGACCGAGACGCGATCCCGCGGTGGAGATACTGGCGCTCACCCTCCGGACCCGTCGACCGCCCGGAGACCAGCAGGGTGGTGTCGTGCTGGACGAGGTCGATCTCGTCCGGCGTGAACCCGGCCACCGCCATGGTGATGCGATAGCGGTCCTCGGCCGCCTTCTCGATGTTGTAGGGCGGCCAGGCCGTCGAGGCCTCGACCCGCTCGGCCTGGTGCAGCAGGTCGAACAGCCGGTCGAAGCCGACCGAAGACCGGAACAGGGGTGACACATCGTAAGTCCTCATGACCACATCCTCCGTTGAGCAACGTGATGACGAGGGACGCCGGACCTGCAGGCCGACGCCCTGATCGCGGGCCATCGAGCCCCGCACGCGCGTAACGTCGCGATGTTGGCGTGGTTCCGTCACGCGACGGATTTTCTGCAGCGTCTCGGCCACCTCGCAGAGGGCTGGAATTGAAGCCGGGAGGCCTCGGGCTCCCGGCCTCGAACGACGCGAATCGTCGCCCCACGCTCTGCCTCGCCGTCGGGGTGATGCGCAGGCCCGCTCTCCCAGCGGTCGCAAGCGGGCAAAACGGCGATCAGGCGTCGCGCGGCTGGTGCTCGGCCGCGCGGACGATCAGGACGGCGAGCCCGGCCGCGACCGCATCCTCGGCCAGCCCCCGCGCCAGCCCGCCGGACTGCCGCACGTCCGGCCCCCGGGCGGCCCGACCCAGGAGGGTACCGGCCACGGCGCCGGCCATGCCGGCCAGCGCGCCCGCCTCCGGCGCCGTCCGCCGGCCGGACAGCGCCCACCCACCCACCGCGCCGATTGCCAGCCGGGCCGCGAAGGAGGGCGGGATCCGGCGATCGGGCGCGAAGGGCAACTTGTCGCCGGCCATCTCGGCCAGCGCCGCCGCCGTCGCCAGGCTGCGCGCCGCGGGACCACCCGGAATGGCGCCGCCGCGCGTGCGCTCCGCCGCGGCAGCCCAACTCAGCGCCGCGCAGGCCGTCATGCTGCGCAATCCGGCGACGAAGCCGATGCCGAACGCCATGTCGTAACCCTGTCCCATCGTCGCCTCGCTGCCGTGATGCGCCTGCTCTCGACGGCAAGGTGGCGGACGCGACCGGTGTTCCGGGTGGGTGCAGGACCGATCAGCCGTGCCTCTGGAAGCGACGCCGCGGTGCGATCCACTCGAATTTCTGATAGACAATCGCCTTTGCAGCCGCTTGACAACTGCACCATGCGCCATCCCGACCTTGAGATCGACCTGTTGCGGGCCTTCGTGGCCGTGGCCGAGACCGGCAGCTTCACCGCGGCGGCCGACGTGGTGCATCGCTCGCAATCCGCGGTGAGCCAGAAGGTGCTGCGCCTGGAGGAGATCCTCGGCAAGCGCGTCTTCGACCGGACCAGCCGCCGCCTCGGCCTCACCCGCGACGGCGAGCGCCTCCTGGTGTCCGCCCGGCAGATCCTGGAACTCAACGACGCGATGCTGCGCGCCTGCCGTGCCCCACCGGCCTCCGGGACCCTGCGCCTCGGCGTCTCGGAAGACTTCATCCCCGGGCAGCTGCCGAAGCTCTTGGCCCGGTTCGGCCGCCTGCATCCCGGCGTGCATATCGACCTGATGACGGGCCTGAGCTGCACCCTCCTGGAGGCCTACGACGCCGACCGGCTCGATGCGGTCATCGCCAAGCGGAGCGGCGCCGCCCCCCGCGGCCGGGTGATCTGGCGCGAGCCCCTGGTCTGGCTCGCGGCGGCCGACCACCAGCCGGATTTCAACCAGCCCGCCCGCCTGGTGATGCTGGCCGCCCCCTGCAGCTATCGCGACCTGATGATCACGGCGCTCGACTCGGTCCGCCGGGACTGGGTCGCCGCCTGCACGGCGAGCAGCCTGATGGGTGTCCAGGCGGCGGTGGCCGGCGGCCTCGGGGTCACCCTGCTCGGCCGCTCCTTCGTGCAGGAGGGTCTTCGGATCCTGCAGGCCCCCGAGCTCTGGCCCGCCCTGCCGATGACCGAGGTCACGGTGATCGGCGAGGACCGCGCGGGCGAACTCATGCGCCCCCTCATCACCTTCCTGACCGAGAGCCTCGCCGGCAGCGAGGCCCTCGCGCTGGCGGCCTGAGACCGGGCTGGCGGCCTGAGACCGAGTCGGGACATCGGCTGGCCCTGGGCGTTGCCCTCCCGTAAGCCTCGGCCCTGGATCGCGCACAGGGAGACGACGGGATGAAGGTCGCCGTGATGGGGGCGGGGTCGGTCGGGTGCTATTACGGTGCCCTGCTGGCGCAGGCCGGGGCCATGGTCACCCTGGTCGGACGGGCGGTCCACGTGGAGGCGATCCAGGCGCGCGGCCTCATCCTGGAGACCGCGACCGGGCAGGGCGCCGTGCGTCTGCAGGCCACGACCGAAGCGGCGGGGGTGGCCGGCGCCGACGTGGTGCTGTTCTGCGTCAAGTCCGGTGACACCGAGACGGTCGGCCGAACGATCGCCCCGTTCCTGACGCCCGACGCAGCGGTGCTGAGCTTCCAGAACGGCGTCGACAACCCCGAGCGGCTCCAGGCGGTGCTCGGCCGGCCGGTGGTGCCGGTGGCGGTCTACGTCGCGACCGGGATGCCGGGCCCCGGTCACGTCCGGCATTACGGCCGCGGCGATGTGGTGATGGGCCCGTTCCCCCGCAGCGCCGAAGTGGCCGCGCTCTTCGCGGCCGCCGGCATCCCGACGGAGGTCTCCGACCGGGTCCTCGACGCCCTCTGGGGCAAGCTGATCGTCAACTGCGCCTACAACGCCCTCTCGGCGATCACGCGGCTGCCCTACGGCCGGCTGCTCGCCGTGCCGGGCATCGACGCGGTGATGACGGATCTCGTGGCCGAATGCGTCGCCGTCGCGCAAGCCTCGGGCATCGCGGTGGCGTCCGACATCCTGAGCCAGGTTCTCGCCCTCGCGGCGACCATGCCGGACCAGGTCTCCTCCACCGCCCAGGATCTCGCCCGGGGCCGGGCGAGCGAGATCGCCCACCTCAACGGGTTCATCCTGCGCAAAGGCCAGGCGGCCGGGATCGCCACGCCGGTCAATCAGGCACTGACGGCGCTAGTTCGGGCGGCGGAGGCGCGGGGGGCGCCGAGCCTGTCCTGAATAGCGCCCGGCCGCGTCAGCGATCCCGGGCCTGGCGGCGCAGGTCATGCGATCCGGGCACGCCCGATTGAGTCAGCGTGAGATGGTCGCCGTCCAGCAACCCGATGAAGCGCTCCTTGCCGATGTCGAAGACGATCATCTTTTCGGTCCGGTCGAGGACGTGCAGCGCGTCCCACTGGAACGGCTTCGAGGGGTCCCGATTCGCCTGGACCGCATCCTGGTCGATGGTCAGCACCAGCCCCTCGCTGACCCACCGGCCCACGAGATCGGAGCCCGGCGTGGATCCAGCGGCCGCGGGTAGGGCATTGCCTCCGGCCATGAGCAGGGCTGCCCAGAGAGATGGATTCCAGACCCCCATTCGATGCTCCGCCGCATTCTCCGCCCAAGCCCGCGGGCGACGCATCATAGCATTATTCCCAGGGTGCGCCGCCCAGCGGCTTCGGGTCTTCAATCCTCTCGCACACGCAAATCACGCGCCTTGTAGTCTTGCTCCGGAGCAAGTTGCAGGACCCCGGCGACAATACGCCAGGGCACATCAATCGGCTGGCTGGGGCTCGACAAGGACGCGGCGCGAGAGACCCTCATCGAAATCGAAGCCCTGGGCCCGGAACCGCAGAGCGAGATCCGGGTCCTGCCCGCTAGCCAGCCGACTCGCGGCGGCATACGCGATGGCCGAGATCTGTCGCACCCGTTTTGCGTCGCTCCGATCGACGAACGCCAGGATTTCTGCGACGCTCGCCTCGAGCTCCCAGGCCGTGTTCACGAGGCGAGCGCCGCTGACCGCGGCGGCGCAATGCGAGAAGAAGCTGACGGCTGGGGCAAAGATCTGCCGCGCCTTCGAGAGCAGCAGCAGGTCGGTCGCTGCGCGCTGGTTCTCGGTGAGGTCGAGGCCGATGCTCGACGCGACGCGCGCTCGTCCGTAGCGATCAGCGAAGCGCCGCACCACATCCGCGTCCTCCGTGCAGACCAGGATGTCGCCCAATTGGCGCGACGCGTCGATCTGCTGGAAGAAGGCCGCGAGCGGTGTATAGCGCTGCAGGACCTGAACCATCCCATCGTTGACGAGATGCTCGAGGTCGGCGCGATTGACGACGTCGAGAATGTCGCCACGGCGGACGTGGACAGCAGTGCAGGTGGGAAGGTCGATACGCCTGCCGATGCACCCGACCGCCTCAAGGACCGCTGCGCTCCAGTTCACCTTCGACCACGCAGCCGTGAGGGCGCTTCCGAGATTGATCTCGCTGGACATGAAGGTGATGAGCGGGCCCGGAAAATCGTAGAGCAGGTCCTCCGATTCTCCCAAGGCATCCCGCAGTTCGTCCGCGCTCAAACCGGCGAGCTGATCGATGGAATGGTACAGGCTTCGAAGCCTGACATCCGCGATCGCGTCGCTCCTCAAAATCACGCCGCAGAGGCCTGGATTCGCGTCGCGGAACAGGGTCCGATCGGCGAAGATATCCAGGAGGAAATCCGGGTGCATCAGCCCGTAATCGGCATAGATGCTCGCGCCGCCCAGCGGTGCCCAGATCACCTTGAGCGGCAGGCCGAGATGTTCCGCCAGGATGCGGGCGTAGAGCGCCGAGAGCATGCGGGTGCCGAGGCCGTCGCCACGCGCTGTGTAGACTGCTTTCATCGGACGTCCATAACCCCGGAATCGGCGACAACCAAGGATCGAGACGCGTCGCTTCGGGAGTTGGCCTCACGACATCGACCGGGTCCGCGCAGCGGCGTCACGGCTGCCGGGCTCAGCACGACCGCGACGGCCTCAGTTGCCGAGTGAGATCCGTGGGGGCGGTGCCCGGTCCGGGACTGCGTTGCCGGGTGCCGAGGGGGGGTGCTATCAGGCCACCGGTCTGCGCGGAGGCCTCGGCGCAGATGCGATCGGCCCCGTTTCGGTTCGCTCGGTCCAAGGCGTCAGAGCCTCCGGTCCTCGACAGGCGCGGCGCCCGCATCTTATTTTCGCGGCAAGGTCTGAGATACGATGATTTTCTTGCGAAGAAGAAAATCTTTCCGACGACATGTCGGCATGATTCGCAAGAGTAATCTCTTCAATCGGACATTCTACAGGAAGAGCTACGGCATCGGGCGTTACATCAACGCCGAGAAGCACTTTCACACGATCGGTTGGAAGAAGGGCTTCAGGCCCTCACCGTTCTTCGATACGCAGTTCTACCTGAAATCCTATCACGACGTCCAAGAGATCGGGATCAATCCGCTGATCCACTACCTCCTGGATGGTGGCCCTGAACTGCGACGTCCGACGGACGATTTCGATCCGAAGGCGTTCTACGCCGCTCACCCGACCCTCGATCTCAGCGCCAAGACTCCAGCCGAACATTGTGTCGCGCTCTATGGGAGCTACCGCTGGCGTCTTCGGGGGGAGGCGCCGCCGGCGACGTCAGCGGCGGCGGAGGCGACGTTCAAGTCGGTTTTCGATGCCGATTTCTACAGAAGCCACCATCCCGATGTCGTCGACGCGAACATCGATCCGCTTCAGCACTTCATCCATTTCGGGCAATTCGAGTCCCGCGATCCGTCGTCCGCGTTCGAGTCCTTCTACTATCATCGGACGTTCGCCGCGCTGGAAAGCCGTGGACGGAGCCTGATCGACACGTACCATGAGCAGGTTCAGCGGATCGTCCCGCAGACGGCAAGCGCCGAGTCGATCGCGGTCGACCTGCGGGACCGCGCCACCGACACGACAGGGTCCGCGCTGCGCCTCTGCGTTCACGCGCACTGCTTCTACCCGGAGTTGATCAAGGAACTGATCCCGGGCTTCCACAACCTGCTGCCCGACGCCTTGATCGTCATCACGGCCGTTTCCGCGGCCGATGCACAGTTCATCGCCCGCGCGATGGCCCGTCATGCCGTGACGCAGACGACCGAGGTCCGCGTGGTGCCGAATCGCGGCCGCGACATCGGCCCCTTCCTGGTGGGATGCCAGGACCTCTGGCGGGCCTGCGACGTCGTCCTGCATCTGCACACCAAGGTCAGCACCCACGTTTCCTGGGGCGAGGAGTGGCGCCACTACCTCTTCGATCAGACCCTGGGATCGAAGGCGCTGGTCGACTGGGTCTTGGAAAGCTTCGCGGCGGACCCGACGCTGGGCTGCCTGTACCCGCGCAACTTCCACCGCATCCGGGAATACGTGAACGTCGAGCAGAACAGCGCGACGATCGACGCCTTCCTCGCCGTGCTCGGACTCCCGGCCGCTGCCGGAGTCCAGCCGGACTACCCGGCCGGATCGATGGCCTGGTACCGCAGCGCAGGCCTGGCGACGCTCGCGGACGCCCTGACGACCCTCGACCGGTTCGAAGCCGAAGCGGATCAGGTCGACCTGACCTTCGCGCATGCCCTGGAACGCATCATGCCGCTGGTGGTGCGCGCCTCCGGCTACGCGGTCCGCAACTACATCACCGAACACCGGGCCCGCCTGATTCCCGTCGCGGGACTTCCCGACCGGGAGAGCAGCACGTGCCCGCCCGCGACGCTCTGGTCCCGGGATACGCCGCGGATCGCGCGGCGGCCGCCGCGCCCGGTGGCGCCCGTCAGCCGGCTCTTCAACCCGAATGCCCTCGACGTGCACTGGATCGTTCCCTCCTTCGCCCAGGGCGGGGCCGGGGGACACATGACGATTTTCCGTCTCGTCGAGTGGCTCGAACGCTTCGGGCACCACCAGACCCTGTGGTTTCAGAATGCCGCACATTTTCACGACCAGGCGCTGGCAAAGCGCCTGCTCCAGACCTGGTACCGGCCCATCGGACCGCGCGTTCATGTCCGCTTTCTGTCGGACGACGTGCGGCAGATCTCGGCCGACGTCCTCATCGCCACGGATTGCTGGAGCGCCTATCCGGCCGCGCAGGTGCAGAACGTCAAGGACCGCTTCTACCTGATCCAGGACTTCGAGCCCTCCTTCCACGCGGTCGGGGACCTGAACCTGATTGCCGAGGCCACCTACGGTTTCGGGTTCGCCCATCTCTGCGCCGGAACCTGGCTGCTGGACCGCATGCGGGCCCGCGGCGTCTGGGCCCGGGCCTGGGAGCTCTGTGCCGATCACACGGTCTATTCCGAGGGGGCGCCGCGGCCGCCTGTCGCCGCCCGGCCGATCCGGATCGCCTTCTACGCGCGGGAGCATACGCCGCGCCGGGCCGTCGCCCTCGGTTTCGCCGCGTTCGAAGCGTTGTCCGAGCGCGGATTTCCGTTCGAGGTCGCGCTGTTCGGCCAGGCGGACCTCGTGCTTCAGTATGCGTTTCCCCACGTCCAGCACGGCATCCTGACGCCGAAGGAACTCGCTGCGCTCTACCGCTCCTGCGACCTCGGCGTGGTCTTCTCGACGACGAACTACTCGCTGATCCCGCTGGAGATGATGGCCTGCGGCCTGCCCGTCATCGAGATCGACACCGAGAGCACCCGGGCAATCTTCAAGAACGACGAGGTCACCTTCGCAGGCCCGATGCCCTACGCGATCGCCGACGCGATCGAGCGCCTCGCCTCCGATCCGGATCGCCAGGCCCTGCAACGGGCCCGCGGTCTCGCCTTCACGCAGGCGACGTCCTGGGAGCGGAGCGCCCGCGCGCTGGAAGCCGCTCTGCTCGAGCGGCTCGGCGAGACCGGCTTCACCCCGGTCACCGTGAAGCCGTTCCCGGCACCCGCCGTGCTGACAGGCACGCGGGCCACGGTCTTCATCCCGACCTACAATGCCGGCCCGGATTTCATCCGTGTGCTCGACGCCCTCGCGGGCCAGGCCTGCGAGTTTCCCCACGACGTGCTCGTCATCGACAGCGGCTCGACGGACGGGACCGCCGAGCGCGTGCGGGCACGCGGCGGCAAGTTCCGGGTCGAGACGATCGACAAGGCCGCGTTCCAGCACGGGCGGACGCGCAATCTCGGAATCGCCCGATCGGAGGGCGATTACGTCGCGCTTCTGACCCAGGATGCCTGTCCGAAGGATGCGCACTGGCTGTCGGCCCTGATCGGCGGCTTCGCGCGGGGCCCGCGCGTCGCGGGCGTGATCGGCCGGCACGAGGCCTATCCCGACCACGATCCCTTCACGCGGCGCGACTTGCAGGAGATGTTCGACCGCCTCGCACTCCTGCCCAACGTGATCGATCGCGACGGCGGCCTGCCGAGCTTCCTCTACCCCGGCGGTCAGAGCTGGGGGATGACGATGCAATTCTACTCGGACAACAACTCAGCGATGTCCCGGGAAGCCTGGAAGATCCTGCCCTATCCCGACATCGAATGGGGCGAAGACCAAGTCTGGGCGGCGGAAGCGCTGCGGCTCGGCTTCCAGAAGGCCTATGTCGACGACGCGGTGGTCTACCACTCCCACGCCTTCGACGTGGCCCAGCAGCGCGCCGTCTCGACGATCGAGGGGCGATTCTGGGCGGAGCGCTTCGGGATCGATCTGCACCCGGATCCGGAGGCGGCGATCCGCAGCATGGAAGAGCGCGATCGGATTTTCGCTCAAGAACAGGGCATTCCCGATCATGTCCTGCGGCTGCGTCTCGACCAGAACCGCGCGACGGTCGAAGGACGATCCGACCGATCGCGAGCTTGACGCGCGCGATGATCCGTTGCGACTGCGCGCTCGCCTGTTCCCAGATTTTTTATCCAGCTCGCGCGTCGCGCCGGACTTGAGACCCGCTTCAATGAAGCCGGAATTCTTTCTTTATGGCGCGGATCCGCGCCGACATCATCTTCGCCAACCGCGCTTTGCTGGGTATGGAACGGCGATAGAACAGCGTCCGCTCGATAAGGCCTCTGGCGCGGGGACCACGATCGCGGGCGGCGGCACGGAACTGCTGTACGGCACTGTCATGGATGGGCTCAGCCCATGTCTTGCCGGCTGCGAGGTAGTACTGATCGGCCTCGACGTCGACGATCTTGTAATCGACCGGGAAGCTGTTGTATTGATTCAGGAAATCGACATTGCCCGAATAATTCGTCGCAATGACCTTGCGGCCGAGGCAAATGGCTTCCGCCATGCCCATGCCGTACCCTTCCGAGCGATGCAACGAGACGTAACAATCACAACATGCGATCAGCGAGAGCATCGTCGCCCGATCGAAGTAATCCTCAATGAAGACGACCCGCTCGTCGATGCTTTTCAACTCCTCGACCAGGAGTCGGTCGACGGACGAATTCACCGGATTGTTGGATTTGACCACGAGACCGACGGACGAATCGCTCGCCGGAAAAGCCGCCCGAAAGGCTCTCACGACAGCGAAAGGGTTCTTCCGATGGATCGACGAATTGTAATCGAATGAGAATAGAAAGTAGAACTTTTCTTCTGAGAGGCCAAATCGATCTCTCTTGAAATGACCCCGGTCGGTGACATTGACGTAAGGCGGTATGATCAAAATTTTCTTTTCGAAAACCTTCGCAACGGCATCATGCACGAACTTCGATGGAGCCCAAATTTCGTCGTAGAGGTTCAAGGCCTCGATTCTTTCCGACGGTATCTCCGAGAGCTCCCAGTACAGCTTCAGGATATTGTAAGACCTGGCCTCGGATCCACCATGAACGTAGTGGATGGCATGCTCAATGTGATCGAGACCGAGTTCGAAGACGTTTATCTTGTGTCGACGATAGGTATCGTATTTCTCAGGTTGAAACTTCGCCTCGTATCTGTCCACCGCGCCATGGCTGTAGGGATAGATAGAGTATCGGGAGGACGACCGACGGAAACACGTGACTGTGCCCCGGGTCGCAGTTCCCAGCCCAAGCTTCGATTCGACGTAACCGATGAACCGAACGTCATTCTTCGACAGAAGCGGATGCTTCCGGTCGAATATTTTCTCGACCTCCTTCAGATAGACGTTTTTATTCAACTTTTTGACGGCATCTGCGACGGACGAATGGGTCGCAAAAAAATCCGCAGCCGTTCGGTTTCCGGTTACCAACCGATTTTCAGACCAACCGAACCGAATGAAATGATGCGCCGGGTGCATCCCACCCGGACTCACGTCCGGGTTCAAAGCGGAGTATTCTTCGAAATTGATGTTTTCGTTGAGAATTTTTAGTAATTCTTTGACGCGCCAGGCCGAATAAATGTGGTTGAGCATTGTAAACATGGGATACATTGCTGCCAGCTGATGACCCGGCACCCTGCCAGAACGAACGGGCCTTGCGCGAAAATCCCGTCCCTGGGGCAGTCCTTTAGAGCACCTCGACCGGTCGATACAAATCAGCCGGTCCGGTGGCCCGGATTCCGATGCCAAGGTACGGATTTTTGCCCTGCCGGACTCGGGAACCCCGTTCACGAAACGGCTCCGGTCCGCCAGGAGCCCCAGATCACCGTCCCCCGCGCATGAGAGAGCCTGCGAGGCCGCAACGGGCTCTCCCGCCGACCGTGAGATACGGCCGCGTACGCCGTCACCCGTCACGCTGGATCGGCGCTCATCGAACGCGATGCACCCAGCTAGGCTCGTTTCCCGAATCCCGAACGATCACGCTCCACTGGCCGCCGGACGGGAAGTGGTTACGATGGGCTTTCGACGGCACGGCCGGGACGGTCTCCTTGATCCACCGTGTCGCGGTCCGCAGCGCGGCTGCCTTAGCGCTCAGCCGAACGAGGGCGACAAGGCCTGAGCGCCCGTCGACCGTCTCACCGTCCGTAGATATCCTCGACGCGGATGATGTCGTCCTCGCCGGTGTAGGAGCCGACCTGCACCTCGATGA